>NZ_JARANU010000009.1:0-116651 GCF_029889855.1 Halopenitus sp. POP-27 | reverse complement strand
TTCGGCGACCCCCGCACACAACACAAGGAGAAACGACGGCAGCGGCAGATGTGTATAAGTGTCAGCGCCCCGACCGCTCCGCCGCCCTGGATCACGGGGATCGTAACCACGAGTGCATCCTCCCCGATGAGCAACGCCGGGTCCCGAACCGCGATCGCGCCGTCGCCGTACTCACGGATGACGAGCCCGGCGGCGCTCACCACGCGTTGATCGCCACCGCTTCCCACGTACCGTAGTCCGTCGGCCTCCAGGGACCGCCACTCGTCGCCGTCGTGTACTCGAACCGTCCGTTCGATCGTGTCGAGCCGGCCCCCGGACAGGCGGACCGATGCGGTCATCCGACCGTCGTGGCCGGTTCCATCGATCGCCGCGGTCAGGTCGTCGGTCGCCGCCTCGACGCCGATCGTTCCCGCGTGCTCCTGGACGACGACGCCCGTGCCCGCGGTGATCAGTCCGAGGCTCGTGACCGTCATCGCGATGAGGAGCGTCACCCCGATGACGGTCGATTGGGCGCGATCGCGGCTCACAGCAATCCGACCCCCGCGAAGACGACGTAACAGACGCCCACGAGGACGCCGGAGTGCAACAGCGCCTCGTACCAGCCGCGTGAGGCGGCCCCCGCGAACCAACCCGACGCGAGCATCGTCGCCTGCAACACGACGTAAAACCGGTATCGCTCGCGCTCGGGATCGATCGTCCCCGGGTCGAACCGCATCGCCGACGACCCGGAGACAGCCGACAGCTGGGCGAACCCGTCGATGACGTAGAGGTTGACCGCGACGACGATCCCGATGACCAGCAGCGCCGCCGTCCACCCGACCGCGACGTACACGAGCATCGCCGAGCGGAGCGCCCGCTTCTGGTGGTAGAGGCGCCCGATTTCGGTTTGAAGCGTCTCGAAGACGGTCTGGGTGTCGCTGCCGGCATCGAGCGCCCCCGTCACGAGCCCGACCGTCTGTTCTGCAAGCGGCGTTCCCACGTTCTCGACGAACCGGTTCAGCGCCGCCGTCCGGACGGTCCCACGATCGGGCTCGTGTTCATCGGGGTCATCACCACCATCCCCGTCCGCCGTTCCTTCGAGGACGTTCCGTGCGGATCGTTGGTTCCCGGTCGTCAACGAGAGGTTGAACGCCAGGTCCGCGACGTCGGCGTCGAGCGCGCCGAGATCGACGTCGCGCGCGACGAGCGCGACCGCTTCCGGAAACGGACGACCGAGCGAGACGTGTCCGGAGACGGCGTGGACGAAGTCCTTGATCTCGCGATCCTTCGCGTCGTCGAGCCGAGCCCGCCGAACGGATACGACGCCCGTGGGAACCGCGAAGGCGACGTAGCTGAGCGTCGCGACGTTCACCGGGTCGGCGCCGGCGTTCGCGAGGACGGCGCCTGCGCCGATGGCGGGTATCGCGGCGACGACCGCCGTCGATCGCGGATTGACGGTCACGCTCCGGAGGACCGTGATCGGATCGGCCGGCAGCTCGTAGGCCGTCCGCTGGTCGGGCGGTCGAAGGTGTTCGACGATCGTCGCCGAAACGGCGCCCACGACCAGAATGAACGCCGCGCTCCCGTAGACGATCGCCGCGCGTGTCGTCACCGTCACGACCGGCGTGTGAATCGGGTCGGAGAGCCCGGGCGCGATCACGCCGATCACGGTCAACACGATGACGAGCAGCGCCGGCAACACCAACAGAACGATGAACAGCTCCGAGAGAAGCTCCAGGAACCCCTCCGCCCGTTTGCGGGCCCGATCTTCCCGATGTCCGAGCATTCGGCCCTCCATCGCGAGGTAGTTCGAGAGGGCATCCTCACCCTGGTTGGCGTGCTCGCGAAACTTGATCAGGAAGGGTGCAAGGAGGTCACTCGAGGGCGTATCCCGCGCGACGCGGCCGAGCGCCTGATCGAGGCTCCCGGTCAACCGTGCGCTGTTGAGCGCGGCCCGAAAGGCGACCGCCGTCTCACCGTACGCCTCGTTGGCGGCGGTCTTGCGGATCATCCCGCGTGCCGTGTCGCTGCCCGACGAAAGCGCGTGGAGATACCGAACTGCGCCGGGGAGCGTCCGCTCGATGTCCGTTCGCCGCGCGCTCGCGACCCACCCGAGGTACGTGCCGCCACCGCGAACGACGCCCCGCTTGACCGCCGCGCCGACGCCGATCGCTGCCACAAGCGCCACCCATTCCGGCGGCAGTCGAGCCAGACCGATCCCGTTGATCGGGAGTCCCGAGGCGAGCGCGGCGTCCACCCGTTCCAATACTGCCGGGGAGAGCTGACGCCCGATCACCACGACTGGCAGCGCCACGATCAGACCGGCCACCCACGAGAGGCCGTAGATCCTGGCCAGCAGGACGTCGAACCCGGTCCGTATCGCCGTCGCCCGATACCGGTCCCGGTCGCGGACGTGTCGTTCCGCGTCGGCGTGGCGGGCGAACAGTGCGTGAAGGCCGCGGTCGATCCCATGGTCGATCGCCGAGGACCGCGACCCGGTTTCGCCCCCGGATCGATGGCGGTGAGCCTCGGTTTGCCGATCGGGGGTCCGTGTCCCCGCCTTCGGCTCCGACTCGGTCCCGATGGTCGCCGCGGTCGAGACGCCGTCGCTCATTCGGCCGCCTCGTCGGGAACGATGCCCGTCGATCGCAGCGCCCGTTCGACCGTCGCGGCCTCGTCGGTTCGAAGGTCCGAGAGGAACTCGAAGAGCGTCTCGAAGTCGTCGATCCCCTCCTCGGCCAGATAGCGGACGTATCGATGCTTCCTGTGGAACTCGGCCTCGACGTCGACGACGTCACGGTCCGTCCGCTCGGCGAGCCGGTGAAACAGTCCGAAGCCGATCGATCCGTCGGTGGCGACCCCGCGGTCGGATGCGCCGACCGCGGCGACGTCGTCGTCGCGATCTCCCGCAAGTGACGGGTGGTCGTACTCGATCGTGAACGTTCCGTCGGTGCCGCGCCAGGCGACCGTGTTCCAGTGGACCGTCGTTCCGTCCTTGCGTATCGTCCCGCCACCACCCCGCCGTCGAACCCCGTCCGCCCCCCGGAGCGCGGCGCCGTCGAGCGCCTCGAACTCGTCGTCGGAGAGGATTTCGACCACGTGGGCGACGTACCGCTCGCCGCGCGTCTTGTGAGGGAACACGACCAGATCGAGCTCCCGAAGCAGGTAGGCCGGCAACCCCTGCTCGATCACGCGGTTGACCAGGGTTTCAACGTCCTCCGCGTGTGTCGTCCCCAATACCCCATGGCCGGTGTTCAACGTCTCTGCAAACGTTTCGAAGGACGCCGGCGTGTTGATCTCCGCGATGACCTCGACGTCGGGGTTCAAATAGTTCGTTTCGGTCATCAACTCGGCCATCGTTACCCGCTTGTACTCGTTCTCGTGGTCGCGAGTCGTCAGCGAGACGCCGGTCTCGTGCGGGAGATGGACCTCGCGTGACCCCTCGTCGATCGAGATCGGCCGATCGTCAAACGGGATGAACGGCATGTGCGCGTTCATGAGCGTCGTTTTCCCGACGCCGGTCGGCCCGGAGAACAGCACGACGCCGTGGTACTCGTAGAGCAGCCACAACACCGTCACCAACTCCGTCGAGAGCGCGTTCCGTTCGAGCAGGTCGACCGGCGTCATCGCGTCCGCCGACTGCTTCCGGATCGAGACGTGGGGGCCACCCTCGGAGATCACCGGGAGCGCGACCGCACACCTGATGGTCTCCTCGACGCCGTCGATGTCGAGGTTCACCTTCGCCGAGGGCCGCGACGCGTTGAGCTCCGTCCCGTCGCGTGCGGCCAGCTGGGTCACCACGTTGACGAACTCCCGCTCCGTGGTAAACGACAGGTTCGTCGGGACGCGGTCGCCAGCACCCCCCGCGTCGTCGAAGACGATCGTTCGCGGAACCACCTTGATCCGCTCGTCGACCCGGTTGGCCTCGATGTCTTCCAGGTTCGGATCGCGTATCAGAACCGTCAGGATGCCCTCGCCGACGTAATCGCGCAACACGTAGTACACGAGGTCGTCGAGCCGATCGCGCGCGTACCGTGAATCGATCGGCGGCACGGCGAGCCCGTAGGACGCGAGCGTCGATCGAACCCGGTGACGCGTCGCCTCGAGCCAGGCGCGCGTGTTGTACGCCAACAATCGACGTGCGAGGAATCGCCGTGCCCGATCGGCGACGAACGACTCCCGGTCGGTCACGACGCGGTCGACGTTGGCCTCCCAAATGCGGGATTTACACTCCTCTATCAGGGCATCATCGCCCGGAAGCAGATCCGGTTCCAGCACCGCGTATTTCGTCTCGAACTGATCGGATCCCAACAGCCGTTCGCGGTAGACGACGACGTCGACGTCGAACCCCGCGAACGGGACCGAATACCGGTGCAGCCGTTCGCCGGCCACGCGGTCGACGTACGGTTCGTCCACGGAGACGCCGGTCGTGACCGGCGCGAACGAGTCGGTATGCACGACGAGTTCGTCGGTGTCTCCCACGTCGGCGACCTCGATCCGGGGATCGACCGCGAGCGGCGTGAGATCTCCAAGCAGTCGAAGGTCGTTCAACGCGTGGTGATCGATCCGCCGCCGAGCCGCGGGCGTGGTCTCGAGCAGTCGGTCGATCGCCCGCGCGTATTTCGGTTCGAACCCGCGCGTTGCTCGCTCGAGCACACCCTGTCGGGTGAGCGGTCGTCGATGACGGGCCGCCGAGAAGTGGTCCCGGACCGTTGCCAACGCAGCCTCGTCAGTCGGGGAAAGCGGCGGACCGCGGCTCTCGTAGACGAACCCATCGTCGCGTTCGTGTATCGTGGTAACGATCCCCGATACCGGTTCGTACTGTGCACGGACCGTCGACGCGTACCACGCATCCGGGTCGTCGGGTGGACACGGTGCTGGGATCGGTTCAACGGGCCACGACGGCGCTCCCTCGGGTTCGGCGTCGTCATCCGTAGTTTCGTGTCGTTCCGCCTCCATCGTCGACTCCGCACTCACGTCACTACCACACCGTTGTCCGTTCCCGGGTTATATATTTAAGAGTTTATTTCGCAGAAATATATTTAAGTATAGATTGGTGTTTCCTCGAAGTTTTCCGGCTCACCGATCCTCGTCCAGCCCCGACGAATTCCGCCTCGCGTTTCGGTCTCGGTGGTGAGAAACGGTGCAGTCCGGCCGGTTACCGTCGACCGAGATGGCCGCCTCAGTCGACCGAGGTGGCCGCCTCAGTCGACCTGTGCGATCCGGGACTCGAGGGCGTGACGATCCGCTCGGACGCGATCGACGGCCTCGGCGATCGCGGCCAGTACCGGGTATCGAGCCGCCTCGAGATCAGCATAGAGGTAGTCGTAGAAGGCGGGATCACGTTCGGTTCGCCGGGTAAACGGTGGATCTCGGAGCCGTTCTTGCCGGTCCATTGCGATCTCCCCACATGTTGTCTCGAGGTCCTCAAGCGTTCCCCACACGTCCACCAACGCGTCGAAGGTCGGTTCCGACCGTCCCTCCGAGAGGTGGGCGTCGAGGTTCCGCCGGGTCCGATCGATGCGTGCCAGACGGGCCTCCGCGCTGTCGAGTTCTGACAGTTCGGAGTCGACCGCCGACAGCAGTCGTTCCCGTGCCTCACGGGCGCCCTGCGCCCGGTTCAAAAGCGTCGTTCGAAGCGCCGGCGAGAGCCGGTCCTCAGTCCAGATCGCCGTGGCGACATCGTCTCCGAGCTCCTCGGTGACGCTTTCGAGGTACGAATCATCGTACTCCTCGGTGTAGTGTGGAACCGCCATCACCGTCTCGCGGTACGCCTCGCGTGCCCGTTCTAACTCATCGTCCGCTGTCCCGCCGGGATCGGTCGGGAACCTGGCAAGTCGAGCTCCACTCCGTCCCGCCGGTTCGGCTGCTACCTCCGATTCACGTGGTGTGATGTGTCCCAGCCGATCCGTGAATTCCTCGAACGCATCGCGTTCGTCGACGACGCGGCGTCGCTCCTCTCGGGTATGGGTACGAGCATCCGCGATATACGCGAACGCGGCGAAAACCGCGATGGAAACGAACACGATCATCGAAACGACTGCCGGATCCGAAAGCAGACCCGACGCCTCACAGGCCAGGTCGGTACACTCGGTCGCCGTCGGGTCGCGTGCGCCGATCCGGAAGGAGACACTCGCCGGGGACGAAATTGACATGGTATATATACTCATACGCTCGACCAGCAAAGCTTTTCCGTCCGTTCTCATCGCTCGGCTCGATCCATCGCCGACGTCAGCTCCCACCGCCGTCGGGTATAAACCGCCGCCGACGCAAGGATCGGTATGAACCGAACCCGGTTGCTTGGCGGACTCACGCTCGGTGCCGGCGCGCTCGCCGCGTGGACGCGGCGGTCCCGACTGGAGGCCGATGCGCTTGCCCCGGCGTTGGACGGCACCCAGGAAACGTATCGCTGGCGGGGGATCGACGTCGCCTATACCGTCGCCGGCGATCCGGATGCCCCGCCGGTGGTCCTCGTTCACGGCGCCAACGCCGCCGGATCATCCGGCGAGTGGCGGGCCATCTTCGAGGGTCTCGCCGAGGATTACCGGGTTATCGCGCCGGATCTGCCCGGATTCGGCCGATCCGACCGCCCGGCGTTGCGCTATTCGGCCGCCCTGTACACCGACTTCCTTCGGGAGTTCCTCGCGGCGTTCGATCGACCCCGGGTCATCGCCTCCTCGTTGTCGGCCGCCTACGTCGCCGACGTCGCCGCCGATCCGGACGGCGACCTTCGGAGCCTCCTGCTCGTCGTCCCGACGACCGTGGCTGGTCCCGACCCACCGAAGCCGTGGCTTCGGGAGCTCCTTCGGTCCCCGATCCTCGGCGAGACGCTCTTCCGCCTGATCGCCTCGAAACCATCGATCCGATACTTCAACGCCGATCACGGCTACTACTCTCCCGATGCGGTGGCCGATGAGTGGATCGACTACGAGTGGCGAACCGCTCACGTCGCGGGTGCCCGGTTCGCGCCCGCCTCGTTCCTGTCCGGACACCTCAACGCCGACATGTCACTCGCCGACGCGCTTACGGCGGCCGACGTTCCGGTCTCGCTCGTGTGGGGTCGCGAGACCGAACTCACGCCGTTGTCCGCCGGTCGCGACCTCGCGACGACGGCGGAGTGCCCGCTCGTCGTGTTCGATCGCGCGAAACTGCTGCCGCACGTCGAACACCCCGACGCGTTCCTGGACGTCGTCGCCGACCACCTCGTGTGACGGTCGGGCGGTCACCCGATGTACCGCAGTTCGTCGTCGCCAACCGCCGGCCCGTCCTGCATCTCCTGGATCTTGCCCGCGACCTCCTCCATCTCCTCGGCGCGCTCCTCCAGCGAGTCGAACGCGACCTCGAATCCGAGCCGCTCCTGAAGCACCTCGAGCACCGCTCTCGCGCTTTTCGGATCGACCAGGTACCCGCTCGTTTCGCCCATCAGACAGGCCGCCTCGAACCCGCGACGCTCGCCGAGCCCGAGGATGAGCCCCGAGACGCCGACGATCCCGCCCGCGGGCTCGTCGGACCGGAACTGCACGTCGACGGCTTCCAGTTCCTCACGCAGCGAGGCGTCGCTGACCGCACCGAGGACGGTGTACTCCTCGACGAGCTCGCCGGTCGGGACCCCGCCGAGCGCGTACGCTCGGCTCGCTCCGAACTCCTCGGCGACGTCGAGAAACGCCGACGTCACCCGGTAGTGGCCCGCGTTCGTCGCCGCCTGGTGGTCCCCGGTCAACACCAACAGGTCCGCACCCTCGGTTTCGACCGCGTGGAACTCCGCACACGTCAATTCGGTGACGCCGTCGTCGTCGACGGTCACCTGCGGCGGAAACTCGGTGGTGTAGACCCGTCGAACGAGGGTGCCATCACACTCCTCCAAGAGCTGTTCGGCCGCCAGCTTCCCGACGTGGCCCACGCCCGGAAGCCCCTCGATCAGAACTGGGTCGTCGAGTTCCGGCGTCGCGACCGCGTCGATCTCGATGTCGTCCATAGCGTACACTCCCGGCCGCGGCGCATAAGTGCGTGGCTATTCCGGTTCGGATCCGTCGGATCCGACGTCGACGTCCCCCGATCGGCGCCGTGCTCGGCGTCGATACTCGCCGTACCGGTCCTCCGGCGAAAACGGCGGCGGCGCGCTGTTCTCCGTGTGAGCTCCGCAGTCGGGACAGCGCTCCGCGAAAGTATAGACTGGTCGGTCGTGTGCCGCACGCCACTCGCTGCAGCGGCGGATCGGTGATTTCACGTTCGGGTCTCCGTTCCCCGCGCGTGATCGCTACAGGGTATCCGGTGGAACACGGCGATCACGGATCGATGGGTTATTCGTCGTCCTCGTTGCGATCGCGATGGAACTGCCCGCTTCCGCCGGTCGCCTCGATCGATTCGCGGGCGCGCTCGGCGGCCGCCTCGAGCGCGTCCTCGGCCGTCTTGTAGTCGGGCGCTTTGACCTGGATGCGGTACTCGGGTGACCCGACGTATGAGACGGTCAGCTCGACCTCCTCGGGAACCTCCCCGTTCCCCTCGGCGGCCTGTAGCGCCTCCTTGAGACGGTCGACGCCGTCCGGATCCGGACTCTCGAGGTCGACGTAGCCGGTCACGTTGACGTACGGCACGGAGACGTTTTCGCGCGCCGTCTCGACGATCGTCGCACGCACGTCGTCGTCCAACTCGACGTCCGAAAGCGCCTCCTCACCGTGGATCGCGGCGGTTTCGAAGGCGTCATACAGCGACTCGAACTCGGCGAGCAGGGCGTTCGCGACGGCCGTATATCGGTCGTCGTCGACGTCCTCGCCGAGGGCCAACAGCATCCAGTTGTCGGCCTTTCGTGCGTTCTTCCATTCCTGGATCGTTTCCTTGCGCTGGTGCTCGTTGACGTCCTTGATCGAGAGGTCGATCTGTTGGGACGACTCGTCGACGTCGAGTACCTTCGCGACGACCGTCTGTCCCTCGCGGACGTGATCGCGTACGTTCTTGATCCAGCCGGAGGCGACCTCGCTGATGTGACAGAGGCCGCGTTTGTTCTCGTACTCGTCGAGATCGACGAAGACGCCGAAGTCGGCGATCTCGTCGATCTCGCCGACGACGAGTTCACCTGGTTCGGGCCAGCCACTGTACTGCATTCTGGGATTGGAGGCGGTTACCGTGCCTCAACGGTCTCGACGATCTCGCCTTCGATCGCGGCCTTGCCGCCGGTCGGCGTGGCAAGCGTCGTGCCGCAGACGGCACAGGCAACGCTCGCGGACGCCTTCTCGAAGACGGTCTGTTCGTTCTCACAGTCCCCACAGGCGACGCGAAGGAAGTTCCCCGCCATCGTTACTCCTGGAACGTGAGACGGCCGGCGCGCCATCCCTCACGCATGTGGGCCTTGCCGCAGTCCGAACAGCGGTACTTCAGGTGCGTCTTCTTGGTCGGCTTGTCGCCACCGGGCACCTTCGAGTATCCGCCGGCGTTGCCGATCGTCGCGAGCGCCCGGCGCTGCTGGCGCGCGTCACGTTTCAGGCCGGTCTGTCGGCCGGATCGAACCTTCTCCACCTCGTGTTCCTGGTGGGCGTCGCAGTGAGGACAATACGTGTTAAAGCGGCGTGGCATCTCCATGGTATCTACCTTATCGGCGGGTTGGATACGGGCTCTTAAAACCTGTTTGGTCTGCGACGCGGTCGGCGTCGGTTGCTATCGACTTCCGGCCGTCCGTGACCCATCGGATTCAGCGATCCGATCGAGGTCCGACAGGAACGCCCGCAACGTGTCCCGTGTCACGTGCGGCATACAGACGATCCGCAACTCGCCGCGATCGGTTCGCGCGATTTTCCAGCCCGCCGACCGAAGCTCTTCGAAGATCGGCGTCGGGATCGAGGCGGCAACGATCGGGAGGCTCGGATCGACGACCGCGTAGCCTCTGTCCGCGAACGCCGCCGCGAGCCACTCGGCGTTGCGCTGGCACCGCCGTGCAGTCTCCCGGTAGCCATCGGGCCACAGCTCCTCCATCGCGGCGACCGCTCCGGCCACCCCGGCCCCGCTTCGTGTGCCCGTCACCGTCGCCTGCGCGTGCGTCTCGAGGTACGGCGTCTCGATCGCCAGCGCGTCGAGCGTCGCGGGATCCCGGACCACGAGCCCGCCGGCCGGGACCACTGCGCGACCGAGCTTGTGGGGGTCGATGGTCATCGTGTCGATCGGCGCGTCCGCAAACGTCCACGGCACGTCGTGGAACGGCAGGACGAACCCGCCCCAGGCCGCGTCGACGTGCATTCGTGCGCCCGTCTCGTGGGCGATCGCGCACAGGTCCGGGATCGGGTCGACCCGTCCGTACTCCGTCGAGCCCGCCACTCCGACGACGAGCGCCGTGTTCTCGTCCACCGCTGCGGACGCCGCCTCGATGTCGGCTCTGTGGTCCCGGTCGAGCGGGACCGTTCGGAGTTCAACGTCGAGTATTGCGGCCGCCTTTCGGAACGAGAAGTGTGCGCTCTCCGGTGCGACCACGTTGACGTCGCCACCCGCCGCCAGGTTTCGGGCCGCTCGGACCGCCTGGAGGTTCGCCTCCGTCCCGCCGGAGGTGAGATAGCCCAGGTCGGGGCCACTGCGGGGATGATCGACGACGGTGCAGAGGAGTTCGACCGCTCTCGACTCCAACTCCGCGATCGTCCCGTAGGTCGCTGGATCGCCGGGGTTGGTCGCCAGAAACCGTTCGGCGGCCGTCCGAGCGGCCGGATGCGGTTCCGTGCACATCGAGGAGAGAACGCGGTCGAACGACTGTGGTGCGTGCTGTCCGTTCATTCGTCGTGGTCGTGACTGATATCGGGGTGGTGACTGCTCATCGCCCAAACGTCCGTCCGCTTCGATCCCCGGTCACGTGATCGGTCGCTTCGATCACCTGACCGAATCGAGCAGGATCCGCTGTTCCTTGCGTTTGACCTCGTGTTGGACGTCGCGGACGGCGTCGATGTTCGCCGAGATGGAGGAAATGCCCTCCTCGACGAGGAAGTTCACCATCTCCGTCTTCGATCCGGCCTGTCCACAGATGCTCGTGTCGACGCCCAGCTCCCGACACGTCTCGATCGTCTGCCCGATGAGTTCGAGCACCGCCGGGTGGGTCTCGTCGAACCGATCGGCCACGTTCTCGTTGTTCCGATCGACCGCGAGCGTGTACTGGGTGAGGTCGTTCGTTCCGAACGAGGCGAAGTCGATCCCCGCGGACGCGAGGTCCTCGATCTGTAGCGCCGCGGCCGGCGTCTCGATCATCACGCCCCACCGGCGCTCCTCGGGGTCGATCCCGGCTTCACGCATCTGGCGTTTCGCCCCCTCGATGTCGTCGCTGTCGTTGACCAGCGGCAACATCAACTCCACGTTGTCGTAGCCCATCTCGTAGATCCGGTCGAAGGCCGCAAGCTCCTGCTGGAACACGTCCGGCTTGTCGAGACTTCGACGGATCCCGCGCCAGCCGAGCATCGGGTTGTGTTCGGCGGGTTCGTCGTCGCCGCCCTCCAGGTCGCGGAACTCGTCGGTCGGGGCATCGATGGTTCGAACGCGGACGGGTCGTGGGTAGAACTCGTCGGCGACGGTTCGGATCCCCTCGATGAGCTCGTCCTGGTAGGCACGCGCGCCGTGTTCGGCGATGTAGCGCTCGGGCGTCTTGCCGAGCGTGAGCACCATGTGCTCGATCCGGAGGAGTCCGACGCCGTCGGCGCCCGTGGCGGCGGCGCGTTCGGCCGCCTCGGGAATGGACACGTTGACCTTGACCTCGGTCGCGGTCATCGGTTTGACCGGTGTCTGCGGTCGTGCGGCTTCGACGGGTTCGAACTCCTCGGCCGGTTCCGCCTCGCTGTCCGCTCCAGCCCGGACCGTCCCCTTGTCCCCGTCGATCGTGATCTGCCGTCCGTTCTCGAGCTGTTTGGTTCCGGTCCGCGTCCCGACGACCGCCGGAACGCCGAGCTCCCGCGAGACGATCGCGGCGTGGCTCGTCATCCCGCCCTCGTCGGTGACGATTCCGGCCGCCCGCTTCATTGCCGGCACCATATCCGGCATCGTCATCTCGGTCACGAGGATGTCGCCCTCCTGGACCTGATCGAGGTGATCGAGCTTGGTGACGATCCGGACTGCCCCCGAAACGACCCCGGGACTCGACCCGAGTCCCTGGACCAGAACGTCCTCGTTCTCGTCGTCGGTCCCTCCTCCACCGCCGGAGGAGGTCGCTCCGCCATCCGATCCGTCGTCGCCGTCCGTCGTGTCCGTTTCGGCGTCGGATGCCGACTCGGCGATCGTCGTGATCGGCCGCGACTGGAGCATGAACACCTCCCCGTCGACGATCGCCCACTCGACGTCCTGCGGCTCGCCGTAGTGGTCTTCGACGCGCTCGCCGAGCTCGACGAGCGACTCGATCTCCGCGTCGCTCAAGACGCGCTCGTTTCGGCGGTCTTCGGCGACTTCGCGTTCCACGGTTTCGCCCGTTTCGGAGTCCTTCTCCATCAACGTCTTCTTGTCGGCCACCGTCACGTCGGCGACGGCGCCTTTGGCACGATCATACACGTAGTTATCGGGGGAGACGGAGCCCGAGACGACCGCTTCGCCGAGGCCCCAGGCGGCCTCGATGATGATCTGTGGGTCGCCCGTCGACGGATGACTCGTGAACATCACGCCGGACTTCTCGGCGTCGACCATCCGCTGTACGACGACCGCGATATCGACGTCCTCGTGGGGGAATCCCTGCTGCTGGCGGTAGTAGATCGCTCGTTGGGTGAACAGCGAGGCCCAACATTCCTTGACGCGTTCGAGGAGGTGTTCCTCCCGGACGTTGAGGTACGTTTCCTGCTGCCCGGCGAAGGACGCGTCAGGGAGGTCCTCGGCCGTTGCCGAGGATCTGACCGCGACGAAAGCCTCCTCGCCGTCGGGGCCGAGCTGTCGGTAGCTCTCGATGATCTCCTCGCGGACCGCGTCGGGAATGTCGGTCCCGAGGATCAGATCGGCTGCCCGTTCCTCGGCTGCACGAAGGGCAGCCGAGTCCTCCGGATCGACGTCGACGGCCGCGAAGAGTTCCTCGTCGATTCCGGCCTCCTCGATGAAGGTTCGATACGTCTCGGCGGTGACGGTGAACCCCGGCGGGACTGGTAATCCGGCACCGGTAAGTTCACCGAGCGAGGCCGCCTTGCCGCCGACGAGATCGATGTCGCCAGCGTTTACGTCGTCCAGCCAGAGTACAGCCATTGCCTATATGCGGGTGTCTGCAAGCCAACTCAAGAAACTTCCGAACCGGACAACGCTTCCGAAACCGATCGGTCAGCGGTCGCGCTCTCTCACTCGTTGGCCGTCCCGTCGCGATCGGCTGCCGAGCCGGTACACTCGGCGGCCGGATCGGCGTCCATCGCGTTCGTCGGGATGACGGTCGGGTGGTCCATACCGAGGGTCGATGATCGTGCAGCCATCGTGCTTGATGGATGGCCCTCGCCGAACAAGTAATTACCCATAGGTATAACGCATCTGCGATCGACGCGGTATTCGTCCCGAACATACCGCCGTGATCGCGTGGTGCCGCCCGCCGTGAAGTCCTCGCCACGTCGAATCGCCACGTCGAATCGTCACGTCGAACCCGCCCGCTGCGTCGAACGTGCTCGTCGATCCACCACGTGACGCGCTCGTCGCCGCTACGCGAAGTGTTCGTCGTAGAGGTCCTGTGCGTGTTCGATCGCGTCGACGGCGGCCTCGCGATCCTCCCAGCCGAGGGTTTCGACCTCTTTGCCTTCCTCGAGGTTCTTGTAGGTCGCGAAGAACTCGTCGATCTCGTCGAGCGTCTGCTGAGGCACGTCCTCGAGGTCCTCGATGTGATCGTAGCGGGGGTCCTCGCTCGGGACCGCGATGACCTTGTCGTCCTGCTCGCCGTCGTCATCCATCTTCATCAGCGCGACGGGGCGTGCCTCGATGACACAGCCAGGGAACGTCTGGTCCTCGACGAGCACGAGGACGTCGAAGGGGTCGTCGTCGTCGTAGTAGGTCTGTGGGATGAACCCGTAATCCGACGGGTAATGTACGTTCGAGTGGAGCACGCGGTCGAGAACGACGCCGGGAACGTCCTTGTCGTACTCGTACTTGTTGCGCTCTCCCTTGAGACACTCCACGACGGCGTAGATCGTTTCCGGTGGGTTCGGTCCCGTCTCGAGGTCTTCCCAGAGGTTCGTCATGCATCCGCCCGTCCGGGGAACGACGGCAAAGCCCTTTCGGGTTCGAGACGAGTCGGCCGATTCGCGAGTTGTGTGGGGTTGCGGCGGATCGACGGTCCCGACTCGATGACGGATCGGAATCGGCCGGTGTGGGTCGGAATCGGTGGCTGATTCCCCCACTGCTGACGTCGATCGCTGATCGGGAGTCCGATCCCGGATGATCGAAACAACTCCCTACAGATTTATCCACGTTTTTTGATACGAATCTTACTATCCAAACCCGCCATATATGCGTTTTTCCCGCCGACGTATGGAGAAACCGGTGAAGGGTTGCGAAGCGTTATATATGCGGATGCCATGGCTGGCAGTATGTCAGAGGCGCAAGCTGTTCGAAGTGAGGGGGACATCGTCAGCGAGCTGACCGCGTTTCAACAGAACATCCTCGTCATCCTCACCACGGAGCCGATGTACGGCCTCGCGATCAAGCGGAAACTCGAGGAGTATTACGGCACCGAGGTCAACCACGGCCGGCTCTACCCGAACCTGGATGAGCTCGTCGACGAGGGACTGATCGAGAAGAGCGAACTCGACAAGCGGACGAACCAGTACGAGCTGACCGAGACGGGACGGGACGTCGTCCTCTCCCGCTTGGAGTGGGTGTTCTCGAAGTACGTCACCGATGCCGAACGGGCCGGCGAACTCCGTCAGTTGGTCGACGACTGTCGGTGACGGTCGTCCACGGCGACTGCCGACGACGACCGTTCACGACTTCCGTCCACGGCGACTGCCGACGACGACCGTTCACGACTTCCGTCCACGGCGACTGCCGACGACGACCGTTCACGACTCCCGTCCACGACTCCTGACCACGATCGTCGGCTGCGGGTCGTCGAGGCTACGGTTTCGGATCGATGGCGTCGACGTCCAGCTCGTCGAGCAGCGATAGCGATCGATCGAGTCGGTCCCGCTGTTCGTCACTGGGCCAGACGTTCCGCGGGTAATACTCGGTCCGAAACTCCTCGCGTTCGGCGGCGGTCGCCTCGGTTACGCGCCGGACGTAGTGATTGCTCATAAAGTCCGCGAACGCACGGACGTTGGCAGCGTGCTCGGGACCGTGTTCGGCCGCGATCCGATCGACGATCGCGGCGTTTGCCGCATCGACCTCGTCGAACTGATCGGCGTCGCCCGGCCCCGACAGGGATACCTCGACCGCCCGGTCGGTGTCCTCGATGCGGTCCAGCTGCACCGTTCCGTCGGCCATCCACTCGCTCGGGTACAACACGAGAGTGTCGTCCTCCTCGCGCACTCGTGGCGTGTAGTCGTGATCCGCAACCAGCTCCGCACGCCGGCGTCGGTACAGGTCGACTGCCTCGGACTCGTTCGCGTTTCGAGCGAGCCGGGTCAGTCGCTCCGCTTCCTCGACGGCGTCCGACGGGATGTCGGCGTCATCGGTCGGCTCGTCCGTGGGGGTCGAGTCGATCGCCCGGTCGGTCGGCGAGGGATCGGTCATCTCGGATCGATCGAACGGCGTCACGTCGTTTTTACTCGTCGGTTTCGGTATCGTGAGGGAACCCCGGGCGCAGCGACGTGACGGAGCGGGGAGTACGCCGCTGCGTATCGGATACCGGCCCTGTGGTCTACCGATGCTGTCCTATGCGTCCAGCGCCTCGTTGGCGAGCGTGTCGGCGCGTTCGTTCACCGACCGGGGGACGTGGGCGATCGACCATCGGTCGAATTCCTCGAGGAGTTCGCGCACGTCGACGCGATGCTCACGAAGCGTCGGGTCGTTGGTGTTCCACTCGCCGCGGACCTGCTTGACGATCAGTTCCGAGTCCCCTCGGACGTCGATCGCGTCGAACTCGAACTCGGTGGCGGCCTCCAGCGCGGCGACGAGCGCTTCGTATTCCGCCTGGTTGTTCGTCGCCCGCCCGATCCGATCGCCGCCCTCAGCCACGATCCCGTCGCTCGTCACGAGACACCATCCGACTGCAGCCGGTCCGGGGTTTCCACGGGACGCGCCGTCGAAATACACGTGGGCGCGCTGGCCAGTGTCCCGTAACAGGGCGGTGAGCGGCGTCGTCGAGGCGCCTTGCACGACCACTTTGTCGTCGTAGGCGACGGCGACCGCGCCGTCCCGTTCAGCGCGCCAGCGCTCGTGGGGCGTGTTTCCGGGCTCGATCTCGACGCCGGCGTCGGCGAGTCGCGTCCGTGCCTCCGACGGGTCGCAGTCGATGGTCGGCATCACTCGACCGTCGACCGGTGCCGAATAAAGGGGTCCCGATCGGTCGGGCGCGGGTGCTCGGAAACTCCCATTCCTTGCTCCAGGCGAATACCCTGCCCCAGGCGAACATTTAACACTCTCGGAAAGGATACTATATAAATGCGATGACACGGCCAACCCGCCAGCGGGAGCACGACCGGCAGCGCACGCGACATGGCGATGAACGAACGGCCGACGAGGACGAAGCGGAAGGGAGCGGGGACGCGGACGAATCGATCGCGACGGATATCGACGTCGACGACCTCGACGTCGACGACCTCGATCCTGAGGATCTCACCCGGACTGCTGATGGCGAGCTGATTCACGAGGAGACCGGACTCATCATCGAGGAGGAACAGATCGATCCCGGTCCGGAATGGCGGGCGTTCAACCACTCCGAGCGACAGGAAAAATCGCGCGTCGGCGCCCCCACGACGAAGACGATGCACGATAAGGGGCTGACGACGACGATCGACTGGAAGGACAAGGACGCCTATGGTCGGTCGATCTCCTCGAAGAAACGCTCCCAGATGCATCGGCTGCGCAAGTGGCAGGAGCGCATTCGGACGAAGGACGCGGGCGAGCGCAACCTCCAGTTCGCGCTCTCGGAGATCGACCGGATGGCCTCCGCGCTGGGCGTCCCCCGCTCGGTTCGGGAGGTCGCCTCGGTGATGTATCGGCGTGCGCTGAAGGAGGACCTCATCCGGGGCCGGTCGATCGAGGGCGTCGCCACCTCCACGCTGTATGCCGCCTGTCGGAAGGAAGGGATCCCCCGCTCGCTCGAAGAGATTTCGGACGTCTCCCGCGTCGAGCGCAAGGAGATCGGCCGAACCTATCGCTACATCTCCCAGGAGCTTGGCCTCGAGATGAAGCCGGTCGATCCGAAAAAGTACGTCCCGCGGTTCTGTTCGGAACTCGAACTGTCGGAGGAGGTCCAGTCGAAGGCCAACGAGATCATCGAAACCACGGCGGAAAAGGGGCTGCTGTCCGGTAAATCCCCGACGGGGTATGCTGCGGCGGCGATCTATGCGGCCTCGCTTTTGTGCAACGAGAAGAAGACCCAACGGGAGGTCGCCGGCGTCGCGCAGGTAACCGAAGTCACCATCAGAAACCGGTATCAAGAGCAGATCGAGGCGATGGGGATTCCGAGTTGATCGCGGCAGAGCGGATCCCGAAGGACCCGAATCGCACGGCGGATTCCGTGTCGCCGCCGATTCACTGATCGGACGAGACGCGTCCAACTGACGCGACGCGACCCAGCGGGCAACCTTCAAGCCGGTCGCACCCCAAGCCGCGATCGAATGCGGCTCGACGAGTTCGTGGAACTCGAACGGAACGAGCGCGCCGAGCGGCGGCGCCTCGCGGAGCGGAAGGACTACGCGATCCTCGACCACGTCGAGACCTTTCAGGACCGGTTCGAGGAGTCGCTCTCGGGCGATTCGCTCGTCGGGTCCGTCTCGCCGTCGATCTTCGTCGGCCGATCTGACTACCCGAACGTCTCCACGGGCATTCTCTCGCCGGTCGGCCGCGAGGACCAGGCCGACAGCTTCCGGACCTCCGGCGCGTGGTACGAGGAGGGCGTTTCGATCGCCGACGTCTTCGAGCGCCGGACGAGCCTGCTCAACTCCACCCGAACGACGACGGCTGACTCCGTTCACGATGCGTGGGACGGCTGGCTCGGGACTCAACGCGAGGTCGCGATCGCGGACCGTCCCGTCGACGTGGAGATCGGCCTCGACTCGGCGCCGGATCTCGATCTCGACGTCGACCGTGGCGACCTCGGCGCTCCGGTCGGACCGAGTGCTCGCGCCCGTGAGGCATCCCTCGGTGAGAACCCACACGTTCCACGACCGGTGAAGAAGACCCTCGAGGACGACGATTGGCAGGCACAGGGGGCGATGACCTACCTGTACCGCCGTGGGTTCGACGTCTACGACATCAACTCGATCCTCTCGGCCGGCGCGCTCGGGCGCGGGGACAACCGGCGACTCGTGCCGACACGATGGTCGATCACCGCCGTCGACGACACGATCGGCCAATACCTCCGCGGAACGATCCGGGACGCCCCGAGCGTCGATCGCGTGGAGGTTCACCGAAACGAGTATCTCGGGAACGCCTTCTGGGTGATCCTCGCGCCGGGCCGATGGGAGTACGAGCTCGTCGAGATGAAGGCACCCGGCAGCGTCTGGAATCCCGACCCGGAGGCCGGCACGTACCTCGCGGCGGCCCACGAGGGCCGGGAGGGTCGAAGCGGCTACGTCGAGGAGACGGCCGGCGCGTACTACGCGGCCCGCCTCGGCGCCCTCGAACACCTCTCGGACCGCGGCCGGCAGGCGAAGGTACTCGTCCTGCGGCACGTCTCCGATGAGTACTGGGGGCCCGTCGGCGTCTGGCAGGTCCGTGAGACGGTTCGCGATGCCTTCGACGGCGAACACGGCACCGCGGAGGCCTTCGGCGACGCCGTCCGCGGCGTGACTGAGCATCTCCCGATCTCGCTGGGCGACCTTCACCGTAAGTCCACGATGGCGGCCGGGTTGCAGACCGACCTCAGCTCGTTCCTCGGTGGCTCGGATACGCCCTCCTGAGCGTCCTCGGGCTGTGTTCGCCGTCGTGACGGAACCGTGCCGCCGCCGAACGTCGCCATAGAACGTCGCCACAGAACGTCGCCGCCGGTATACCGTCGCCGACGCGCACCGCCTCCGGTTCCGACCTATGCGTCGATCGCCTCCTCGTGGTCCATCGCCAGCAGCTGTTCCTCCTCGCCGAAGTCCTCGCCGTCGATCGCGGCCGGGTCGAACAGGAGCGTCATACTTCCTCATTAGTGCGATGCGTCGTAAAAGGGAGCGATGAGTCCGGGACGCCATCGGGCCGGGGGATCCGGGACGGCGGAGGCTGCTCGAGAACCGAGTTCCGGGTTTTCCGATCTCGTGCGTGCTACTCGGTGGCGACCGGATCGCGTCCGACGGTCTCCGCGACCGTCTCGACGAACGCGCCGCGGGAGTCGAACAGCGTCTCGTCGGTCTCCTCGAGCACGCTGGCCAACTCGCGCCCGCCGTCGGGCGTCCGGATCGTCGCGTCGCCTTCCTGATCGATGACGTCGCTTTTCGATTTCGGCCACACAAGCCGTGAGGCGACGCGCGTCACCGGCTGTCCCTCGATCGAAGCGCCGGACCCGAGCTCGACCGCGGGCGCGTCGGTCGCCTCGTCCTCGTTTGCGTCCTCGCTCATACCGCGCTGGTTCCGCGGGCACGACGGTAATTCTTTCGAAGGTGGTCGATCCCCGTTCTCGACCGGCCGTTCGTTCTCGACCGGCCGTTTCTTTCCCGCACGGGTCGGATGGACCCACCGACCGCTTCGTCACGCGCTCGTCTGACGTAGTGTTTTGGGGATGCGGGATAAAGGGCGCATATGACGAGTCTTTCGGAGGTCTATGGGGGGCGTGGTCGATCGACCACGAGCCTCCGACGACTATACCTCGGTGTCGGACTGTTCGCGGTGGGGATCCTCTTCATCGTCGCCGGCATCCTCGCTGCCGGGACCGACATCATTCCGTCGATGGAGGCGTACAGCCTCGCGGACGCGCGCTGGTATGGCGGGATCGTCGGTGGTGTCGGGCTTCCCCTGGCGATGTTGGGCGTAATGAGCGTCCTCCCCGCCGATCGGCGGATGCGCGCGGCAGCCCTCGTGGGTGCCTCCATCATGGCGCTCGGCGTCGTGGTGTTCTCGTACGCGTACCCCTACCACTGGGTCAACAGCCCCCGTCCGGCGCTCGTCGACCTCACGCTGCCGACCGCCGGCATCTACTTTCTGGGTGGGGCGACGACCTTCTGGTGTCTGTTCGTCGGCGTCGCCAACTTCAAGACACGAAACGACCCCGGCGGATCGGTCACGCTTGAGGTGACCCACAAGGGCGAGACGAAGGTCGTCGAGGTCGATCGCCGCCAGCTCGACGAGTTCGGCGGCGTCGGGCTCCTCGGCGGCACGCCCGATGGGTCCGTCGAGACACAGACCAACGACCCGGACGCGAACACGCTCGGCGGCAGCGACGCCGACGTGTCACACGCCGACGCGACCGACTCCGATACGAACGACCTCGATACGGCCGATCCCGATTCGGCTGCCCCCGATACGGCCAGCTCCACGACTGCAGGTGGTGGTCTCTTCGGGGGATCCGGCAGTTCCGGCAGTTCCGGCAGTACGAACCGTTCATCCGGAGCCGGCGGAACGCTCGGATCCGGGGCTGCAAGCGTTAGCGACGGCGGCTCTGACCCCGAATCGATCCGAACCCCGACCGGATCGGACCGATCGTCGACGGGCACCGACACCGACGCGGACGGCGGCTCCGGCTTTTCGACCGAGTGGCCCGACCCCGGACGGAATCGAACCGATGGCTCGGGCCGTCACCGATCCGGTGACTCGAGCCGAGATCGGTCCCCCGATCGGTCCCGGGAGCGGAATCGGACCGCGACCGGGGACCAGCCGTCGAACGGCTCGACACGGTCCTCGGGATCGAGCGGGTCCTCCGAACTGACCCCGACCACCGACGACGACGAGGACGTCGAGTTCATCGAGTAGCAGCTCATCGAGTAGCAGCTCATCGAGTATCACACGATCCGCGATCGGTCGATGCCCGTCACGTCGATCGTGCCGCCCCGATGCGTGCACGGACGTCACGCCAATGGCTCCCCTTCCAGAACCACTGCCCACAGTCGCGACACCGCCACACGGACCCCTCCGACGGAACGTACGCCGGTCGGTTCGGCGTGTCCGAGACGCGATCGAGTCGACCGTTGCATCGACCACAGCGTCTCGGCGTCTCCGCGATCTCGATGGCGACGCCGGCGTCCGCAAGCTCCGCGAGCTGGTCGGCTGGGTCCCGACTCTCGAGGAGCAGCGCGCCGTCGACGCGCTCCGCAAGCTCGCGATCCCGTGTGAGAAGCGTCCGATCCTCGGCTGCGGCGATCGACGCGATCCGGTCGTCGTCCTCGACGCCGCGGTCGAGCGCGTAGGCCGCGTCGTAGCCACAGAACCGGAGGTAGGTGGCGAGCGTTCCGCACATCACGTCGACGAGGAACCGTTCGGTCCTCGTTCGTCGGGTTTCGTCGTCGGCCGTCCGGCTGCCGTTCGTCGTCCCGTCATCATCCGTCGACCCATCGTCGTCGGTCGTCCCATCATCGTCGATCGTCTCGTCGCCGTCGACGGTCCCGCTACCGCCGCCCTCGCGGCTCATCCCTCGAGGAACGACCGGACGCCATCGGCTGATCGCGTGTTCAGTACGTCGGCACGCTCGGCCCAGCCGCGTCGGGCCGTGTGGATCCCGTACCGGACGTGTTCGAACTCCCCTGGCGTGTGGGCGTCCGTGTTGATCACGATCGTCGCTCCGGCGTCGATCGCGGCGTGGACCGCCTCGCCGTTGGCGTCCAACCGTGCCGGGTTCGCGTTCACCTCGATCGCCACGCCCTCGCGGGCGGCGACGGTGGCGAGCCGCTCGAAGTCGACCGTCAGTCCCTCGCGGCTGTTGATCATCCGGCCGGTTGGGTGGCCGAGGACGTCGACTGCAGGGTGTTCGATCGCTCGGACGAGCCGGTCGGTTGCGTCGTCGCTCGTCCCGAGCGCGGCGTGTGGCGAGGCCACGACGACGTCGAGATCGGCGAGCGTGTCGTCGTCGGTCGCAAGCTCGCCGTCGGCGGTGATGTTCGCCTCGACCCCGTGGAAGACGGGGATCGATGCCTCCTCCCGGACCGCGTCGACTGCTGCCGCCTGATCGGCCAGATCCGCCGGATCGAGGCCGGTGTTTCCGAACACGCCGGGGCCGGTCGCGTGGTCGGTGATCGCGTGGTAGTCGTAGCCCCTATCGGCGGCCGCAGCGACCATCCCCTCGATCGACGCGTCGCCGTCGGACCAGTCGGTGTGTGTGTGGAGGTCGCCGCGGACGTCACCCTCCTCGATCAGCGTCGGTAGATCGTCGGCTGCCGCCGCGTCGACCTCACCCGTGTTCTCCCGCAGCTCCGGCGGGATCCACGCCATCTCGAGCGCCTCGTAGACCCCTGCTTCGGTCTCGCCGGCGATCCGGTCGCCGACGCGCTGGCCCACCTCGGGGTCAGCGACGTCGCTCACGTCGAAGACGCCGTACTCGTTCACCTTCAGCCCGCGGTCGAGCGCACGGTTCCGGACCGCGATGTTGTGGTCCCGCGAGCCGGTGAAGTACTGGAGCGCCGCGCCGAACTCCGCGACGGCGACCACGCGGAGGTCGATGCGGAGGTCGTCGGCCCGGACGCTCGCCTTGTTCGTCCCGGCTTCGATGATCGTGTCCGCCTCTGACCAGCCCGTGAACGCCTCGACCGTCGCCTCGCGGTCGTCGCTCCCGACGAGGAGGTCGACGTCGCCGATCGTGTCACGCCACCGCCGGATCGATCCACAGACCTCGAGCGTTGCGACCGGGTCGGCGTCGGCCAGGTACGCCACCGCGGCGTCCGCCACCGGGCGGGCGTCCCCGAGCCGCTCCCGCTTTTGCGCCTCGCGAGCGAACGGAACGTTCTCGCGGATGTTCTCCTCGGTCGTCTCGCCGAATCCCGATACCTCGCGGATCTCGCCGGCCTCGGCGGCGGCGGCCAGCTCGTCGAGGGTGGTGATCCCGAGCTCCTCATAGAGGGTCCCCACCGTCTTCGGGCCGACCCCTTCGACCCGGGTGAGCGCGTCGATCTCCACCGGCAGTTCCGATCGAAGCTCCTCGAGTTCCCCGATCTCGCCGGTTCGAACGTACTCCACGATCTTGGCCGCGATCGCGTCCCCGACTCGGTCGATCTCCCGGACCGCCTCCTCGCCCTCCGCGACGAGGGTCTCGATCGGGGTCGGATGGTCGCGAACGTTCTCGGCGGCCCGCCGGTAGGCGGTGGGTTTGTACTCGACGTCGGTCGCCTCGAGGCGATCGGCGAACTCCTCGAGGACGCTCGCGACCTCGTCGTTGCGACTCATTCGATGTCGGGGATTTCTCGCGTATTCACTTATAAACCGTGGGCGATCGACGATGACCCGTGAGCGGTCGGAATGCCGCGGTCACGGCGGCATCGGTGACGTCGGTGGCGGCGTCGGTGGCGGCGTCGGCGTCGGTGGCGGCGTCGGCGCCGGTGGCGGCGACGACGTCTATGACGGTTTCCCCCGAGTCGCGGCCGTTATCCGGCACGCACCCCTACGGGCGGCGATGGCAACACGAGCGGGTACCTGGCGCTATCGGGAGCAGTTCGGCGACGCCTTCGGACGGACCTACTTCCGACGGTTCGGGCCCGGTGTCGCCTCCAGCGTCGGGATCGGGACCTATCTCGGCGATCCGACCGATGCGGTCGACGACCGGTATCGTGAGTCGATCCGGCTCGCGCTCGAGTCCGGCGTGAACCACGTCGACACCGCGAGCAACTATCGCTGTGGGCGCTCCGAGCGCGTGGTCGGCGAGGCGTTGTCGGAGGCCGCCGTCGACCGGGAGTCGATCGTCGTGGCCTCGAAGGCCGGATTCGTCCCGTTCGACGGCGATCGCCCCGACGATCCGGCCGCCTACGTCCACGAGGCGTTCCTGGAGACCGGTATCCTCTCGGCGGACGACCTCGTCCACGGGAGCCACGCGATCGCGCCGGGGTTCATCGAGGCGATGCTCGACCGGTCTCTCGACGCGCTCGGCGTGGAGACGATCGACGTCTACTACGTCCACAACCCGGAGACTCAACTGGCCGAACGGTCGACCGAGGCGGTCTATGACGCCCTCGAGGTCGCCTTCGAGCGCCTCGAACGGCGCCGGCTCGCGGGCGACATCGGCGGTTACGGCGTCGCGACCTGGGACGCCTTCCGCGTGCCGCCGGACCACGAGTCGGCGCTCTCGTTGCCGGCGATCCTCGAACGTGCCGAGCGGGCGGCCGCGACCGCCGGCGCCGACGACCACGGCTTTCGGGCAGTGCAGGTTCCGTTCAACGTCCGGATGGCGGACGCGTTCACGCGGGCGACGCAGCCGACGTCGGCGGCCGACGCCGACCGGTGTTCGCTGCTGGAGCGCGCCCACGAGGCCGGCGTCGACGTCGTGACGAGCGCGAGTCTCGGCCAGGGAGCGCTGGCCGAGCCCGGAGCGATCCCGGAGCCGATCGCCGACCAGCTCGCGGGCGAGACCCCTGCGCAGCGGGCGATCAACTTCGCGCGTAGCGCGCCGGGCGTAACGAGTGCGCTCGTCGGCGCGCGCGATCCGGACCACGTGAGAGAGAACGTTGCCGCGGGCACGTTCGACCCGCTCGGGGCGAACGCGTTCGATGCCGTCTTCGAGTGAGCGTCGTCTCCGATCGGGTGCTATCGGCGGTTAACGGAGTTCCTTGTACGTGGCGCCGCACTCGGGACAGGCCCTGACGGAGAACACCTCGTCGGGGTCGTTCTCCTTTTTGAGCGGCTTGTCACACTCCGCACATGTGAGCCGCTCGTAGGTGTCCTTCTTTAGGTCGCCGTCGCGCAGGCCCTTCCGAGTCGATTTCATACGCCACCGTATGTCGCCGGACGTGTTAAATACCGTGCCCGAGGTCGTTTCGATTCAGCGACACGAACGTGAACGAACGGTTCGCGTGCACGCCGACGATCGGTCCACGCTCGTGCCGGCGACCGGTCGTCATCGACGTCGCCGGAAACGGGTCGTTTTTCCCCCGTCCACCCCACCGATCCGCCGATGGAGTACGTCCAGGAGCGCGTGACCACGCTGCACGCCCTGCGCGATCGGACGCCCGAGGCGCCGACGGGTCGGGCCGCCGTCGTCGTCCCGATGACCGAACGGGAGTTCGGGGGCCTGGCGGCCGAACGCGTGCTCGACACTCTCGCGGCCGTCGATCCCGCCCGGGTCGTGGTTCCGCTTCGCGCCTCGCCCGGTTGCGTCGGTCCCGCCCGGGAGTGGCTTCGGGGGTTCGACCTGCCGATCGAGATCCTGTGGTGTGACGGCCCGCGGTTGGAACGACTGCTGTCCGACCACGGGCTCGACGGCCAACGTGGGAAGGGTCGGGACGTCTGGGTCGGGCTCGGTCCGGCGCTGTCCGAACAGTACGTCGTCGTTCACGACGCGGACACGCGGAGCTACTCGCCCGCCTACGTCGCCCGATTGCTGTTCCCGCTTGCACACGGGTACGCGTTCTCGAAGGGGTACTACGCCCGCGTCGAGGATGACCGCCTCTACGGCCGGCTCTTCCGGTTGCTGTTCCGTCCGCTCGTCCGCGCCCTCGCGGAGGGTCACGACGATCCGGTGATCGACTACCTCGAGTCGTTTCGATACGCCCTCGCGGGCGAGTTCGCGGCCACGAGCGAGCTCGTCGCGGAGCTGCGGGTCCAACGCGGCTGGGGCCTCGAGATCGGGACCCTCGGCGACGCCTTCGAACACGGCGGGTTCGAGGGGTCGGCGCAGGTCGATCTCGGCCGCTACGAACACGACCACCGGTCGGTTCGGGGCCCGACCGGCCTGGCCGATATGAGCGACGCCGTCGTCGACGCCACGCTCCGCGTCCTCCGCGACCGAGGGATCACGGTGGATCACGACGCACTCGTCGATCGGTATCGAACCGCCGCGCGGACGCTCGTCGGATCGTACGCGACCGACGCCTCGTTTAACGGGCTTACCTTCGACCGCGAGGCGGAACTCGACCAGGTCGAGACCTACGCCGAGGCGATCGGCCCACCGGCGAGCGACGACCGGCTGCCCCCGTGGCGGGAGTCGCCGATCACGGTCGCCGACCTTCGGGAGGCCGCGGCGGCCGATCTCCGGGAGGCGGTCGACGAATGACGGACGACCCGGAAGCGGACGGGATCGAGTCCAGCGTCGCCGCACACGACGATCTCGCCGGAATCGTGGACCTGTTCGGCGCGATGACCCGGTCGGAGCTGCGGCGTGGACTGTCCGAGCTCGCGTTCAAACGGGGTGCCGACGTCGACGACGCGGCGCTCCAGACGACGATCGACGCGGCCGTTCGCGACTATTACCTGGTGCCGATCGACGGTGCCGACGCCGACCTGGGCCCGGCAGACGAGCCGCTCCTCGTGGTCGGACCGGCGGCGTTTCCCTCGGTGCCGCCGAACGCGGAGGATCTCCCACACATTCTCGACGTTCCCGATCGCCACCTCGACCGAGACACGCTGGGCCGAACCGTGCGGGACCGCCTGGCGGCGGACGTCGCGGATGCCGCCGCGTCGGCGGACCGGTCGCGACTGGAGACACTGCTCGAGGTGACCTACGACCTCGAGGCGTGGGGATCGGTGGACGCCACCGACCTCCGTGAGCGGATCCTCGAGGCCGTCGAGACGATCGAGGCCCGGGACGACGGCGATTCAGCGGGGACAACTGGCGGCGACAGCGATGTCGAGGAGTGAGTCGAGGAGTGAGTCGAGGAGTGAGCCGAGGACTGACCCGGTGACGCACGTCATTCCGGAGGGTCAGCCGGAGACGTCCGCGTCCGGGCCCACGACGCGGTCCGGCTCCTCCGGGATCCGCCAGTCGGTCGTGAGTTCGAGCAGTTGCGCGACGATCCGACCGGTCGCCCCCCAAACCGTGTAGCCGTCGACGTGGAAGTAGTGGATCCGGAGGCTTCCGTAGTCGGTCTCGCGGCGTTCCGACTCGTAGTTGGCCGGATCGATCAGATCCTCGACCGCGAGGATCGCGATCTCTGCCACCTCGCGTTCGTCGGGAACGTACTCCCGATCGACCACGGTCGCGACGAAGGGGCGGACCGCGTAGTCGGTGATCGTCGTGATGTCGTCGAGGCGGCCGACGACGTCGACCTCCTCGGCGGCGACGCCGATCTCCTCGTCGGCCTCCCGGAGCGCCGTCTCCCGAAGCGTCGCATCCACGGGCTCGCGACCGCCGCCCGGGAAGCTCATCTGGCCGGGATGTTCCCCGAGGTGGTCGGCCCGCTTGGTGAACAGGAGGTGGGGGCCCTCGTCCCGGTGGATCACCGGGGCGAGGACGGCCGCCTCACGCGGCGCGCCCGTGACGCCCCGCGGCGTGTGTCGGTCGATCCCCGACAGGTCCATATCGACCGGAGGGGTGCGATGCGCCTTAGTCTTACCTCTCGGCGATCGATCTCTCCACGGCAACCGACCTCCTCGCGGCGGTCGATCGACGGTCATTCGTCGACGACCGAGGCCGGGTCGCGAACGTTGCCGTCGATCTCGTCGATCCCGACGCGGTCACAGCGGTCATACAGGGGACACGCCTCCGGGCCATCCAGACACGCCGGTTTGCGTGCGGTACAGTAGTCCCGTCCGAACTGGATCATCGCAGTGTGGCCGAACCCACACTTTTCGGCCGGCACTGCGGCCTCGATCGCCTCTCGGACCGCCTCGTGGTCAGCGTCGGGCGGCGCGATCCCCGTTCGGCGCGCGATCCGGTGGACGTGGGTGTCCACCGGAAAGACACCGCCGCGACCGCCGGCGAACAGCAGGACGCAGTCGGCAGTCTTCGGGCCGACCCCGGACACCCCCAACAGCGTCTCCCGGACCTCGTCGGGGTCTCCCTCCGCGACGAACGCGTCGAAGGCGGCGGTTGATCCGAACTCCTCGAGTGCCCAGCGCGCCGCGTTCCGGATGACCTCCGACTTCCGATTGTACAGGCCCGCAGCCGCGATCGTTTCGGCAAGCTCGTCGTGGTCGGCCTCGGCCAGCGTCTCGGCGAGTTCAGCGGGCGGACCGTACCTGTTCAGCAGGTCGTTGTGGGCCGGCTGGCTCGCGACGTCGGCGGTGTTCTGTGAGAGGATCGTCCGGACGAGACACTCGAAGCCGTCCCGACCGCCGTACTCCTTCTGCCAGTACAACTCACCCAGCTCGTCCACGATCGCCTCCGTGCGGGACGTTCCATCGCCCGGTTCGAACTGCGCCGGCGTCCCGCCGCCGGAGGTGCCGCCGCTGATGTTTCGATCGGGTTCCTCGGCCATCACGATCGAGTTCGTCGCCCTCCCGTTAAGATGTTCCTCCCGGTGCTGTTCGCCGCCCTATTGCCGTTCGCCGTCTCGGTGCTGTGCACCAGACGCCAGCCAGTCAGGCGTCGACGGCGAGCCGCAGCGTACACGGCGCTCCATCGGCGAGTGCGTCGACGAGATCGCGATCGAGATCCGCGGCGGCGCCATCGGCGTCGACCATCACCGTCCGATCGTCCACGTACGTGCTCGTCCGCGCGACGGCGGATCGGTCGTCGATCAGGGTGAGGTCCGGATGGCCCGACCCGACGATGGTCTCCTCGTGGGCCCGGCTGGGGCCCTCAACGGTCAGCGTCGCCGTGATCGTGGCGTCGTGGCTCCGGCAGGCCTCCTTGAAGTCCCGATCGAACGTCCGGGGGGTCGCGTCAGCCTCAACGGCGAGGATGCAGTCTCCGGCCGGAGTGAGCCAGTCGTCGGTGGTCACCTCGAAGGTACTCGCGTGTTCGGCGCGGACGTTCTCGTGTCCCCGTGCCGTGATCGTCTCGACGAGTTCGGTCATCGCGCCGGCCCCTCCACGCGTTCGATCATACCGCCGCATCGGCGGTCCCCGCCGAAAGTCGTTCGGATCCCGGCCGATCGACTCACGTCCGCCGATCGACGCCGTGTACGTGGGCGATCTGTACGTTGGGCGATCCCGTGTCCGAGCGGGTGCGTGTGGTGCGGGCGAGAGACGGCGTCCGTGTGGCGCCGTCGCTCCGGCTCCCATCCTCTCCCGTGTGAATTGTTGTCATTTATATACCCCTGTAGACCGACCGAGATCGAGTGAAACCGCCGAATTCTGGGGGTATGGTACCTCCTTTCACACTTCTAGCCACCGAAGTATTTATATATCATACGGGGCTATGGGTAAGTACCAGAACGCATCCGGCGCTGGTGGAACCGCACGACGAATGATCGGGAATTCTTATCCACGGTCGGACGCATCGGGGCGAGCGTCTGCCATATCCGGAGCGGTGATGGAGTGATAAAAAATGGTAACGAAACAGGAAGTCATCGAACAGTACGAAATCGAAGCGCTTGAAGAATCAGACAACGTCGACCTTTCGGAGGACGAACTCGAGAACGGCTCGAAGGGTCAGCTCATCAAACGCGCAGGACAGCTGCGCGACCGGCGAAACGAGCTGAACCAGATGGCCTCCGAGCGCGCCTCGAAGCGCGACGACCTCAACGCGAAGACGCGTGAGAAGGTCGACGAGGCCCAGACACACCGCGAAAAGCGCGACGAGCTCAACGAGCAGGTCCAAGAGCACAAGGAGAGCCGCAACGAGCTCAACGCCGAGGCCAACGAGCTGTTCGACGAGGTCGAGGAGCTCAAGGAGGACCTCGAACTCGACGAGGGCAAGTCGATCGAGGAGCTCGAAGAGGAGATCGAGGACCTCGAGTTCCGCCAGCAGACGGAAGTGCTCTCGGCGGAGGACGAGCGCGAACTCATCGAGAAGATCGAGGACAAGCGCGAACAGCTCGCCGAGAAGAAGGACAAGGTCCAGGACACCGGCGAGCTCGAGGACCTCATCGAGGAGGCCGAGGAGGTCCGCTCGGAGGCGTCCAAACACCACCAGAAGGTCACGGAACTCGCGGACAAGGCCCAGGAACATCACAACCAGATGATCGAGGCCTACCGTGAGGCCGACGACATCCGTGACGAGGCCGACGAGGTGCACGAACTCTTCGTGGAGGCCCAGGAAGCCGCCGACCAGCACCACGAGGACTTCGTCCGCGTCCAGAAGCGCCTGCGCGAACTCGACAAGCAGGAGGAGGAGGAGCGCAAGGACGAGCGCGCCGAAAAGCGCGAAGAGGAGAAGGAGGAAGCCGAGGAGATCTATCAGAAGTTCAAGGAGGGCGAGACCCTCGACACCGAGGACCTGATGAAGCTCCAGAAGACGGGGCTGCTGTAAGCCGGCGCCGGATCCCGGTCACCTGCGCGTTTTCTCGTTCTCGATCGGTTCTTTCGTTTTGACACCCTCACTCACACAGCGATGCCGTCGGGGGGCTTTACTTCGCTGCGGATCGACCTCATAGACATGAATATCCGCAACGAGACGCTTCGCGGCGGCCTCGGCCTCCTCGCCGCGGTGCTTGCGGCCGCGGTCGGCGTCACAGTCGGGTGGATCGTCTTTCTCGAGATACCGACGACCGGACCGGAGCTCGTCGGAGTGCTCTTGACGATCGGTCTCGCCGGCGTGGCCGGCCGGTTCGGCGCCGCGGCCGTCGCGAACGCCCTCGCGGACTACGACGTCGCCGAGGTCGCCGTCGAGGGACCGATCACCCGTGACGGCGGGCGACCCTCGCCGATCGCCGCCTCGACCGGGGCGACCGCCGACGAGATCGTCGAGACGATCGATCGCGCCGACGACGACCCGTCCGTCGACGCGCTGTTGCTCACGCTCAACACGCCGGGCGGCGAGGTGCTGCCGAGCGACGACATCCGCCGTGCCGTCGATCGGTTCGACGGGGTCACCATCGCTCACGCGAGCGACGTCTGTGCCTCCGGCGGCTACTGGATCGCTGCCGGCTGTGAGGAGGTGTGGGCCCACGAGGCGAGTCTCGTGGGATCAATCGGCGTTCGCGGGTCACGCCCCAATGCCTCCGAGTTGGCCGACAAACTCGGGATCCGCTATGAGGAGTTCGCGGCCGGGCGGTTCAAGGAAGCTGGCAATCCGCTTTCGGAGATCGACGATGCCGACCGTGAGTACCTCCAGGGGATCGTCGACGACCTCTACGCCCAGTTCGTCGCGACGGTGAGCGAGGGGCGTGACCTCGATCCCGAGGACGTCCGGGAGACCGAGGCCCGCGTCTTCCTCGGACCTGACGCCGTCGATCGGGGACTCGTCGACGACCTCGGGACGAGCGAGGACGTCGAATCGCGACTCACCGAGCGACTCGGCCGCGAGCAGCCGGTCGAGATACGGGAGTTCGAGCCACAGCGGGACCTCACGGATCGACTCGGCGTCGGCGTCCGCGCCGTCGCCTACGCCTTCGGCTCCGGGATCGCCGGCGTGCTGGCCGCCGACGACACCGCCGAGGTGGATCTCCGGACGCGGTGAGTGTGGTGATCGTTCCGCCGAGGGTGATCGTTCCGTCGAGGATGAGGGTTTTTACCGTACCCGTGCCTGGGTACGACCGTGACGTCGTTGGTGTGTTGTGTCGACCGCTCGGGAGAGGTGGCCCGGAAGACGAGCGTGCCGATGCCGGTCTCGGGGTGGGAAGCCGTCAGATCGCTCGTGACGGAGATCGGCCTCGCGGACCCCGAGGACGCAAGCGTCAACTGCATCCTCGAGGCGCTCCGCGTGGCCCGAGACCTCCGGGACGGCCGCGAGGAGGCGGTCGTCGCCGTGGTCTCAGGCGGATCCGACTCACGGGTCGGCGCCGACCGGTCGATCGCCGCCCAACTCGACGAGCTGGTGGACCGCCACGACCCGACGTCGGCCATCGTCGTCGTCGACTCCGCGGAGGACGAGCGCGTCCTCCCGATCGTCGAATCGCGACTTCCGGTCGATTCCGTCGACCGCGTCGTCGTTCGACAGGCACACGACCTGGAGTCGTCGTACTACCTCCTCAAACAGTTCCTCGCGGACGAGGAGCTCCGATCGACGGTTCTGGTTCCGGTCGGGATCGGGCTGCTCGTCGTCCCGTCATTGTTGTTCTGGTTCTCCCCGGAGGTCGCGATCGCCGGACTCTCCGGGCTGCTCGGGACCGTGTTGCTGTATAAGGGGCTCGCGATCGACGAATACCTCGCCGACGTTCCGGATCGCGTTCGGGCGGCACTGTACGCCGGCAAGGTGTCGATCGTCACCTACGTCGTCGCGGCGGGGCTCTCGCTCGTCGGGATCTTTCTCGGCGCGCTCTCGATCTCGGAGCTGCCGGGCTCGCAACCGCTCGTCGTCGAGGCCATACAGCTCGTCTACGCCGCGGTCCCGTGGCTCGCCGGCGCGGCGCTGACCGCTGCGACCGGGCGACTTCTCGACGAACTCATCCGGGATGAGGGGATCCGGAGCCACTTTTTGAACCTCCCATTCGTCGCCGTCGCGGTGGGGCTCGTGGTCCGCGGGTTCGCCGGGTACTTCCTCGAACAGGAACGGCTGCTGCCTCCGCTTTCAGCCGGTGGGATCGTCATCTCCCCGACTCAGCGGTTGGCGCTGTTCATCGTCGGCGGGATCGTGGTCTCCCTGCTCGGGGTCGCCCTCGCGTCGGATATGGGCGGTGACCGGCTTGAGGACGTTATCGACGCCGAGGAGGACGATCGCGGTCGTCAGTCTCGATGACCCACGCGGAGTGTGTGGACGCGCTGAATGCGTGGGGTGGACCGCGTGGAACTCGTGCTGTGTGTCCAACGTCTGGATCGACTCCGCCTGACGGCCTCACGCTTCAAGGATGTCGTCGTCGTCCGGCTCCGGAACGACGATCTCGCCATCGAGGGCCTGCACGGCCCGCCCCGCGACCGAGACGCTCGCGGTAGCGGCGTCCGTTTCGGCGTCACGGACGCGCACGTGAACGCGTCCGGGACGGTCGAGAGCGTGTCCCTGTTCGACCACGATCTCCGCCGGCGGGTCGCCGTCGAAGGCCGCCTGCCGGTGGAGGTAGGCTCCGCACGCACCGCTTGCGGTGCCGGTTACTGGATCCTCAGGAACGCCGACGCCGGGCACCCACGCTCGTGCGTGAATCGTCGCGTCGGCCGCGACCGTATCGAAGGTGAACGCGAAGACGCCGGCGACGTCGAGCTCGTCGGTCAGCGCCTCGACCGAGGCCATCGACGGAGTGGCCTCGAGGAGTCGCTCGAGAAAGTTGACGGGAACCATTAGGAACGGCACTCCCGTCGAGGCGCGCGCGCTTGGGAGGTCGGCGCCAACGTCGGCGAGCGCGGCCGGGTCGACCCCGATCGCCTCCCCGATCCGATCGTAGGTCACCTCGACTGGCTCGACGGTCGGCGTCGACTGGGTCATCCGGACCACTCCGTCGTCGGTCACCTCGATCGGCAACACGCCGACGTTCGTCTCGAGGTGATGGGACCCCGCCTCGATGGTTCCGGCTTCGAACAGGTGTGCGTGGCTGGCGACCGTCGCGTGCCCACAGAGGTCGACCTCCTGTGTCGGGGTGAAATATCTGATTCGGCGGTCGGCTTCGGGGTCGGTCGGCTCGGAGAGGAACGCCGTCTCGCTGACGCCGAGTTCGGCGGCGATCGCCTGCGCCTGGTTGTCCGACAGATCGGTCGCGTCCGGGACCACGCCGGCGGCGTTCCCCGTGAACGGCTCCGCGGTAAACGCGTCGACGAGGAGGGCCCGTCGTGTTTCCATACCTCACGGTCTCGCGGGGCGGTGAAAACCTCCACGCTTTTTACCGCGCTGGGTGGTATGTGTCGTATGGGGTTGATCGACCGGTTACGAGGGACGGACGATCCCCGTGTGGTGTTCCTCGGGATCGACGGCGTGCCGTATCGGCTCATCGCCTCCGAGCCCGAGACGTTCCCGAACCTGACGGCGATGATCGAGTCGGGGTCTTCCGGGTCGATCGAGAGCATCTACCCGCCGGAGACGACCGCCTGCTGGCCGGCCATCACCACGGGGTCGAACCCCGGTGAAACCGGCGTCTACGGCTATCAAGACCGGGAGGTTGGGTCCTACGACACCTACGTCCCGATGGGTCGTGACGTCCAGCGTGAGCGGATCTGGGATCGCGTCACGGAAGCGGGTCGCGACGCGAGCGTGTTCAACGTTCCCGTGACCTTCCCGCCACAGCGGACCGTCCAGCGGATGGTGTCCGGCTTCCTTGCGCCCGACGTCGACGCGGCCGCGACGCCCGAGGAGCTGCGGTCGTATCTGGACTCGATCGACTACCTGATCGACGTCAACGCCAAGCTCGGCCACCACGCGGACAAGACCGACTTCCTTGACCACGCCCGACGGACGCTCGACCGCCGGCAGCAGGCGTTCCGTGAGTACGTCGATCGCGACGACTGGGACCTGTTCGTCGGCGTCTACCTCACTCCCGACCGCATCAACCACTTCCTGTTTGACCAGTACGTCTCCGACGGACCCGACCGCGAGGCGTTCCTCGCGTTCTATGAACGGCTCGACGAGCACATCGGCGCCATTCGCGACGCCCTCGGTCGCGATACGACCCTCGTCGTCGCCTCGGATCACGGATTCGCGCCGATCGACCGCGTCGTCAACTGCAACGAGTGGCTCGAACGGACCGACTGGCTGTCCTTCACGGACCGCGATCACGCGAACCTGGGCGATATCGCCGACGAGACGCGGGCCTACTCGCTCGGCCCCGGACGATTCTACCTGAATCTCGAGGGGCGTGAACCCCGCGGGTCGGTTCCGCGTGAGGAGTACGAAGAGACCCGAGCGGCACTGAAACGGGACCTCGAGGCCCTCGAATCCCCGGCCGGCGAACCCGTCGTTCGTCGCGTCGTCGAGACCGAGACCGCCTTCCGTGGCGATCACGACGAGATCGCTCCCGACCTCGTGGCGATCCCCCACGACGGGTTCGACCTCAAGGCCGACTTCACCGGCCACGAGGCGGTCTTCGAGGACCCGGGCCCGCGAACCGGGATGCACAGCTTCGACGACGCCGCGCTGCTGATCGATGAGCCCGGCGTCACGATCGACGACGCCGACATCCTCGACATCGCACCCACGATCCTCCAGCTGTTGGACATACAGTTCGAGCGGACCGCCTTCGACGGCGCGAGCCTGGTGCAGTGACGATCGGCACGAGGGGGTGGTCGGTACGGGGCTTCGACTGGCACACCGATCGGGTCGTCGCGGCGACTCGCCGCTGCCGCGATCAGCCGACCGCTTTAAGAGACGGGAGTTCGATACGCCGGTATGGACATCGATACGCTGTCACACCCCGGGTTCCGCGCACTCCTCGGCGTCGGATTGGGATACGGCGCGCTGCTTGCACTCATCCTTATCGCGCTGTTCCTCGTGCCGTACGCGGTCTTCGTCGGGCTCTGAGCGGGACGCGACGTCGCGAGAGAGAAGTCGGAACGTGAGAGGAACGGTCGGAAACGCCGGTTAGGCGAACGCGACCGAGTCGCCGACGTCGGCCTCGTCGGTCTGCTCGAGCTTCTCGTGGGCGTCCTCGAAGTCGGCCATCGTCACCTCGGTCCGGTCGTCGCGGATCGCGAACATCCCGGCCTCGGTACAGATCGCCTTGATGTCGGCGCCGGACGCGTCGGAGATGGTCTCCGCGAGCTCGTCGAAGTCGACGTCGGCGGCGACGTTCATCTTGCGGGTGTGGATACGGAAGATGATCTCTCGACCCTCGGCGTCGGGCTTGGGAACCTCGATGAGCCGGTCGAAGCGGCCCGGCCGGAGGATCGCCTCGTCGAGCATATCGAACCGGTTGGTCGCGGCGATGATGCGGACCTCCCCGCGATCCTCGAAGCCGTCCATCTCGGAGAGCAACTGCATCATCGTCCGCTGGACCTCGGCGTCGCCGGAGGTCTTCGAGTCGGTGCGCTTGGAGGCGATGGCGTCGATCTCGTCGATGAAGATCACCGCGGGCTCGTTCTCGCGGGCGACCTCGAAGAGATCGCGGACGAGCTTGGCACCCTCGCCGATGAACTTGTGGACCAGCTCGGATCCGGCCATCTTGATGAAGGAGGCGTCGGTCTGGTTGGCGACGGCCTTCGCGAGCATCGTCTTGCCGGTGCCCGGCGGCCCGTGCAACAGAACGCCGCTCGGCGGCTGGATCCCGACGTCATCGAACGCTTCGGGTCGTTCGAGGGGCATCTCGACGGTTTCACGAACCTCGGTGAGCTGGTCGTCCAGGCCGCCGATGTCCTCGTAGGTGACGTCCGGCGAGTGGTCGACCTGCATCACGCGGGCGCGGACGTCGGTCTCCTTCTCGAGCCGTTTGACCACGGACAGGGAGTTGTTGACCGCGACGCGGTCGTCGGGAGTCAGGTCCTCGCGCATCTCCTCGGTGACCTCGGTGAGCGCCTCCTGATTGTTGCCGTGCTGTTTGATCACGACGCCGTCGTCGGTCAGCTCCTGGACGGTGGCGACGAACAGCGGCGACTGCTTCAGCTTCTTGTTCTCGTGGGTGAGCCGTTCGAGCTTCTGTTGATACTTGTTGTTCTCGGCGTTCGCGTCGAGGAGACGGTCGCGCATCTCCTCGTTTTGCGACTCGAGGATCTCGAGTCTGTCCTCGAGCACCTCGATCTTCTCCTGTTGCGACGTCGAATCCTCGTCATAAGGCATCTCGACGTCGTCCACAGTATCGGTCATCGAACCCTGTTACGCCGGTCGTCACTAAGAGGCTTCGGGTGCACCACCCGCCGTGTGAACCGTCGTGACTCGTCGACGCCGCCCGGCTCCGGCCACGTCGGTGGATCCTTCGAGGCCCCGCCCGATATTGCCGGAGAATTCCCTATGGTAATATACGGCGATAGTAAATATTATTTACTAGCATTACTCACGTTGAAACACACATGAGTGCACCAGAGGCCGTTCACGCCGACAACGCCGAGACCGACGATCTCGCCGACCGATGGGAGCCCGTTCGCGATCTTCCCCCGAGCGCCAAACTCGTCGCGAAGGTCCTCGATTACAACGAGACCCTCACACAGAGCGAGCTCGCCGAGGAAACGCTGCTCCCCCCGCGAACCGTTCGCTATGCCCTCTCACGGCTCGAGGACGCGGACGTCGTCAACTCTCGATTCTCCTTTGCCGACGCGCGAAAGCGGCTCTACTCGCTGTCGATCTGAGGCATCTCGGTCGCGTGGCCACCCGTCCGTTTATATTTGAAGCCGCCACAGCGGCCGCTATGGACTCACCGGGAACCCGCCGCATCAAGCGAACCCTCGAAGAGCTTGCCGCCCGGACCGACACCGATCGCCCGCCATACGTCACGATCATCGACGAGGCGGCCGCGGCGTGTGCGGACCTCGAGCGTGCTGCCGGCTTCGTCGATGCCGACGGACTGGAGCGGCTCGACACGGCGATCGAATCCGCGATCGACGATGACGCACCCGAACCGGCAGCGCGTGGTCGACGCACACGATCGGCGTATCGGCGCTTCCGTCGCGCTGCCGCCGGTGAATCCCTGGACGACGCCGGCCTCGGCGACGACGGTTCCGATGGGAGCGCGGACCGGGAGACGGATCAGTTTCACTCCGCCGGCGGAACGGCTAAAAGGCGGACGGCTCAAGGGTCGCAGTAATGACGCGGCGCTTGCGGGTGAGACGGCGATGACGCGGGTGATCCACACCGGCGACACCCACATCGGCTACCGGCAGTACCACTCCTCGGCCCGCCGGCAGGACTTCCTCGAGGCCTTCGAGGCCGTCGTCTCGGATGCGATCGAGTCGGACGTCGCGGCCGTGGTGCATGCTGGCGACCTCTTTCACGACCGTCGACCGGACCTCCCGGACCTGCTCGGGACGCTGTCCGCCCTTCGGCGCCTCGAGGACGCGGGGATCCCCTTCCTCGCGATCGTCGGGAACCACGAATCGACCCGCCACGGGCAGTGGCTCGACCTCTTCGAACGGCTCGGCCTCGCCACCCGGCTCGACGACTCGCCGACCGTCGTCGGCGACGTCGCCTTCTACGGGCTCGATCACGTTCCGCCCTCACAGCGTGACGACCTCGAGTACGCCTTCGACTCGCACGGGGCGGAACACGCAGCGCTGGTCGCACACGGCCTCTTCGAACCGTTCGCGTACGCCGATTGGGACACCGAAACCGTTCTCGCCGAGAGCGACGTCGACTTCGACGCGATGCTGCTCGGGGACAACCACGAGCCGGGGCAGACGACGGTTCGGGACACATGGGTCACCTATCCGGGATCGACCGAGCGCGCAAGCGCGAGCGAACGCGAGGGACGGGGCTACAACCTGATAACCTTCGCCGACGAGGTCGACGTTCGGCGCCGCGCCATCGAGACCCGCCCGTTCGTGTACGTCGACGTCGAGCTTCGCGACGGCGAGGGGGCACGGCGGGTCCGGGAACAGCTCGGGCAACACGATCTGACCGACGCAGTCGTGATCGTCGAGATAACCGGATCGGGTGAGCCGGTGACGCCCGCGGCGATCGAGGAAGCGGCGACCGAGAACGGCGCCCTCATCGCTCGCGTCACCGATCGGCGGGAGATCGAGACGGAGGCCGATCTGGACGTCAGCTTCGCGGACCCCGACGAAGCGGTCCGCGAGCGGCTCGCCGATCTCGATCCGTCGCCGGCCGCGATGGACATCGACGACACGGTACGATCCGAGACGGTCGCCGACAGCGCAGTTCGGTCGGCCGTGACGGAGCGGATAGAGGACCGGCTCGATGCCGGCGATCTGGGATCGGCGACGTCGCTGAGCATCGATCCCGCGGACGTCGACGCTGAAGGCCTCGAGGACGTCGATGACCCCGAGGATGTCGACGCCAAGGACGCCGACGCCGAAGACCCCGGAGACGGCGATGCTGTGGACGCTGGGGATGGCGATGCCTCCGGAGAGGGCGACGCCGCCGGGGACGGACAGGCATCGATGGGGGAGTTCCGATGAGGTTCGACCGGATCCGCCTCAAAAACTTCAAGCCGTACGGCGACGCGGACCTGTCCCTTACGGAGGGCGTCACCGTCATCCACGGCGTCAACGGCAGCGGGAAGTCCTCGCTGCTCGAGGCGTGTTTCTTCGCGCTCTACGGCTCGAGGGCGCTCGAGGGGACCCTCGAGGACGTCGTCACGAACGGGACGGAGGAGGCGTCGATCTCGCTCGAGTTCACACACGAGGAAACGACCTATCGGATCGACCGCGAGCTTCGCGTGTACGACGACCGCGTCGACCACCGCTGTACCCTCGAGGCCGAGGCGGAGGACGGGCCGGCCCGCGAGGGTGCACGTGCGGTCCGGGAGTTCGTCACCGAGCTGCTCCGGATGGACGCGGACGCCTTCGTCAACTGCGCGTACGTCCGGCAGGGCGAGGTCAACAAGTTGATCAACGCGACGCCGAGCCAGCGCCAGGACACGATCGACGACCTGCTCCAGCTCGGCGTTCTCGAGGAATACCGCGAGCGGGCCGGGGAGGCACGCCTCGGCGTCGAGGACGTTCGGACCGCAAAGCGCGCCGTCCTCGAGGAGACCGAATCGCGGATCGAGCGGCTCGAGGACCGGGACCTCCACGCGACGCTGTCGGAACTCGAGACCGAACTCGAGGACGTCGCCGAGAAGATCGACCACTACGAGAGCCAGCGCGAGGACGCCGAGCGGACGCGCGAGGAGGCGACGACCGTCCTGGAGGAGTACGAGGAGAAACGCGAGACGCTCGCGGCGATCGAGGACGACATCGACTCGCTCGCGGAGACGATCCGCGAGGCCGAAGCCGAGCGCGAGGACCACCGCGACTCCATCGCGACGGCTCGCGAACGGATCGCCGAGCACCGGTCGTCGATCGACGACCTGCTCGTCGAGACCGAGATCGAGGCGGCCGACGCGGACGCGATCGACCGGCGACGTGCCGAACTGGACGAGCGCGAGGCAGCCCTCCGGGAGGATCGAACGGACGCGAAGACGGACGCGACCGGCTATCGGAACCAGGCGCGGAACCTGGTCGAGAAGGCCGACGATCTCGAGGACCGGGCCGGCGAGGCCCTAGAGAAAGCCGAGAGTCTCGAGGACCGTGCCGCGGAGGCTGAGTCCGCGACCGAGAACCACGAGACGCGGATCGCGGAGATCGACGCCAAGATCGACGAGTTGACGGCGCGGTTCGACGACGCCGACGGCATCGATCGCGGCGAGGCGGCCGACCGGCTGGCGACGCGAACCGACGACCGTGCGGACTGCCGCGAGCGGATCGCCGAGTTGGAAACCCAACTGCAGAACGTACGCAACCGGGTGTCGGAGGCGGAGGACCTGCTCGCGGCGGGCAAGTGCCCGGAGTGTGGACAACCGGTCGCGGATTCTCCCCACACGGACCGGCTCGAGGAGGACCGCGAACGGGTCGCGGAACTCGACGCCAACCTCGAGACGGCACGGACCCGGCTCTCGGCGATCGATGACGAGATCGAGACGCTCGAGGCCCTTGCCGATGCGGACGACCGGATCGACGAGCTGGAGGCCGAGCGTGACCGGCTCGCCGATCGGCTCGAAACGCGCCGCGAGGAGGCTGCGGACCGCCGTGAGGAGGCGACCGCGAAACGCGAGGATGCAGACGAGCTCCGCGAGGAGGCGGCGTCGACCCGGGAGGTCGCTACCGAGAAACGCGCGGCCGCCGAGGAGGCGGATGACCGGGTCGACACGCTCGAGGAGCGTCTCGAGGCGATCGCCGAACTGCGGGACCGCCTCGAGACGATCGAGTCGCAGCTGGCGTCGATCGACGACCTTGAGGACCGGATCGAGCGGCTCGAGGAGAAACGCGAGTCGCTGGCCGAACTCGCGGACGAACGACGCGATCGGCTCGCCGAGAAGCGCGAGCGACGTGACGACCTCCGGGAGGCGGTCGACGAGGACGCGATCGAGGACGCCAGATCCCGCAAACGGAAGGCCGAGAACTACCTCGAGAACGTCGCGGAGACGCTGGAGGAACTCGCGGACCGTCGCGACGAGATCCAGACGCGGATCGGCAGCGTCACCGGCGACATCGAGACGCTCGAGTCCCTCCGTTCGGAGCGGGACGAGCTGGCGGAGACGGTCGCGAACCTCGATGCGATCCACGAGGAGACTCGGGAACTCGAGTCGATGTACGGTGACCTCCGTGCGGAACTCCGGCAACGAAACGTCCGAACCCTCGAGCGAATGCTCAACGAGACCTTCGAGCTGGTCTACGGGAACGACGCGTACTCACATATCGACCTCAACGGCGACTACGAGCTCACCGTCTACCAGAAGGACGGCGAGCCGCTCGAGCCCGAGCAGCTCTCGGGCGGGGAACGGGCGCTGTTCAACCTCTCGTTGCGCTGTGCGATCTACCGGCTGCTGGCCGAAGGGATCGAGGGCGCGACGCCGACGCCGCCGCTCATCCTTGACGAGCCGACGGTCTTTCTGGACTCGGGCCACGTCGCCCGGCTGGTCGATCTCGTCGAGGAGATGCGTGGGTTCGGCGTCCGGCAGATCGTCATCGTGAGCCACGACGAGGAGCTGATCGGCGCCGCCGACGAACTCGTCACGGTCGAGAAGGATCCCCGGTCAAATCGGTCGACAGTCTCACGGACCGACGGCGCCACGGCGGCGACGCTCGCCGCTGAGTCGGGCGAGTAGCTGGCCGTCATCGCTCCCGCTCACTCGCTCTCGATCGACCGGAGGTCCGCAACCGCCGTCTCGGCGACGTCGGTCGCGCCGTAGCCACGGTGCCCGGCGACCTCGGCCTCAGCGATCAGTCCGGCGGCGCGGAGCTCCGCGAGCAGTCCGTGGAGGTCGGATTCACAGTAGTCGGTCCCGTCGAGCAGCTCACGGACGGACAGCGGGCCACGGTCGACGAGGACGACGAGCAGGCCGAGGGATCGGTCGTTGTGGACCGCAGTGAGAACGCGGCGAACCGACGCCGACGCGACCGCGGCCGCGGCGGTTTCGAGACCGGATTCGTCGGCGATCGGTTCCAGGTCGGCGGTCGGAACGTACCGTTCCTCACCCGTTTCGGGGTCACGAACGCGGCTCGAGTCCGTCGACCGTTTCACGAGCAGGTAGCGGTTTCCGGACGCATCACGGACGGGTTGCACGGGTTACGACTGGGACGCAGTGAGGATTAGCGTTGCGACCCGTCCGATTCCGGGCTGGTTGCCTCCGGGCTGGTTGCCTCCGGGCTGGTTGCCTCCGGGCTGGTCGACTCCGGACCGGTCTCGTTTCCATCGACGCCATTCTCATCCCTCGCATCACGCTCCCGGCGATACTGCTGCCACGATCGGTAGTGTTGGACCGTCCGGATGCCCGCGAGCGCCCCCACGCCGGCGACGCCGAGGCCGATCGACCACTGTCCCCGGAAGTAGACGAGCATCACACCGAGGCTGACACAGAACAGCGCGACGTTGCTCAACAGGACGCAGACGATGAACGTTCGGTGGGTCCGCGGATCGAGGTCGGAACCGGCACCGAGGTCGTCGACGTCCGGCTCCGGAAACCGGTTCTCGTAGTTCTCGACCGAGGGCGGGTCAGGCGCGAGATCCTCCTCCGCGGGGCTCGCCTCGTCGAACGCGAACTCGACGTCGTCGTCACCCTCGCTCGAAAGCACGTCTTTCGGTCCGTTCGAGGCACGCAAAGGCGTTCCGGTCGGATCGATGGACGGATCGCTGGAGGACCAGCAGCGGAACCGGAGTGAGTGAGCGTCGAAACGACGCGAGCCGATCCGGTTAGGTGCGAGCCAGCTGGTTCAGGCGACGTCTCGAAGCCGAACCGTGCTGCTCGCTTCGACCCACGCAAGCGGGTTGTCCGGATCGAAGAGCACGACGTTGCCCCCGTCCTCATAGGCCTCGACGTCGGCCACGGCTGCTTGACCGCCCGAGCGCTGCCTCTCGTCCGTGTTGGGGGTGGACGTCATAGGGCGTGGTATGGTGTACCAGGATATATGCCTTTCCGTCGGCGGGGTGGTCGAAACCGGGCGATCCCGGCCGCGGCGAGCGAGGGGTGCCCCACCGAATGGTCGACCTTTTTAGCCGGGTGCGACAAAGGCGGCGTATGACGCAGACGGGGCTCTCCGAGTTCTCATCCGACGGGGACGCCGCCACCGACGCGACCGGCGGGGACGGCGACGGCCGATCGGCCGACATCGTTCGCGAGGAGGCGCGCGCCGTGGCCGGCGGTGGCGGCGGCCACGTCAACGACGTGATCGACGTCGACGACGCGAAATTCCCCGACTCGACCGGGACCGTGGAGCTGGCGGTCACACAGGTCGATTACGCCGTCGAGGGGCGCGGTAGCGACGAGTATCCCGTCGTCCACGTGTTCGGACGGCGGCCGAATTCCGACGGCGAGGACGTCCGCGAACACCTCCGCGTGCTCGGCGTCGAACCTTACTTCTACGTGCCGACGGCAGACCTCGATCGCGATCCCGTCGACGAGTACGACGTCGTGATCGGCACCCGGGAGTCGGACGCCAACGACGTCGCCTACGAGAGCATCCGGGGCGAGCCGCTCACCCGGATCGTGACCCGGACGCCGCGTGACGTCGGGAACATCCGTGACGACTTCGAGACGACCTTCGAGGCCGACATCCTGTTCCCCAACCGCTTCCTGATCGACAACGGGATCGCCGGCGGACTCCGTGTCGAGGAGCGACGGCTCGAGGACGGCCGGATCCAGGTCGCCGAGGAGCATCTCGAGCCGGCCGACGTCGAGGCCGACGTTCGAGTGAGCACCTTCGACATCGAGGTCGACGACCGGCGAGGGTTCCCGGAGGACGGCGAGGAGCCGATCGTCTGTCTGACCAGCCACGACTCCTACGACGACGAGTACGTCGTCTGGCTCTACGAGGCCCCGGAGGGCGAGGCGATCCCACCCGAGGACCTGCCGGGGTACGAGGGGATCGAGGAGGGCGGCATCGACGCCCGCGTCGAGTCCTTCGAGACCGAGGAGGCGATGCTGGCGGCGTTCATCGACTATCTCCGCGAGACCGACCCCGACGTTCTCTGCGGGTGGAACTTCGAGGACTTCGACGCGCCCTACCTCCTTGACCGTCTCGAACGGCTCGACTCCCGAACCGACCACGACCTCTCGGTCGATCGGCTCTCGCGTATCGGCGAGGTCTGGCGATCCGGATGGGGCGGTCCGGACATCAAGGGCCGGGTCGTCTTCGACCTGCTGTACGCCTACAAGCGCACGCAGTTCACCGAACTCGAGTCCTACCGGCTCGACGCCGTCGGGGAGACGGAACTCGACGTCGGCAAGGAACGGTACGCCGGCGACATCGGCGACCTCTGGGAACAGGACCCGGAACGCCTCCTCGAGTACAACCTGCGCGACGTCGAGCTCTGCGTGGAGATCGACCGCAAACAGAACCTGATCGACTTCTGGAACGAGGTGAAGAAGTTCGTCGGCTGCAAGCTCGAGGACGCGCCGACGCCCGGCGACGCGGTCGACGTCTACGTCCTGCACAAGGCCCACGGCAAGTTCGCGCTCCCGACGAAGGGCCAACAGGAGTCCGAGGAGTTCGAGGGCGGCGCCGTCTTCGACCCGATCTCCGGCGTCAAGGAGATGGTTACGGTACTCGATCTGAAGTCACTCTACCCCATGTGTATGGTGACGATCAACGCGGGCCCTGAGACCAAAGTCGATCCCGACGAGTACGGCGGGGAGACGTATCACGCGCCCAACGGGACCCACTTCCGCAAGGAGCCGGACGGCATCATGCGCGAGATGGTCGACGAGCTCCTCTCCGAGCGCGAACGGAAGAAGGAGATGCGCAACGAACACGATCCGGGCTCGCAACCGTACGCGCAGTACGACCGACAGCAGGCAGCTGTCAAGGTCATTATGAACTGCTTCACGCCGGACACCGACGTCCTCACGCCGGACGGCGTGCGGTCGATCACGGACCTCGAGGTCGGCGACGAGGTGTACTCGCTGGATCCGGAGACGGAGGAAATGGCGGTCAAGCAGGTCGAGGATACCCACGCGTATCCGGAGTACCGCGGCGATCTCGTGGACATCGAGACGTCCAATATCGACTTTCGGGTCACCCCGAACCACCGGATGCTCGTCCGGAAGAACGAGACGAACGGGATCACCGAAGACGGCTACGAGTTCGTCGAGGCCGGCGACCTCGATCGAGCGACGAACTACGAACTTCCGCACGACTGGGACGGGCCTGACGGCGATCGGATCGATGAGGTGGACCTCACTGAACTGATCAACGGCGAGTACGAGGTGTGGGTCCGGCCGGACGTACACGGACACACCTTTACCGCCGAGCTCGGTTGGACGCCCCGGCGCGTCCCGAAGGCCGATCTTGGGCAGGTCGGCTACGTCTTTACTGCCGAGGAGTTCGAGGAACACCGTGAGTACGTCGAGTCGGTCTGTGAGACGAGCTTCATCCATCGCGAATCCGGCCGGAAGTGGATCCCACGGACCTACGACGGCGACGACTTCCTCGACCTGTTGGCGTGGTACATCACGGAGGGGAACGTCTACACGTCCACGGAGAAGACGTTCGGGGACCACCACCGCGGATCCGCGACGACCGTGAAGATCGCCCAGAACGCGATCCCCGACGGCGGCGGTCATCACGCAGGGATCGGCGACCTCCTCGACGGGATGGGGCTCGACTGCTACGTCGACGACCGCGCACATCAGTTCACGTCAATGCTCCTCGGGGAACTGCTTCGGGAACGCTGTGGCAGTGACAGCTTCCTCAAGCGGATCCCCGAGTTCGTCTTCGAGGTAAGTACGGAGCAGAAGCGGCGGTTCCTCGAGACGCTCATCGACGGCGACGGGGATCGACAACCCAACTCGTGGCGCTATACGACCTCGAGCGACCGGCTTCGGGACGACGTGCTTCGGCTCTGTGCGCACCTGGGGCTGACCGCGAAGTACGCCCGCGACAGCGGGAGTTGGCGGATCTACGTGGGCGAAGACACGAAGAACACGCTCCGGATGCACCGGAGCGGGTCGACGAGCCGGGCCGAGGAGGGCGTCTACTGCGTCACCGTTGCCGACAACCACACGCTGCTTGCCGGGCGGAATGGAACGTTCCAGTTCGTCGGTCAGTCGTTGTACGGCGTCACGGGATGGGATCGGTTCCGTCTGTACGACAAGGAGGGGGCAGCCGCCGTGACCGCGACGGGACGTGAAGTCATCGACTTCACTGAGACCGCCGCGAACGAGCTGGGCCACGACGTGGCGTACGGGGACAGCGTCACCGGAGACCGACCCGTCGTCGTGCGTGATCCTGACGGGATCGTTCGAGTCCTCCCGATCGCCGATATCTTCGAGCGTGCGGACGCGGCCCCGGAGGCGAACGTGGTCATCACTGCCGACGGCGGATCGATCGCTTCCGCCTCAGTCGGTAAGGAGAGACGTTCCGTAGACGGGTGGGAAGCGCTGTCGCTGGCCGAAAACGGTGAGCCGGAGTGGCAGCCGATCGAGCAGGCGATTCGTCACCGGACGGACAAGTCCGTCGTCAACCTCCAGCACAAATTCGGCGAGTCGACGACGACTCGTGATCACTCGTACGTCGTCGAGAAGGACGGCGAACTGGTCGAATCACCGCCGGAGGACGTCGAGGAGCCGCTTCGGGTACCCGGGCTTCCCGAGGTCGAAACGGTCGAGACGATCGACGTGTACGAGGTGTTGAGCGGGTACACACGCGAGTACGAGGACGGCCGGAGCGTCGGAAGTGAGAACGCGGAGACGAAGGTCAAGCGGGTCCACGCGAACGACGACTGGGTCTGGTTCGGACACAAACACCACGATACCATCGAGAGGGCGATCAAGGTACAGCGATACGTGGATATCGACTCCGAAGACGGCCGATCTCTCGTACGGTTGCTCGCGGCGTACGTGACTGAGGGAAGTGCATCAACGATCGAGACCACGGAGACCAGGTTCGGTGCGAGTATCGCCGAATCACGGACGGAGTGGTTGGAGGGACTTCGCGAGGACTACCTCCGTCTGTTCGAGGGGACGACGGCCACCGTTATCTCCTCGGACACCGCGGACGATCGGACCATCGAGTACGAGACGGCGGACGGAACCAACTCGGTGACGTACGACGACGCCACGCACAAGCTCCAGATGATGAACGAACTGTCCGCGGTGTTTTTCCGCCAGTTCGCCGGGCAGACCTCACACGGAAAACGCGTCCCAGGGTTCGTGTTCAACCTATCGGAGGATCTGCAGGAGCTCTTCCTCGACGTGCTCGTCGAGGGTGACGGATCACGCGAGTTCCCGAGATACTCTGCGGAGTACTGCGAACGTAACTTCGACTTCGAGACGACGAGCCGTGAACTCGCTGCCGGACTCTCAACGTTACTCACACAGCGCGGCAAAAAGTACTCGCTCAAGTACAGAGACAGCAAGGGAAGTTACACGGTTCGAACGTGCGACTACTATCGAAGCGGTCGAGACCCGGTCATCGAAGAGGTCGATCACGATGGCTACGTCTACGATCTCAGCGTTGCCGAGAACGAGAACTTCGTCGACGGGGTCGGTGGGATAGTGCTCCACAACACCGACTCCGTTATGCTGTCTCTCGGGAAGGACGTCGGCAAGCAGGACGCGATCGAGACCTCCTTCTCGATCGAGGACCACATCAACGAACGATACGACGACTTCGCGCGCGAGGAGTTGAACGCCGAGATGCACCGTTTCCAGATCGAGTTCGAGAAGCTCTACCGGCGCTTCTTCCAGGCGGGACGCAAGAAGCGATACGCCGGCCACATCGTCTGGAAGGAGGGGAAGGACGTCGACGACATCGACATCACCGGCTTCGAGTACAAGCGCTCGGACATCGCGCCGATCACGAAGGAGGTGCAAAAGCACGTCATCGAGACGATCGTCACCGGGGACGACATCGACGAGGACATCGCCGACATCAAGACGTACCTCTCGGACGTCATCGACGACTTCCTCTCCGGGGAGGTGGATCCCGACGAGATCGGCATTCCGGGCGGGATCGGGAAGCGACTCGACGCCTACGAGACCGACACGGCGCAGGTTCGCGGGGCGAAATACGCCAACCTGCTGCTCGACACGAACTTCGATCGCGGCTCGAAGCCGAAGCGGCTCTACCTCGAGACGGTCCATCCCGACTTCTGGCGGCGGATGGAGGACGAACGGGGGCTCGATCCACACACGGATCCGCTCTATGGGGAGTTCAAACGCGATCCGGACGTGATCTGCTATGAGTACGCCGACGAGATCCCCGAGGAGTTCACCATCGACTGGGAGCTGATGCTCGAGAAGACGCTGAAGGGGCCGATATCCCGGGTGATCGAGGCCCTCGGAATGAGTTGGGACGAGATCAAGACCGGTCAAGAGCAAAGCGGTCTCGGACAGTTCATGTGAGTTCCGGTACCGATACGGGGCCGATTCGGGACCGTGATTCACACGGTTTTTCGTTTCGGAAAGAAAATTTTCTTTTGACACCCATTTGCACGGGGTAATCCGTAACCATTAACCGCGGTAGCGACCACTATTCGGATACGAGGAATCACAGCTATGGCAACTCTTGAGATCAATAACCTCCACGCCGAAGTGGCAGAAGAGGGCGGAGAACAGATACTCCGTGGCGTCGACCTGGAGGTCGCCTCCGGGGAGATCCACGCACTGATGGGCCCGAACGGCTCCGGCAAGTCGACGACCGCGAAGGTCATCGCCGGCCACCCGGCCTACGAGGTCACCGACGGCGAGATCGTGCTCGAACTCGACGAGGAGGACGTCGACGACGTCGACGTCGAGCTCTCCGAGGCGGATTACCGGTGGAACCTCCTCGATATGGAGCCGAACGAGCGCGCAGCGCTCGGCATCTTCCTCGGCTTCCAGTATCCGGCGGAGATCGAGGGCGTCACGATGACGAACTTCCTCCGACAGGCGATCAACGCGAAACACGACGAGCGTCAGGAGCTCTTCACGGACGAGGCCGAGGCCGACGGCGACGAGGCCGCAGACGAGGACGCGGGCTATGAGACCTCCCCGATGGAGGGCCCCGCCGACGACGGCGAGATCGGCGTCGCCGAGTTCCAGGAGCTGCTCACGGCGAAGATGGAGCTGCTCGATATGGATGAGAAGTTCATGCAGCGATACCTCAACGCCGGATTCTCCGGCGGCGAGAAGAAGCAGAACGAGGTCCTGCAGGCCGCGCTGCTCGAGCCGGCGATCGCCGTCCTTGACGAGATCGACTCGGGGCTCGACATCGATCGCCTCCAGGACGTCTCGGAGGGAATCAACGCGCTTCGTGACGAGCAGGGTACCGGAATCCTCCAGATCACCCACTATCAGCGCATCCTCGACTACGTCGAGCCCGACCACGTGCACGTGATGCTCGACGGGAAGATCGCCAAAAGCGGCGGCGCGGAGTTGGCGACCGAACTCGAGGACGAGGGGTATGACTGGGTCCGCGAGGAAGCCTACGAGGCGGCGTAATCACTCGTGGTTACACATAGAGCTATCCGACAGGAGACGTAACTACTACATATGAGTTCAGAAGACCTGCAAGACACCGATACCGAGGCCCGCTTCGAGTTCAAGAAGGAACAGAAGTCGGCGTTAAAAGCGGACAAGGGCCTTACCGAGGAGACCATCCGCCTCATCTCGGATGACAAGGACGAACCGGAGTGGATGCTCGAGCGGCGCCTTCGCGCCCTCAAGCAGTTCCAGGAGATGCCGATGCCGACCGATTGGCCCGGCCAGCCCGACCTTTCGGAGGTCGACGTCGACGAGATCGTTCCGTACATCCGCCCCGACGTGGACGTCCGCGCCGGCGTGGACGACTGGACGGAGCTCCCGGACGACATCAAGGACACCTTCGACAAGCTGGGCATCCCCGAAGCCGAGAAGAACGCCCTCTCGGGCGTCGGCGCCCAGTACGAATCCGAGGTCGTCTATCAGAACATGCGCGACCGATGGGAGGAGAAGGGCGTCATCTTCTGCAACATGGACGAGGCGGTCCAGGAACACGAGGAGATCGTTCGCGAGCACTTCATGACGAAGTGCGTCCCGCCGAGCGACAACAAATTCGCGGCGCTTCACGGCGCGATCTGGTCCGGCGGGTCCTTCGTCTACGTCCCCGAGGACACGACCGTCGACATGCCCGTCCAGGCGTACTTCCGGATGAACTCCGAGGGGATGGGCCAGTTCGAGCACACGCTCATCATCGCGGAGGAGAACTCCGAGGTGCACTACATCGAGGGCTGTTCGGCGCCGAAGTACTCGGCGTTCAACCTCCACTCGGGCGGCGTCGAGGTGTTCGTCGGCGAGGATGCCCACGTCCAGTACTCGACCGTGCAGAACTGGTCGAGGAACACCTACAACCTCAACACGAAGCGCGCGATCGTCGAGGAGAACGGCCGGATGGAGTGGATCTCCGGTTCGATGGGGTCGAAGGCGACGATGCTGTACCCCTCGACGATCCTGAAGGGCCGTGGCGCCTCCGACAACCACATCACGATCGCCTTCGCGGGCGAGGGACAGGACATCGACACCGGCGCGAAGGTCTACCACAACGCGCCGAACACCAAATCCACGATCGAATCGAAGTCGGTCTCCAAGGACGGCGGCCGCACCAACTACCGCGGGCTCGTCCACATCGCCGACGGGGCTGAGGGCTCCTCGACGGCCGTCGAGTGTGACGCGTTGATGTTCGACAACGAGTCCATCTCCGACACGATGCCGTATATGGAGATCAACGAATCGAACGTCGACGTCGCCCACGAGGCGACCGTCGGGAAGATCGGCGACGAGGACATCTTCTACCTCCAGTCACGCGGTCTCGACGACGACGACGCCAAGCAGATGATCGTCTCGGGCTTCATCGAGCCGATCACGGAGGAACTGCCCATCGAGTACGCCGTCGAGTTGAACCGACTGGTCGAACTCGAGATGGAGGGTTCACTCGGATAATATGAGCACGCAGGTACTCGATAGCCTCTCAGAGGACACGGTCCGACGTATCGCCGAGGAACGCGACGAGCCCGACTGGCTCCTCGAAACGCGACTGGACGCGTTCGACGAGCTCGACGAGCTCGATCTGCCGGACGTTATCCAGACGCCCGGCCGCCGCTGGACGAACCTCGAGGGGCTCGACTTCGAGTCGCTCGTCGACCCGCTCAACCAGGCCGACGTCACCGAGCGCGACGGCGAGGACGACGTCGTCGTCCTCCCCTTCACGGAGGCGTTCGCGGAGTACGGGGACGTCATCGAGGCGAACTTCGGCTCCGTCCTGGATCCCCAGGAGAACTACCTCACCGCGCTCTCGGTCGCGCTCTTTACGACCGGAACGTTCGTCTACGTCCCCGCCGGCGTCGACGCCGAGGACGTGACGATCCGCGCGGAGATGAACTCCCGGTCGCTGTTCAGCCAGACGCTCGTCGTCACCGAGGAGTCCTCGTCGGTTACGATCCTCGAGGGGATCAAATCCGGCGCGGACGCGGCGGCGGACGTGAGTCCGGCCGATGCCGACCGGTACTTCTCGAACCTCGTCGAGGTCGCTGCCGGTGAGAACTCCTACGTCCAGTACGGGTCGCTGCAGAACCTCGCGGAGGACACCTACACCTACACGCTCAAGCGTGGGTCGACGGACACGTACGCAACGATCAACTGGATCGAGGGGAACCTCGGATCCGCGCTCACCCGGTCGGACGTCGAGACGGAACTCGACGGCGACGGCTCGGAGACCCAGATCGTCGGCGCCTTCTTCGGTCACGACGACCAGCACCTCGATCTCAACGCGCGCGTCTGGCACAACGCCGAGAACACGACCGCCGACCTCGTCACGCGCGGCGTGCTCGACGAGGAGGCCCGGTCGGTCTACGAAGGCGTTCAGGACGTCGGTCGTGACGCCTGGAACACCTCCTCCTACCAGCGGGAGAACACGCTGATGCTCTCCGACGACGCCGAGGCGGACGCGTCGCCGAAGCTCATCATCCACAACCACGACACCGAGGCGTCCCACTCGGCGACCGTGGGACAGGTGGACGCCGAGGAGATGTTCTACATGAAGAGCCGCTCGATCGATCCCGAGACCGCGCGGAACATGCTCGTCGAGGGCTTCTTCGTGCCGGTTCTCGAGGAGATTCGCGTTGACGAGTTCCGCGACGATCTCGAGGAGCTCGTGCAGGCACGGCTGGAGTAGCCGCGGCTCGACCCGGCCTGCGTTACGGTATCGGACCGGGTAGCTCCGGCCCGAGGGGAACTCCTTAAGTCGATCACTGCCTGAGAACCGTGTATGCGACCGGTATCGCCGATCGGGGGTGTTCGATGAGCGTCGGAAACCGGATCACCTCCGACGACCAACTCGCGCGCCTCCTGCAGATCGGAATCGTCCTTGAGGAAGTCGTCGAGGCGCGCGCGTATCACCACTACTCCAGCCTGGACGCCGAGCTCGACGCGGCGGTCGAGGACCTGCTGGAACACGCCGCCGAGGAGTCGGCCGACCATCGTCGGCGGCTCGAGGACCTCATCGAGGACCTCGACGTCGAGAGCGTTCCCTTCGACGAGATCGAGGGGCTCGTGGAGGCCCGCTACGGGCGGACCCAGCCCGACGACTTCGACGGCGTGCTCTACGACGCCCTGTGTAACGAGGAGACGGCCTACAAGTTCTACGACGACCTCCTCGAGGCGATCGAGGCCTCGGACGCCGAATTCTCGGTCAACCGCGAGGAGTTGATCGCGACGCTGTCGGCGATCCGCGAGGAGGAGGCCGAGGGCGTCGAGGAGGTCACGGCGATCATGGAGAAACGATGAGGCAGCCGAGAGCCCACAGCGACGACCGACCGACCGGGACGACTCAGGAGGGTCAGCCGTGAACACCGCCGACCAGTATCTCAAGACGATCTATCTGATCCAGAACCAGGAGGACGGTCCCGCCTCGACGGGATCGATCGCCGACGCGCTCGACGTCAGTCCCGCCAGCGCTAACGAGATGATCGGCAAACTCGAGGAGCGCGGCCTGGCCGACCACGAGAAGTACAAGGGCGTCAAGCTCTCCGAGGAGGGGATCGTCCGGGCGCGGGACGCGCTCCAGACCTACTGCATCATCGAGCGCTTCCTCGCGAACGTGCTCGGCGTCGAGGAGTTCCGCGCCGAGGCGCGCCAGCTCGAGGCCGTGATCGACGACACGGTCGCCGACCGCCTCGACACCATCATCGACCGGGAACCCGAATGTCCCGACTGCTTCGACGCCGAGGCCGACGCCTGCGCCTGTCTCGAGGTCGCCTTCGAGGGCGCGGACTGACGCCGGCGCTCCGGTCGATCGAAACGAAATACTCACAAGGGGCACGTCCCTCGATACGAACTGCAGTCCCGTGGTGTAGCTGGCCAATCATATGGGCCTTTGGAGCCCATGACGGCGGTTCGAATCCGCCCGGGACTACTTTTGCCGCGAGCAGTGTCGCGAGCGGCAGGTATCGTCGAGGATTCGACGCCCAGAGGACGAGCGAAGCGACGTCCTCGTGGTTCGAATCCGCCCGGGACTATCCTGCGGCGAACTGATACGTAACAATTTCCTCGCCAAGCGATGGCGTTCGGTTCCCCGGATCGCCGAACGTCCCCTGTCGGTCACCGCGACTGCCGCAACTACTGAAGCCGTCACAACCGCCGCTACCGCCTCAGTCGCCGCGGACCGTCCGCTGGATGTCCTCGACGACGTCGGGGTTGCGCAGGGTGCTGGTGTTGCCGAGTTCCTCGTCGTTCGCGATGTTCTCGAGGAGGCGGCGCATGATCTTCCCGGAGCGCGTCTTGGGGAGCTCGGGCGTGAAGATCACCTGCTCGGGCTTGGCGATCGGGCCGATCGCCTCGTTGACGCCGTCGATGATTCGCTGGCGAAGGTCGTCGGTCTCCGCATAGCCCTCCTCGGTGATGACGTAGGCGTAGACGGCCTCGCCCTTGATCTCGTGGTCGCCGCCGACCACGGCGGCCTCGGCGACGCCCTCGACGCCGACGATCGCCGACTCGATCTCCATCGTGCCCAGCCGGTGGCCGGAGACGTTGATCACGTCGTCGACGCGGCCGAGGACGGTGATGTAGCCGTCGTCGTCGATCTTCGCGCCGTCCTCGGGGAAGTAGACCCAGTCGTCGGGATCGTCGCTGTCGACGTCGGAGTACTCGGCCCAGTACTCCTCGATGTAGCGTTCGTCGTTGTTGTAGAGAGTTCGCAGCATTCCCGGCCAGGGCTTTTGAACGGTGAGGTAGCCCGCCTCGCCGGGGCCGATCTCCTCGCCAGCGGTGTCGACGATCCGGACGTCGAGTCCCGGCAGCGGCGGGCCGGCCGACCCGGGCTTCATGTCCCCGATCCCGGGCAGCGTGGTGATCATCATCCCGCCCGTCTCGGTTTGCCACCAGGTGTCGACGATCGGACAGTTCTCGCCGCCGATGTGTTTGTAGTACCACTTCCACGCGCGCGGGTTGATCGGTTCGCCGACGGTCCCGAGCAGCCGGAGGCTCGAGAGGTCGTGCTCGGCCGGGTACTCCTCGCCCCACTTCATGAACGCCCGGATCGCGGTCGGGGCGGTGTACAGCTGGGTCGCCTCGTACTCCTCGACGATCTCCCAGAGTCGATCCCGGTCGGGCTGGTCGGGGGCACCCTCGTACATCATCGTCGTCGTTCCGAGCGCGAGGGGTCCATAGACGATGTAGGAGTGGCCCGTGATCCAGCCGATGTCGGCCGAACAGAAGTAGGTGTCCTCCGGTTTGACGTCGAGGACGGATTGGGAGGTCCAGCTCGCCCACGCGAGGTAGCCGCCGGTCGTGTGCTTGACCCCCTTCGGCTTGCCGGTCGTTCCGGAGGTGTACATCAGGAACAGCATGTCCTCGGCGTCGCGGCTGACGGGCTCGACGGTGGCGCCCTCGTGGCCCGCAAGCAGGTCGTCGTAGGTCCGCTGGTCGGGTCCGAGGTCGTGGTCGACGCCGTCGCCGTTGGCCGCGAGCCGTTCGACGACCACGGTTTCGGTGTCGTGTTCGACCCCATCGAGTCCCTCGGTGGCCTTCTCGAGGTGGTCGAGGGCATCACCGCGCCGGTAGTAGCCGTCACAGGTGACGAGGTACTCGGAGTCGGCGGCGTTCATCCGGGTCGCGAGCGCGTCCGCGGAGAACCCCGCGAAGACGACGCTGTGTGGGGCGCCGATCCGGGCACAGGCCAACATCACGATCGGCAACTCGGGGATCATCGGCATGTACAGCGTGACGACGTCGTCCTCGCCGACGCCCAGCTCCCGGAGTGCTGCGGCGGCCTCGTTGACCTCGCGATGGAGTTCCTCGTAGGTGTAGGTTCGGTTCGCCTCGTCGACCGGTTCGCCGACCCATTCGATGGCGGCCTCGTCGCCGCGCTCCGCGAGATGACGGTCGATGCAGTTGGCCGAGGCGTTCAGCGTGCCGCCGGTGAACCATTCGTAGAAGGGTGGGTTTTCGTCGTCGAGTACCTGATCGTATGGGTCCTCCCACTCGAGGAGGTCGGCCGCGGCCTCCCAACAGTCGGGCCAGTTCTCCTCGAACTCCTCGTAGATCGCCGGGTCGGTCACGTTGGCCTGGTCGGTGAACGATGCCGGCGGTTCGAAGACGTCCTGTTCGGCGAGCCGCGCTTCCAGTTCCGGTCCCTCGTCCGAGTCTGACATACATGTCGATGATTCGCATCGTCCGCTATAAACGTGTGGTACTCTCGCTCGTGATGCGCACTCACATATACGAAAATCGTTTATATTCAGTCCACGAACGCTACCGATCGATGTGGAAGCTCGCTACCCGAAGTTCTCTATCTTCGCGCCGTCGGTACTCGATCCGATCGCTTCGAGTGCGTCCTCGACGTCTTCAATGAAGGAGGCGAAGCCGTACACGAATACCTGTTCCTCAGGATCGTCGGTGACGACGTCGTCAACCGCGTCGGCGAGGTCGGCGGTCTCGTCCTCGAGGAGCTGCACCGTTGCGCCGCGGTCCGCAAGTGTTTCGAGCCGCGCGCGATGCGCGAGCGCCTCGTCCCGGTACACGATCGCCGCCTCGTTCCCGTCAGCGAGCGCGCGCTCGCCGATCCCGACGGCGGGGCCGATGCCGGGTCCACCGGCGATCACCACGACTCGCGGTTCGCCCTCGTAGTGATCGCTACCGTATGGGCCGCTCATCTCGATCTCGTCGCCGGGTTCGAGCGCGGCGAGGTATGCCGAGAACGGGCCCCCCTCCTCGTGGTCGATCTCGATCGTCGTCTCGAAGGTTTCGTCGGTGTCCGGCGAGGAGAGCGTATAGAACCGTGAATACTCCTCGTCGTCGACGGTTCCGGTGAGTTTGATGAACTGCCCGGGTTCCGCCGAGAACCCGTCCGGCGTCTCGAGTTCGAGGGCGATCGTGTCCGTGCCGACGTCGTCGATCGACGCGATGACTACGTGTGCGTCCATACGTCCGGTTGTGGGTTGAGACACAAACCAGTTCCCGTCCCGGCCGAGGCTGCGGACATCGATGACGGATCGATCGCGGACGCATTCGGACGGTCAGCGAGCACGATCCACCGGCACGCTTGCCGGACCAAACTGGTTCGACGATCGTCGAATACGGTGCGGTCCGGAACTCGTCGATCCGCCACGAAACGTTGACGTTTGGGTATAATGGACTCGAATATGAAGAAATAAAACAACATTAGTGCTCATATGCCGTCTTCACTGACCAAACGTGAAATATGGCGGTAGGGCGCCTTTCAGAAGTCTTTTGATTGGTGCAACAGAAGAACCGAAATAGTATGGTCGCGGACTTCAACTGGGCCATCGGCGGGGAAGCCGGCGATGGCATCGACTCGACGGGCAAGATCTTCGCCCAGGCGCTGTCTCGCTCGGGTCGGCACGTCTTCACCTCCAAGGATTTCGCCTCCCGGATCCGGGGCGGGTACACCGCCTATAAGGTGCGGACGTCCGTCGACAGAGTACAAAGCGTCGTCGACCGACTCGACGTCCTGATCGCGTTGACGCCACGGACGATCGAGGAGAACCTTCCGGAGCTTCACGAGGGGTCGGTCATCATCTACGACGGCGAACGAACCACGATGGAGAACGCCGAGATCCCCGAGGAGATGGTGGGTCTCGACGTTCCGCTCAAGCGCCTCGCGGAGGAAGCCGGTGGCGCCATTATGCGCAACGTGGTCGCCCTCGGCGCCGCCTGTGAGGTCACCGACTTCCCGATCGAGAACCTCGATTCGGCCCTGGAGAAGCGGTTCAAGGACAAAGGTCAGAAGCTGGTCGACAACAACCAGGAGGCCGCCCGCGCCGGGCAGTCCTACGTCGCTGAGGAGTTCGACCACGAGTTCGATTACGAGCTCGAGACGACCGACAACGACTACGTCCTGTTGAACGGCGACGAGGCGATCGGTATGGGCGCCATCGCGGCCGGCTGCCGGTTCTACTCCGGCTACCCGATCACGCCCGCGACGGACGTGATGGAGTACCTCACCGGCCGGATCGAACGGTATGGCGGCCACGTCGTGCAGGCGGAGGACGAGCTGTCGGCGATCAATATGGCCCTCGGCGCCGCCCGCGGCGGTGCCCGATCGATGACCGCGACCTCCGGCCCGGGTATCGACCTGATGACGGAGACGTTCGGCCTCGTGGCGACCTCCGAGACCCCACTCGTCATCTGTAACGTGATGCGCTCGGGGCCCTCCACCGGGATGCCGACGAAGCAGGAACAGGGCGACCTGAACGGAATGCTCTACGGCGGCCACGGGGAGATCCCGCGGTTCGTCCTCGCGCCGACGACGATCGACGAGTGCTTCTGGAAGACCGTCGAGGCGTTCAACCTCGCAGAGAAGTATCAGACGCCGGTCTATCTCACCGCGGATCTCTCGCTTGCGGTCACCGAACAGACCTACGAGCCCGACGCGTTCGATATGGATGCCGTCGAGATCGACCGCGGATTCGTGGTCGACGAGGAGACGATCGGCGACCACCAGACCGACGCCGAGCAGTTCAAGCCGCACGAGATCACCGACGACGGAATCTCCCCGCGTGCGTTCCCCGGCACGAGCGGCGGCGCCCACATGTCGACGGGGCTCGAACACGATGAGCTCGGACGCCGGACCGAGGAGCAGGAGATGCGCGTCGAGCAGGTCGACAAGCGCAATCGGAAGGTCGAGACCGCCGAGGACCGCGAGAACTGGAGCCCGCGCGAGTTCGGCGACGCCGAGGCCGACACGCTCGTCGTTTCGTGGGGTTCGAACGAGGGTGCGCTCATCGAGGCGCTCGAGTATCTCGAGGAGGACGACATCGACGTCCGCGTGATCTCGGTTCCCTACATCTTCCCCCGACCGGACCTCACCGAGGCGGTCGAGGCCGCCGAGGAGACGATCGTCGTCGAGTGTAACGCGACCGGGCAGTTCGCCGACCTCGTCGAACACGACGTCCTCGAACGCGTCGAGCGGATAAACAAGTACACGGGCGTGCGGTTCAAGGCCGACGAGCTCGCACGCGACATCAAGGCGACCCTGGAGGCGTAACCAATGAGTTCAGACGTTCGATTCACCGACTTCAAATCCGACAAGCAGCCGACGTGGTGTCCAGGATGTGGCGACTTCGGGACGATGAACGGGATGATGAAGGCCCTCGCGGAGACGGGCAACGATCCCGACAACACCTTCGTCGTCGCCGGGATCGGCTGTTCGGGCAAGATCGGGACGTACATGCGAAGCTACGCGCTCCACGGCGTCCACGGCCGCGCGCTCCCGGTCGGGACCGGCGTCAAGCTCGCCCGACCCGACATCGAGGTGATGGTCGCCGGCGGTGACGGCGACGGCTACTCCATCGGTGCCGGCCACTTCGTCCACGCCGTCCGCCGGAACGTGGACATGACCTACGTCGTGATGGACAACCGGATCTACGGATTGACCAAAGGACAGGCCTCTCCGACCTCCCGGTCCGACTTCGAGACGTCGACGACGCCCGAGGGGTCGAAACAGCCGCCGGTCAACCCGCACGCGCTCGCGTTGGCCTCCGGAGCGAGTTTCATCGCCCAGTCGTTCTCCTCGGACGCGCTGCGTCACCAGGAGATCATCCAGGAGGCGATCGAACACGACGGGTTCGGGTTCGTCAACGTCTACTCGCCGTGTGTCACGTTCAACGACGTCGACACCTACGACTACTTCCGCGACTCGCTGGTCGACCTCCAGGAGACCGATCACGACCGTCACGACTACGAGGACGCCAAGGAGGTCATCCTCGACGCCGACAAGGAGTATCAGGGCATCATCTACCAGGACGAGGACTCGGTTCCCTACGCCGAACAGCACGGGATCGGCGCGGACATGTCCGACATCCCGGACGGCGCACCGGAGAACGCGACGGATCTCGTCCGCGAGTTCTACTGAACGACGGCGACGTTCGGCCGCCGTCGATCCCCTCTCACAAGCGGCGCGTGATCGGAGTCCTCAGTGCCGTTTTCGACCCTTTGCAGGGGACGAAAACCCCGAGACGGGCGGGACGTATCAACAACACTCATTAGCGACACGCGACACGTTCGGGTATGAGCGATCGCTTCGACGTGGTCATCGCCGGGGCCGGCCCAGCGGGCGCCCAGTGTGCCCGTGATCTCGCCGCGCGGGACTACGACGTCCTCGTTCTCGAGACGGAACCTGAGGCGGAGTTCCCGCGCCAGAGCAACAAATCCACCGCGGGCACGTTCCCGTCGATGATGGCCGCCTTCGGGATCCCCGACGACGTCGTGATGCAGTTCACCGACTCGGTGGTTCTCGAGTCGCCCAACGATTTCTACGTCCAGAACCAGCCGGGTGCGGTCCTCGAGTTCGCGGAGTTCAAACGGTGGCTCGTCGCCGACGGACGCGAGCAGGGCGCCGAGTACCGCTTCGATTCCCGGGCGACCGCGCCGATCGAGTCGGACGGGTCGGTCGTCGGGGTCCGGTACGACGGGTCCGAGGAGGTGTATGCCGACGTGGTCGTCGACGCGACCGGCCCCGCCGCGCCGCTGGCGAAGGCGCTGGACGTCTGTGACCTGCACCGCGAGAACCAGGCGATCGGCATCGAGTGGGAACTCGAGGGCATCGACGTGGATCATCCGGGCTACGCCGACCTTCACGACGCGATGATGCTGCGGCTCGATCACGACGTCGCCCCGGGCGGCTACTCGTGGATATTCCACACCGGCGGGGATACCGCCAAGGTCGGCGTCTGTTACATCCAGAACGACCGCCACCGTGAGCACGCCGACGAGGACCTCACGATCGACGGGTACCTCGAGCGCTGGCTCGAGTCGGACCCGCGGTTCGCCGACGCCGAGAAGATGGAGGGGAAGGTCCACCGTGGATCCGCCCACATTCAGCAGCCGACCGAGATGAGCACGGACGGCTTCGTCGCGATCGGCGATACGGTCCCCTCGATCGACCCCCTCTGGGGGGAGGGGATCCACAAGGGGATGAAGTCCGCCCGCGCGGCGGCGGCGGCGATCGACCGCTGTCTGAGCCCCGCCGAGCCGGACACCTCCGCCGCACAGCTGTCGACCTACGACGACCTCTGGCACCGCGAGGTCGCGCCGAAGGCCCGCCAGCGACTGTTGATGACCGAACTCCTCTATCTCGCCTCCAACGACCGGTACGACCGCTTGATGCGTGATCTCCGTGGAACCGGGGAGAACACGTTGGCACAGATCAACGGCGGTTCTCTCGCCGCATTCCCGAAACTGCTTCACCTCGATGACCTCTCGCTGCTTGCCGCCTTCGGCAAGGAGCGGTTCCTCGAGGGGTCACCCCGCTGGCTCGGCGACGACTGATCGGTTCCGGCGCGTTCCGTCGTCGATCGACGGCGATCGTTCCATCCCGCCGTCACTCGTCCCACAACCGCAGTCCCGCCGTCACTCGTCCCACAACCTCTTTCTCACGCGCGCGCCTCGGATCGGCTATGACGGACACACCGCAGCACGGTGGCGACCCGGAGGCGATGCCGACCCACGACGGGATGGCGATGCTCGGATACGGTACCTGGAAGCTGGCCGACCGGGACACCTGTATCGACGCGATCACGACCGCACTCGAGACCGGCTACCGCCACATCGACACGGCGCGGATGTACGACAACGAGACCTACGTCGGGGAGGCGATCGCGAACGCCGGCGTCGACCGCGATGAGGTCTTCCTCGCGACCAAGATCTGGCCGGACGACCTCGCGTACGACGACGCGATCGACGCCGCCTACGACAGCCTCGACCGGCTGAACACCGACCATCTCGACCTCCTGTACGTTCACTGGCCGGCGAGGGCGTACGACCCGGCGGAGACGCTCGATGCCTTCGACCGGCTCGTCGAGGAGGGCGTCACCGACCGGATCGGCGTCTCGAACTTCACTCCCGAGCTGCTCGCGGACGCTTGCGATCGGACCACGGCGCCGATCTTTGCGAACCAGTTCGAGTGTCATCCCCTGCTTCCCCGTCAAGGGTGGCGTGATGCGTGTGCCGAACACGACGTCCAGCCGGTGGCGTACGCCCCGATCGCGCGCCAGGAGGTCTTCGAGGTCGAAACGATCGCTGAGATCGCCGACGCACACGACGTCTCGCCGGCACAGGTCTCGCTCGCCTGGCTCCGCCAGCACGACGTGACCGCGATCCCGAAGGCCGCAAGCGTGGACCACATCCGTGACAACTGGGCGTCGCTGTCGTGCACCCTCACGGAGGCGGAGCTGGACGCCATCGACGCGATCGAAACGCGGTCCCGGAAGGTAAATCCGGAGTTCGCGCCGTGGAACTGACCCACGCCGGCAGCCCCCGACCGATCGCCGCCGACGGCGGTGGTTCGATCCGCCCCGCGATCGACACGAGGCACAAGGTTCACGTTCCACCACGCGAGAGTTGACGCCGATGGAACGACGGTCCCCGGGGTTGCTCGGCGCGATACGCATCGACGTCACCCGGCTACACGATACGTGGATGGAGGTCGCCTTCCCCCGCCAGCTCGACGCCAGCAGCGTGCTCGGCAAGTGGCAACCGGAGACGACCCCGCAGCGGATCGCCTACAAGCTGTGGGCGGCGATCGGGATCCCCCTCGTCCTGTTCGGCTACCCGTTGCTGCTGGTCGGGTTCGCGACGCGGTATTACGCGACACGACTCGACTCCGCGGTGACGCGGATCGGCGTCCTCGGCGTCCTCCTCGTCGCGACGCTCGTCTGGGGTACCCTGACGCTCATCACGCGGCTACAGCTCACCACGGAGGCGTTTCTCGCGGTGGGGGCCGCCAGCGTGGTCGCGATCGTATCCGCGGGGCTTGCCGCGCTGTTCTCGAAGGTCGGCGGCCGAGCCACGAGCGTCCTGCTTGCGTACCCGTTCGCGATGACGGCGCTGTTCCTGCCGCCGGTCGTCGCCGCCCTCTTTACGCCCTCGCTCGGGGAGGTCATCTTCCCGAACAGCACCGAGCTCGCCGTCTGGATCCTCGATACGCTGTTGGCCGTCGGCGGACTCAACGACTGGCTGCGCGCCAACTTCACGCTTGAAGGAACCGGCTACGTCCTGATGTGGTTCGGTCTCGCGATCCCGACCGGTTGGCTGCTCGGCCTGCTCGTGGCACTCGCCGACGTCATTCGACCGAAACCGGACGAGTGAATTCCCTACCGCCCGGCATCAGTCAGGTGGTCACGGACTTCCACGACGTCGGAGGGGTCGTCGACGCCGACGGGCGTCCCGGTCGGTGTCCGCCCCATACCACCGCGTGCGAGCGACCGTCAAAAACGCGTCGCCGACGGTGGTCAGGGCCAGCGATAGTACCGGTCGATGGTGATGAGGGCCAGCGGTGGCGAGAGGCCCGAACCGGAAGCTAGCGCCGCACTATCGACACCGTGACCGCATACAGCGCGCCACAGTCACACGGGATCGTGGTGTTCGGTTCGGGGTCTTCGGTGACGTATTCGATCGTCGATCCACACGACGGGCATTCGAGTCCGATATCCATTGGGTGGTCTCCTCTCCGCGGTGAACACCCCTGGAAGGCGACGATCGCGTCGATACCGGCGGCGTTCCGCCTGAAGCGGGATGGTATACCGTGGCAACACGCCACATCTTTACCGTCGCACCGGTAACGCTCGACCGCTCCCACCGTGGGGGCTGTCCGAGAGGGAACGCCGAAGCTTGGTGGGCTCCGTTCCCTCTCGCGCACTGTCGTGCGCACGCCTGGCTTTTTCGTACAGCATTAAGAACCTACGGGCCGAATTATCGATACGGATATCGGGTCCCCGGCCGGGACGGGGGATCGAGGGATCCGGAACTCCTCCATGATCGACGTGACGACGTATTTCGACGTTCATCTGCTGTTTCTGTTCCCGCTGATCGCCGGTCTCGGCTTCCTCGCGTGGCGTCGATCGGTGCTTGATCGACGGTTTCTCGGCGCAGTCGCGATACTGACCGTGCTCGCGGTCGGATACACGACGCCGTGGGACGCACGGCTCATCGCGGTTGGTGTCTGGTGGTACGGGGATGGCTCCGTGTCTCGACGATTCCTCGGAGTGCCCCTCGGCGAGTACGCCTTCTTCCTGCTACAATCGGTGGTGACGCTGTTGTGGGTGGGCTGTATCACTCGCGGGGATCGACTCCGCGTTCCAGCGCGACCGTCCCGCAGCGACCGGATCGTCGGCCTCCTGGCGGGGGTCTCCGTCGGCGTCGGCGGCTGGCTGCTTCTTGCTGGCCCACGAACGTGGTTGTACCTCGGTGCCATTCTTCTGTGGGCGGGACCGGTGCTCGCGATCCAGTGGGCCTACGACTGGCCGAGCCTCCGCCGTCGTCGATGGCCCCTCACGGTCGGCGTCCTCGTACCGACCGGCTATCTCTGTCTGGTCGATCGGGTCGCGATCGACGCCGGCGTCTGGACCGTTTCGAGGACGTACACGACCGGCCTCACGGTCGGCGGACTGCCCGTGGAGGAGGCCGTCTTCTTTCTCGTGACCAACGTGTTCCTCGTCCAGGGCTACCTGTTGTACGACGACCTGTTGGACCGACGAGGGATCGAACGCCCGACGGCGGAGAATGAGGGATGAGACCGTGACCGCCACCGGCGAGGCCGATCGCACGCTCGCCGCGTTCGCCCTCGTTCCCGGCTGGATCGCCGTCGGCGTGCTCATCAGCATCGTCGCCGCTGGAGTATCCATCCCGCTCCGGTATCGGTGGGTTCCGCTGGCCGTGAGCGTGCTCGTGGTCGGGTTCCCACACGGGGCGGTCGATCATCACCTCCTCGCTCGGGTGCGCGACGACTCCACACCCCGTGGAGCCCTGGCCCGCGTCGGAGCCACCTACGCCGTCCTCGGCGGCGGATACGCGCTTGCGTGGTTCTTCCTGCCGCGGGTGGCAGTCACCGTGTTCCTGCTGGTGACGATCGTCCACTGGGGAACCGGTGAACTGTATCCACTCATCGGGATCGCGGGCGTCGACCACCTCGGATCGTCGACGTCCCGACTCGCCACCGCGGCGATCCGGGGCGTCCTTCCCGTTCTCGGGCCCCTCGTCGCCTTCCCGGACCGGTTTTCGTCGGTGGTCTCGTTGCTCGTCACTCCGTTCCTTGGAACCTCCCCGCCGTGGGTCGCCGCCCTGGGTGACCCACAGGTTCGTGCCGCGATCGCCACGTCGGTCGCGGTTGCCGTCATCGCGACGCTCGCGTTCGGTGCAGTCCGGGCGCGCGCGGTGGATGCGGTGCCACCCCACGGGACCCAGCCCACCTCCCGGGTGGACGCGATCGTTCGGCCACGGACCGCGGTCGGCGGCTGGCTGCTGGACGCCTGTGAGACCGTGCTGTTGTGTGCGTTCTTCCTCGTCGTCCCCCCGGTCCTGGCCGTGGGGACGTACTTTTGTCTCTGGCACTCGCTGCGTCACGTTGCCCGGCTGATCGCGGTGGACGAGCGGTCGACCGCGGACCTCGCCGACCGACGGATCGGGCAGCCCCTGTGGCGGTTCGGACGGGATGCGCTCCCGCTCACTGCGGGTGGCTTGCTCGTGGTCGTGGGACTGTTCCTCGCGGTCCCTCGGTCCCCTGGAACGCCGATCGAGTCGATCGGGGTGTACCTCGCAGCGATCGCCGTCTTAACGCTTCCACACACCGTCCTCGTGGCGCTGGCCGATCGCGATCAGGGGATCGGCCTCCGGTGACCCACTGGAGATCGGTTCTCGACACGACCGGCAGCCGCCACCGGGCAGGCCCAGGCGGCCGACTCGACACGCTTTACACCCCACACTCACAACGACTCCGCAATGAGTACGCGGACCGCGACCGACGAGCGGGCGGTCGTCATCGGACTCGAGGTGCACGTGCAACTCGAGACGGACACGAAGATCTTCTGCGGCTGTTCGACCGAGCCGACCGAGGACGAGGAGCCGAACACCCGGACCTGTCCGGTCTGTCTCGGGCTGCCGGGCGCCCTCCCGGTGCTCAACGAGGGCGCCGTCGAGGCGGCGGTCAAGATCGGCAAGGCCCTCGAGGCCGACATCCCCGAACGGACCGACTTCCACCGGAAGAACTACTACTACCCCGACCTCCCGAAGAACTTCCAGATCACCCAGTACGACGCTCCGATCTGTGCGGACGGCGAACTCGAGGTCGCCGTGGAGGACTCCCGACGAACGATCGGGATCACTCGCGCCCACCTCGAGGAGGACCCGGGGAGCCTCCAGCACGCGGGCGGGTCGATCGACACCGCCGACCACACGCTCGTCGATTACAACCGTGCCGGAACTCCGCTCGTGGAGATCGTCACGGAGCCGGACTTCCGGTCGCCCGCCGAGACCCGGGCCTTCCTCGCGAAGCTCGAGGAGGTCCTCGAGTATCTCGGCGTCTTCGACGCGACCCGCGACGGCAGTCTCCGAGTGGACGCGAACATCTCGCTCGTGCCCGGCGAGTCGGTCGCCAAGGACGGGTCGATCGACGACGACGCCCTCGCGGCGGCCAATCGCACCGAGGTCAAGAACATCTCGAGCCACAAGGGTGCCGAGAAGGCGCTCGCCTACGAGGTCACCCGGCAGCGGAACGCCCTGCGCCGCGGTCGCGCGGTCGAACAGGAGACGCGCCACTGGGACGAATCGCGGGGAATCACCGTCTCGATGCGCTCGAAGGAGGCCGAAAAGGACTACCGGTACTTCCGCGAGGCGGACCTGCCGCCCCTCGAGGTGAGCGACTGGCGCGAGTCGATCCCGATCCCCGAGCTGCCGGACGCCCGCCGCGAGCGCTTCCGTGCGGAGTACGGCCTGGGTGCCGAGGCGGCCGACAAACTCACCTCGCGCAAGGCCGTCGCGGATTTCTATGAGGACGTCGCCGACCGGTTCGATCCGGATCTGGCGGCCACCTGGGTCGCCGACAACCTGCTCGGCGAGCTCAACTACCGCGATATGGCGATCACCGACGTCGACGATCGCCTCGAGGAGTTCGCCCGCCTGATCGAGCTCGTCGACGCCGACGATCTCACGACGAAGAACGCCGAGGAGGTCGTGCTCCGCGGGATGTTGGACGACGGCGACGACCCCGACACGATCGTCGAGCGTGAGGGACTCGGGACCGCCGACACCGGCGAGGTCGAAGCCGCCGTCGCGGACGCGATCGACGACAACCCCGAGGCTGTCGCCGACTACCACGACGGCGACGACGGCGCGATCAACTTCCTCGTCGGCCAGGTGATGCAGCGGACCGGCGGCTCCGCCGACCCCGGCGAGGTCAACGCGCTGTTGCGCGAGCGGCTCGCGGAGTGAGTCGCTCGCGACGTGGTCGTCGCAGCCGTTCCGGCTTCTTCTCCTTCTTTTCCTTCTTTTCCTTCTTTTCCTTCTTCTCCCTCTTCTCCCTCTTCTCCTTCTTCTCTTTCCGTCCGTTGCCCGGTTCAGTCGTCGATCGGGACGACGTCGGGCTCGGCGGTCTCCGTCTCGCCGTCCCCCTCGATGACGCCCTCCCGCCACGTTCCACGCAGGAACCACGCGATCCCGACGACGAACGACGCCACGGCCGCGGCCGCATAGGCCCACCAAAGCCCGACGACGCCCCAGTCGAGCCCGGTGTAGGTGAGGCCGATCACGGGGATCGTGACGGTCCCGAACGCCAGGATCGCGGCGAGCGGGATCCGCAGGATCCACCGCGAGAGGAGGGAGAGAACCATCGCGATCCGGGTGTCGCCGGCGCCGCGAAACGCACCCTGTAACACCATCAGGCCGCCGAAGAAGCCCCACGAGAGCGCGATGACGCGGAGAAACACGACGCCCTCGCCGATCACGGCGGGGTCGTCGATGAACACGCCGATCGCGACGGCCGGCCGGAGCCACACGGCACCTCCGGCGGCCGTCAGGAGGGCCATCGTCGCGGCCGTCGCGACCATCGTCACCCGGTGAGCCCGATCGGGCGTCTCCGCGCCCAGGTTCTGTCCGACGCCGGTCGCGGTCGCCTGCCCGACGGCGCCCGAGACGGTCCAGGAGACGGACATCAATCGCACGCCGATGCCGTAGGCCGCGGTGGCGACGGGGCCGAACCGGGCGACGAGCGCGGCCATCGCCACCGCGGCGAACGACCGGGCCCACCCGTCGAGCGTCGCCGGATAGCCGACGTCGACGAGCCGGCCGAGGATCTCGGGATCCGGCCGGAGATCACGCGGATGTAGCTGGACGCCCCAGTCGCCCCGGACGAGGACGTAGATCCCGAGAACGGCCGCGAAGAGCCGCGAGACGAACGTTGCGATCGCCGCCCCCCGAGTCCCCATCGCGGGGACGGGCCCCCAACCGAGAACGAGGAACGGATCGATCACGATGTTGAGACCGGCGGAGGCCGCCACGAGCCACATCGCGGTCTTGGTGTCGCCGGCCCCCTGCAGGGAGGCCCGGAACGCGAAGAAGAGGAAGGTCAACGGGAGCGCCGCGAGGATCACCTCGATGTACGCGAGCGACTCGGTCAAGACCTGCCCGCGGGCACCGATCCAGTAGAGCAGCCAGTGGCGGCCGAGGAACCCGACGACCGCGAGGACGACCGAGACGACCGTCGCGAGCAGGCACGTCTGGGCGACGATCCGGTCGGCCCGTCGATCGTTGCCGGCCCCGACGTGCTGGGAGACCAGCGCGATCGTGGCGGCGGTGACGCCCATCGCCGTCGAGACGAACATCCACGACAGCGGGAACATCAACGAGACCGCCGCGACCGCCTCCGGGCTCACCCGGCCGACCCAGAACATGTCCGCGAGGTTGTACAGCGTCTGCAACAGGTTCCCAAGGACGAGCGGCCAGGCCAGGCTGAACAGTCTGGGCGCGATCGGTCCCGTCGTCGTGTCCACGCGCGCGTCCTGGTTGGCCACGGATCTCGCTCCGTCGATCGGATCGATCGGCGACCGTGTAGGTCTTGTGACTTCGTGGCGTGGTTCACGCCCGCGACCACGCGACGTGCTCCGCGCTTGTGCCTACGTGGAGTGGCCCCCAACCGTATCTACGCTCGTTCGGCCCGTCGGTCGCGGACAACGCGCTTTTACTCGCCCCGTCCCTGCGATCGGATATGGACTGTCGGCGGTGTGGCACGCCACTCGAGAAACCGGGGGACTACTGTCTCACCTGTGACACCGCCAACTGCGACGGCGTCGTCATCGAGTTCCGGCCCGACCGAGCCGAGGTGACGATGCTGGAGGAGGACGACGTCGTCGGCCGAACGTCCGTCACCACGACGCCGGAGCGCGAGGACCCCGGCGAGCGCGGCGTCGTGCAGGTCCGGAACTTCGCCGGGCGCGTCGCCGACGAGGTGCGCCGCAAGCGCCCCGAGACCGTCTACGCCGCCGGCGAGCGCGGTCCGCTTCGGGAGGCGCGAGCACAACTACATTACGAGTTCTACCGCGTCCCGAACGCGGACCGGCGCGACGGCGACGGCCTCGTCGAGTGGGTTCGGGATCGACGCGGGGAGCGCTCGCTTGCGGTCGTCGATGCCGCCCCCAGGGAGAAGATCGGCGGCACCCACTCGACGCTCATCGGCGGGCGTACCGGTCGGACGGCGATCCGCACCGTGGCCGAACACCCCCACGTCAAGAAGATCGTTCCCGGACCGATCGACGCCGGCGGGACGGGCTCGCGGACCGGCCTCCGCGCGAAGGCGACCCGCGCCGACACGAACGGGAACGTCCGGCTCCTCCTGCGTGACGGATCGAGCGTGCAGGAGAACCGCGTCGTGACGACCGCGATGGACCGGGAGACCGGCGAGCGCGTCCGGGAGGATCTGAACGAGGCGCTCGTCGAGGCCGAGCTCCGTGAGGCGTGAGGTCGGGAGCGACCGCGTGGGAGTCGGCGTCGACCGCGTCGGGCTCGGTGCCGCCCACGACCCGACTCACTCGAAGTACGCCGCCAGCCGTTCGGCCGCCTCCCGCGCTCGCGGGGTCACGAGCGCGAACCGGATCCACTCCTCGCGGGCGGTTCCGAACGTCTCGCCGGGCATCCCGGCGACCCCCGCCTCGTCGATCAGCTGCTCCACGTTCGCCATCGTTCCGGGAAAGCCATCGAACCGGGCGAGCACGTAGAACCCGCCATCCGGCGTCGTGTACTCGGCGCCGGCGGCCTCGAGGGCGTCAGTGAACGCGTCGATCCGGTCGGCAAGCAGCTCGCGGGACGCCGCGAAGTACTCCCGACCCGTCGACTGCAGCGCGTGGTGGACCGCATACTGTGAGGGCGCGGGACCGGTGACGTTGACGAGCATGTGTCGCGCGCGAAGGGAATCGGCGTGTTCGGGCGGCGTGATGGCGTAGCCGACCCGGAATCCGGTGATCGCCAACGACTTCGAGAAGCCGCCGGTGACGATCCGGTTCGGGGAGTCGATGGCGAGCGCGCTCTCGAAGCGTCCGGAGTGGTCGAACCGGTCGTAGACCTCGTCGACGACGACGAGCGCGTCGTGTCGCTCGGCGAGCCGGACCACCTCGGCGACCGCGTCGGGGTCGTAGACCGCGCCGGTCGGGTTGTTCGGCGTGTTCACCATCACGAGCGCGGTTCGGTCGCTCATCGCCTCCCGGATCGCCGCGAGGTCGATGCCACCGTCGCGGGCGGTCGGGACGAGTCGCTGGGTCCCGCCGAGCAGCTCGACCTTGCCGGGGTAGTACGGGTAGACCGGGTCGAGCAGGATCGCCTCGTCGCCGGCGTCGCGCTCGAAGGCGCGCGCCATCGCGAGGTAGTTCGCCTCGCCGGTGCCGACGGTGACGACCACCTGGTCCGGATCGACTCCTCGACGGGCGGCGATCGCCTCGCGCAGCTCGGGCAGTCCGTCGCTGGCGGGGTACTGGAACGCCGCCGGGTCGAGCCCGGCGTACTCCCGGAGCGCGTCCCGGAGTGCCTCGGGTGGCTCCCAGTCCGGGTTGCCGCTCACCATATCGATCACGTCCCGGTCCGCGGTCGCCGCGTACTGCATCACGCGGAAGAACTGCGGCTCCTCGTAGTCCATGGGTGCCGATCGTCGCGGATCCCCGTGTGTGTTTCGCGATCACTCGAGGGTAACCCCGAGGTCATTCCCCGTGGTCGCCGCCGGCAGTCACACCTCACGGGAACAGCAGGTACACGAACGCCACGTAGGCGACGAGCAGGATCGCGCCGTCGACTCGGGAGATCCACCGACCGCGAAGCATCAGAGCGACGACGAGGAGGGTGAACGCGATGAGGGCGGGGAACTCGAAGGACCGTACCCCGGCCGAGATCTCGACGGGCGTGATCACCGCGAGGACGCCGATCACGGCCAGGACGTTGTAGATGTTCGAGCCGACCACGTTGCCGACGCTGAACTCGGCCTCTCCGCGGACCGCGGAGACGGCCGAGGCGGCGAGTTCGGGCAGCGAGGTACCCAGCGCCAACACGGTGAGCCCGATGAACAGCTCGGAGAACCCGGCAGCGGCCAACAGCCCCTGCCCCCCGTCGATGAGCCAGCTGGACCCCGCGAGCAGCGCGATCAACCCACCGACGATGTAGCCGACGTCGAGGAGGGTCGGGTCCGGCATCCGGTCGCGCTCGGCTGCGGAGATGGAGGCCTGCGTTCGCTGAATACGCCGCAGGACGACCCAGGTAAACGCGACGAGCGCCGCGAGCAGGATCACTCCGTCGACCGCGTCCAGCCGTCCGTCGAGTCCGAGTCCCACGAGCAGGAGCGCGGCGAGGATCATGAACGGAACGTGGCTCTTTAACACGGTCTCGGTGACATCCAACGGCCGGATGAGCGCGGAGATCCCGAGAACGAGGCCGATGTTGGCCACGTTCGACCCGAGGATCGCGCCGAGGCCGATGTCCGTCGAGACGGTGAACGCGCCCACGAGCGTGACGAACAGCTCCGGGGTCGTCGTCGCGAACGCGACCACCGTGACGCCGACAGTCGAGGCACGTAGGCCGAACCCCAACGCGAGCTCGGCGGCACCCTTCACGAGCAGCTCGGCGCCGGCGTACAGGAGGGCGATCCCCGCTGCCAGCAGCAACACGTCGACGATCGGCGCGGCGAGTGGCACGCCCGTTCCTTCCGGCACCGGCGGCAAAACGGCGTCGGTCCGGGTCGCGGATTCGTGCCGCGCGTCCCGTTCGCGTGGTCTGGCCCGTGTCGGGCGCGTGGTCCGGCCCGTGTCGAGGCCGTGCTCGGAACCGATCGAACCACGGCTTTTTGCTCCCCCGGACGTCCGTTCCGGTATGGACGTTTACGGCCTGATCGGGAATCCGGTCGAGCACTCCCTGTCGCCGCCGATGCACGAGGCGGCCTACGCGGAGCTGGGGATCGACGCGCGATACGTCACGTTCGAGCCCGACCGCGACGCGGCGGGCCAGGCGATCGACGGCGCCGCCGCGCTCGGCGTTCGCGGGCTCAACGTCACGATCCCCTTTAAACGGGACGTCGTCGAGCACGTGCGGACCGACGACCTCGCCGAGCGAATCGGCGCGGTGAACACGATCGACTTCGGTCCGGTGGCGGACGACGACCACGAAACGGGTACCGACGCCGATCCACCTCGTCCGCGAGGCTACAACACCGACGCGGCCGGCGTGCAGCGCGCCTTCGACCATCACGACGTGGCCCTCTCGGGAACCGACGCGGTCGTGGTCGGCGCCGGCGGGGCGGGCCGTGCCGCCGCGTTCGCGCTCGCTGATGCGGGCTCGCGCGTGCACGTCGCCAACCGGACCGCCGAGCGCGCGCACTCGCTCGCGGAGGCAGTTCCGAACGCCGCCGGCGGCGGCCTCGACACGCTCGCCGACCGGATCCCGGCGGCGGACGTACTCGTCAACGCGACCAGCGTCGGGATGGAGTCGGACGAGACGCCGGTCGATCCGGATCTGCTGCACGCCGACCTCGCCGTGCTCGACGCGGTCTACTCGCCCATCGAGACGCGGCTGCTCCGGGCGGCGAACGCGGCCGGGGCGACGACGATCGACGGCGCGTGGATGCTGCTGTTTCAGGGCGTCGAGGCCTTCGAGATCTGGACCGGCCGCGACGCGCCGGTGGACGCGATGAACGACGCGCTCCGGGCCGGGTTGGAGTGAATTGACGGAGAGTGTACGTCCGGTGTCTTATAAATACTCCCGGACGATCCGCGCGGCCTCGACGGCGTCGCTCGCGAGCACGTAGACGATCGGTTCGACGCCGACCGCGCCCGTCTGGTAGATCACGACCGGTGCGTCGCCGGTCCAGCCCTCGAGGGCGTCGCGGACCGCCTCGGCGGATGGGGCCTTGGCGTCGAACTCCACGGTCGGGTACGTCTCGCCGATCTCCGCGAGGAGGTCCGGATCGTACCGGAGGTTGACCGCACCGCGGACGGGTGCGCCGGCCTTCCGCGCGGCCAGCAGGACCGTCGCGACGTGTTCGCTCACGCCGAACTCGGGGTCGCCGGGGACCATCGTGGACCCCTTGACGTCGACGAGCCGACCGGGAATCGCGGCGACGTCGTCGATGGTCTCGGCCTCGGGGAGCGCCTCCGCGACGTTGGCGCCAACGTTCGGGATGAGCGCGGCGAAGCCGGAGGCGTTCTGCAGCGTGCGGAGCCCGCGCCGAACCGACGCAACCACGCGCTCGCGCTCACGGAGGGCGTTGTCGGGATCGTGTACGGCGAACTCGACGTCCGCGTCCGCGAGCTCGGGCATCGCCTCCTCGTGGAGGTCAGCGAGCAGGTCGCCCGCCTCCAGCCGACGGATCAGGACCTCGATCTCCACGAGCGCCGCGACCCGGCTCACGTCGCCGGTGGCCAGTCCCTCCCCTACTCGGTCGACGAGCTCCTGAACGCGGTCGTCGGCGACGATTCGGGGATGGCGAGCGACCTCGCCGTGGGCGTACTTCGAGACCGCCGACTGGGAGATGCCGAGCGCCTCCGCGACCTCGTGTTGGGTCAGCCCGCGCTCGCGGAGGTCCTCGGCCAGCATCGACCGCACGGTCGGCAGGAACTCGTCGACGACGACCTCCTCGATGAAGCGCATGGCTTATCGCTCCCGGTCCACGCCGTCGGCGCCAGCGTCGGCATCGACGTCCCCCTCGTCGATCTCCGGATCGTTGTCGTCGAACTCCGGATCGCTGCCGATCCGGGAGGCTTGAGGGCCGTCCTGGTTCTGATACTTCGATCCGCGCTCCTCGCCGTAAGGGCGATCGGCGGGCGTGGTCAGCTTCGTGAAGGTAAGCTGGGAGACGCGCATTCCCGGCGAGAGCGCGACCGGCGCGGTTCCGAGGTTCGACAGCTCGAGGGTGATCTGGCCCTCGTACCCCGGATCCGCCAGCCCCGCGGTCGCGTGCACGACGATCGCGAGGCGGCCGAGCGAGGACCGCCCCTCGACGTGCGCGACGAGGTCGTCGGGGATCGCCACGCGCTCCGTGGTCGTCCCGAGGACGAAATCGCCCGGATGGAGGACGAACTCGTCGCCCTCCTCGACGAAGGTTTCCGTGACGTACTCGCTCACCTCGTCCGCGCTGGCGGGGTGGATGCAGGGGATGTTCGCGCGCTGGAACTCCAGAAACCGCTCGCCGAGCCGGAGGTCGACGCTTGCGGGTTGGACCTGCTGGTCGAGGTCGTCGATCGGCTCGATGGCGAGATCCCCCTTCTCGAGGCGGCGGAGGATGTCGACGTCCGAGAGTATCATACCGGCACCACGGATCGCCGCAACGTTAATGCTCGGAATTTCCGCGGCGGTCGGGAGTCACGCCGCGACCAGCAACGCGATCACGGCGAAGACGCCCGCCACGGTTCCGGCCGCGAGCGTCGAGACGTCGTGTCGCTCCGCGATCCCGCCCCGAAGGATCCACCACTGCCAGACGATCGTGACGACGGAGACGACGAGCAGCGGCGTCTCGATCCCGGCGAGGGCGGCGAGCAGCTCGTCCCGGAAGGCCTCCGGCGAAGCGGCCTGGATCGTCGCGTTCTCGATGGCGTAGTAGATGGCCGCGATCCCCACGACCAGCCGCAACAGCTCCGGCAGCAGGGCCCACGCCGCCACCGTGAGTGAATCCCCGATCGTCCCCGTTTCCCCTCCGGCGCCGCCGGCGACGCGAGCGCCGATGTGGATCACGCCCGCGCCCAGCACCCACCAGAGCCCGACGCCGAGGAACCCGTAGTGGAGGAACCCGGACGTCGCTTCCCGAAGCATCGACCCGAGATCGCGTTCGACCTGTGCCGGCTCCTGGCAGGCCTCGTACATCGGCGAGTCGGCGTCCGCGCCCAGCCCCTCACAGATCACGTCGTCGGGACGGTCCGGGTTGTCCACCGTGACCGTCGCGTCGATCGTCGCGTCGAAGACGACGCCGAGCGTGAGGATCCCGACGGTGAGCGCGATCGCGACGAACAGGACCACGCCGATCCCGACCGCGAGGGAGTCTCCGTACGGGGACGCGCCGAAGAACCGGCGTGGCGAGAACAGGGCGGTCCGAACCGTCGTCAGGGCGGATCGGACGCCGTCGAGCAGCGCCCGCGCGTCACGCTGGAGGGACACGGATCGCGATTCTCGAAACGCGCTTATAAAACCGTGGCCACGAACGATGGAGTATGAAACAGGCCATCGTCGCCCGGGCGGACCTCGGAATGGGCGAGGGGAAGCTGGCAGCACAGGTCGCACACGCCTCGCTGTCCGCGTACGAGGACGCGGGCCGCAAGGCGCGCAAGCGGTGGAAGGGCAGCGGACAGAAGAAGGTCGTCCTGCGGGGCGACTCCGAGAGCCAACTGTTCGAGCTCGCGGACAAGGCCGAGCGCAAGGGGCTCCCGTACGCGATCGTCCGGGATGCCGGCCACACCGAACTCGAGCCCGGAACAGTCAGCGCACTCGCGGTCGGGCCGGGCTCCGAGGAACTGGTCGACCGCGTCACCGGCGATCTCCCCCTGTACTGACCGATGCGCGAGGCACACCCCCGCGAGCGGGCGGTCGGGATCGACCAGTACGTCTCGGAGACGGACGGGATCGGCGGTCGGCTCCGCGTCTCGCCCGCGGACTTCCGCGTCCGCGAGCTCGAAGCCTTCGACGCCGAATCGCTCGGCGACGCGAACGAACCGAATGACGAGGATCCCGACCGGGGCGCGTATCCCGACCGGGGCGCGTATCCCGACCGGGGCGCGTATCCCGAGCTGGTGATCCGCGTCCGGCTAACCGAGTGGGACACGAACGACTTCGCCCGCCGGCTCACCGACGCTCTCGGGATCAGCCGCGAGCGCGTCTCCTGGGCCGGCACGAAGGACAAACATGCCGTGACGACCCAGTTGATGACCGTCCGGGACGCAGACCCGACTGCCGTCCGCGAAGTCGCCGACGGGATCGACGGCGCGTCGATCGAGGTCGTCGGCGTGGCCGGCCGGCCGATCTCCTTCGGCGACCTCGCCGGCAATGCCTTCGAGATCCGGGTTCGGGATCCGGACGTCGGCGGCGACGAGGGGCGGCGTACTGACGCCGGTGCCGCCCCCGACGATCGGGCTGCCGCGATCGCCGACGAGCTGCGCGCGTTCGCGACCGGCGCCGACGGGCCCGAGTCGGTCGATTCCGACGATCCCGCCGCCGTTCCGAACTACTTCGGCCAACAGCGGTTCGGGAGCATTCGCCCGGTCACCCACGAAGTCGGGCTGGCGATCGTCCGCGGCGAGTGGCACGAGGCGGTGCGAACCTACGTCGGGAACCCCGACGACGCCGAACCGACGGACACCCGCGAGGCGCGGGCGTTCGTCGACGAACAGTTCGCGAGCGAGTCGCCCGACTGGGAGGCTTGCCTCGACCGGATGCCGGGCCGGCTCCGGTTCGAGCGTGCGATGCTCCACCGGCTGACGGAGCCGACGCCCGAGGAATATGCCGATTCGGAAACGGCCGGCGGCCGCTGGCGGCACGCGCTCGAGGCGGTCCCCTCGAACCTCCAGCGACTGTTCGTCAACGCAGCCCAGTCGGCGCTGTTCAACCGGATCCTGAGCGAGCGTCTCGACCGTGGGATCCCCTTCCACGAGCCGGTCGCCGGCGACGTCGTCTGTTTCGCGGATGATGAGGCGCCCGCGGAGCTGTACGCGCCCGACGTCGACCGCCTCCAGCACGTCACCGAGGACCGCGTGCCGGTGTTGCGGCGCCACTGTTCCCGGCAGCGGGCGTTCGTCACCGCGCCCCTGATCGGGACCGAGACCGAACTCGCCGACGGCGAGCCCGGCGAGATCGAGCGCGAGGTGCTCGCGGAGGCCGGGATCGAGCCGGCGGACTTCTCGCTGCCCGGCGAGTTCGACTCGACCGGGACCCGCCGGGCGCTCCTCGTGACGACGGACCTGTCCGTCTCCGAGGACCTCGAGTTCGCGTTCGCGCTGCCGAGCGGGAGCTACGCGACCGTCCTGCTGCGTGAGTTCCTGAAGAGCGGTCCGGTCGACCTCTGAGGCCGACTCGAGTGCCGAGGGCGGTCCGTCGAGACGGGTGAACGGTATTTAAGGATCCGGCGATCGTACCGTGGTTATGGACCTCATTCCTGCGGCGGTGTGGACGCTCCACGTCGCCTTCGCAGCCCTGTGGACCGGCAGCGTGTTGTTCGTCTCGGCGACGGTGGTGCCCGCGGCGACCAGCGCGACGATCGGGACCGACGCGATCGCGTCGATCGTCGGCCGGTTGCAGCTGGTGACCCGGCTGTCGGCGGTCGTGCTGTTCGCGACCGGCGGCCATATGGCCGGGACGACCTACACGATCGAGCGGCTGACCGGCACCGGACGCGGCCACCTCGTGTTGACGATGCTCGTCCTCTGGTTCGTGCTCGCCGCACTGGTCGAGATCGGCTCGAAGAAACTGCTGTCGGGCGTGGCGACCGACAAACTCCGCGAGCCCGCCCGCGACGCTCGGCCACTCTTCCTGGGTGCGGCGGCGGTCTCCGTGCTCCTGCTCGTCACGGCCGGCGTGCTCGCGAGCAACGTCGTCGCGTGACGTTCGGACCGGGTTGGTGACGGTCGAACCGTCTCAGTCGTCGGCGGGCGCGGGCGCGGAGAACCCGACGTCCGCGGCGTCGACGCCGAGCTCGTCGATGGCGGCCTGGGCGGCGCGCTTGCCGGAGACCAACATCGCGCCGAAGGTCGGCCCCATCCGCGGGAGCCCGTAGGCCGTGGCGACCGACATTCCGGTGGCGATCAGGCCGTCGTGAACGACGCCGGTGTGGTCGACGACGGCGTCCTCACTCTCGGAGACCCACATCGAGTCGTGGCCGGGCGAGTCGTGGCCAGGCGCGCCGTACTGGTCGTCGCCGGTCGCGTCCATTCCCGTGTTGTGCTCCTTGGCGTGCTCGATGCCGGGCGCCTCGAAGACGCCGCGCTCGTCGAGCTTGCTGATCGCGACCGCCTCGTGGCCCGTCGCGTCGATGACGAGATCGGACTCGACCGCGATCGGGTCGACGCAGGTGATCTCGCGGGGCAGCGCGTGGACCGGCGTCCAGTTCATCACGATGCCGCCGACGCGGTGGTCGTCGCGGACGACGATGTCGGTGAACTCCGTCATGTTCTGGATCTTCGCGCCGGCGTCACAGGCCGCCTTGATCAGCCCGGAACAGGCCTCAGGCCCGTTCGAGACGTAGAGCCCGTCGGCCTCCTCGGTCGGCTCGTAGTCGACGTCGAGTTCGTCGAGGACCTCCTGGGCCGGGTCCCGGACGGTCACCTTGTTCATCAGGAAGCCGCCGAGCCAGAAGCCGCCGCCGAGGTAGTTGTTCTTCTCGACGACCATCACCTTCACGCCGCGCTCGGCCAGTTCCTTTGCGGCCATCAGCCCGGAGGGGCCGCCGCCGACGATGATCACCTCGGACTCGGTGAACTCCTGGAACTCCTCGCTCCAGGCGTTGCCGATCGCCTTGGTCACGTTCGCCTCGCTGACGTCGCTGAACGAATCGAAGTCGCTCATTACAACTAATGAATATTCACGAGTTGTATTAGTGGTTATGGTCGGTATCCGTGTCCGGGGCTCGTGGGCACTCCTCGTTGAGGGCGGGCACGGGGTGCGGAGCGTGGACCGCGGATCGCGGGGGGAAACGCTTGAGTCGGTCCGCCTTCGAGCATCCGGTGATGAACAAACGCGGTCACGTACTCAACGCGTTGTTGCTCGCCGTCGGCGTCGGATTCGTCCTCGAACCGGCCGTCGACCGCAACACGGCGATCAAGATCGCCCAGGTCACCGTCCCGATCGTCCTGGGTGCGCTGTTCCCGGACGTCGACACCGCCTTCGGGAAGCATCGAAAGACGTTGCACAGCCTCACCGTGCTCGGGATCGTGGCGGCGTACCCCATCGTCTTCGGCAACCTGCAGTACGTCTGGGTCGGCGTTCTCACGCACTATATCCTCGACCTGATCGGGAGCCGGCGCGGGATCGCACTGTTTCACCCGCTGTCGAGTTCGGAGTACTCGCTGCCGTTCGGCGTCACGACCTCGAGCGACTACGCCGACCTCGTCACCGTCGTCATCACGGCTCTGGAGATCGCCGCGTTCTGGGCGGTCCACACCTACGTCGTCGACCTGAACGTCGACGTCGCGACGGTTTCACAGGCCATCGGGATGTCGTGATCACACACCCGATCTCCCACCGGGTTTAGTACACGTCTCGTCGGGGTCAACACACGTCTCCCCGGATTTAGTACACGGCGACGTCGTCGAACCGACCCTCGTAGAAGACGCTGTGCGGATTCGTCGGGTCGTCGCCCGACAGGAAGAGCCGGTCGAGGCGCTTCCAGGTGTTCTCGTAGGCGAGATGGGCGTACTCGATCGCGCCCCGTGCGCGGTGTTCGATCCCGGCCCGGTGAACCACGCGGCGGTCGACGTCGCTTTTGAACGCCTCGACGACCGCCGCCGGCGTCTCCAGGTCCGTCTCGAAGGCGGTCCAGGCCTCGCCGACGGTGTCCCTGAGGTGGGCGTATGAGCTGCCGAACGCCGGCAGATCGAGGTCACGAGCCACCCGGCGAGCCCGCCGGTTCTGGTGGGGCAACAGTTTCGCGTTGTATCCCCCGACCGCGTCGATCCGGTCGCGATGGGCGTCCAGCTCCGGTCGGGTGAGCGAGACGGTCGCGAACGTCGGGTGGGGAACGAGGATCGCCGCGTCCTGACGCTCCAGCTCCGCCATCGCTCCCTCGAAGGTGATGAAGTCCGGGATCGGCTCGGAGAGTCCGAGCGCGAGGAGGTGTCGGCGGTTCCGCCAGTCGCCGGTGAAGACCTCTCGAGCGGGGACGACGAGCAGTTCGTCGTCGGAGAACCGATCGGCACGCTCGCGGATCGTCGGCAGCCGCTCGAAGTGTGGCGCGTAGACGATCGCGTCGAGCCCGCGTTCCTTCGCGCGCTCGACGACGGTCTCGTCGAGTACCTTCACGTGGGCGTCGATCCGGGTCCCGGTGTGTGGCACGTTCGGGATGTCGGCGTCGTCCAGCAAATGCGTGTCGTTCCCCGACGACGGTGTCCGTGGTGACGGCTCAGCGTCCGTGGTGACGGCTCAGCGTCCGCGGGGAAAACCGTTAATGCGACTCGGTCCGTCGCTTCGGGTATGCCCGGCTGGACGTGTGGGATCAGCGGATGTCGCGCCGCCTTCGAGGACGTCGAGTCGGCGATCGTTCACCAGACGACCGAGCACCAGCGCCACGAGTGTAAGGTGTGTGGCACCGTCATTCCGGACGGTTACTTCGCGATCCGTCATGCCTTCGACGAGCACACCCGCGCCGAGTACGTCCGCGCGTACGACGCCGACTCCGAGGACGTCCGCGAGCGCGAGCAGATCAAGGAGACGGTCGAGTCGACCGCCGACCTCCAGTCGGTCGTCGACCGGATCAACGGGTGATCCGACCCGACTTTGGGATCGATCGGTGATCCGAGCTGACGCCTCGTCGTCCGCGATCGACGCCTATTCAATCGCGCCCCGTCGACCATTAGTCAGTGATCGCGATCGTCGTCAGCCGCGCGGACCGCGCGTCCGAACACATCGGCGACCGGCTTCTTGAACTCGATGACTGGGACGCCTGCGTGGACGAGTCACGTCCCGACGCCGATGGCGGTGGGACCGTTTACCGCCGTCCGGGCGCGGAGCTGCGAACGTTCGAGGACCTCCACATCCACCTCGACGACCCGACGCCCGCCTTCGGAAGCGTCACCTCGGCCGTCGAGGCGGTGGACGGCTCGACGACCGCCCTTCCCGAGGATCGTGAGCCCGGCCTCCTTGCCGACCGCGAGCCCGAACTGCTCGTCTTCGTCTCCAGGCACGCCGGCGAGACGGGGCCCCTGTTGACTGCCCACTTCACCGGAAACTTCGGGCCCGCAGAGTACGGCGGGGACGACGGGGCGCTCGCACGCGCTGCCCCGGCGGCCCAGAAGCGGCTGGTCGCCGGGTTCACCGAGCACGCCCCGGCCGACTACGACGTCGGGATCGAGTGCACCCATCACGGTCCCAGCGAGACCGCCGTTCCCTCGCTGTTCGCGGAGCTCGGGTCGGACGACGAGCAGTGGGATGACCCCGCGGGTGCCCGGGCCGTCGCCCGCGCCGTCTCGGATCTGATCGACGAGCACGTTGCCGGTTCCGACGGCCACGCCGCCGGTTCTGACGACCACACCGCCGGTTCGACCGGGGACGCCGCCCCCTCCGCCCCGGCCGATCTCGTCGGTGACGACGGGACACCCAGACACGCCGTCGGATTCGGCGGCGGCCACTACGCGCCGCGGTTCACCCGGATCGTCGAGGAGACGGCGTGGGGCGTCGGCCACATCGGCTCGGACTGGCAGCTGGCTGAGCTGGGATCCCCCGCCGAGCACGCCGACGTCGTCGAGCGCGCCTTCACGGCGAGTGCCGCCGAGTACGCCGTCATCGAGGGCGACCATCCGACCCTCCGTGAGACGATCGACGACCTCGGGTATCGCGTCGTCGGCGAGACGTGGGTCCGGGAGGTCGGCGACAGACCGCTCGCGCTCGTCGAGCGCCTCGAGGAGGCGATCGCGCCCGTCGCGGACGGGCTGCGGTTCGGCGACGTCGTCCCGGAATCGCCCGAGTCGGTCACGGTTCGGGAGCTTCCTGCGGACCTGATATCGCGGGCGCAGGGGATCGACCACGAGACGACTCGGGCGGCCGTCGAGCGACACACCGTCGCCTTCGAGACGGAAGAGTCGGGAACGCGAGCCACTGGGCGGGCGGCGTTTGCGACCGATGGTGCCGACGCCGACGCCGCCGATAACGCCGACGACGGTGACAACGACGCCGCCGATGGATACGACGCCCTCGTTCGGGCACTCGCCGACGTCCTTCGGGAGCGATTCGACGAGGTGACGCTCACTGCGGACGCGGTCGTCGCCAGCGAGGCGGCGTTCGATCCGGAGCTGGCGGCCGAGCACGGCGTCCCCGAGGGGCCGAAGTTCGGTCGACTCACTGCGGGTGACGCCGTCGAGGTCGACGGGCGGACCGTGGCGCCCGAGGACGTGACGCGTGATCGGGACGTTCGCTTCCGACGGTGACGTCGTTCGCCCTCGGCGGTGACACACGACGACGCTCGTTCCCCGGTCCGTTCCCGTCGAACCGCCGAAAACTCGCGGATCAGCGTCTGACGGGAGTCTGACGAATGGGGAAAGGTAATTAACCTCGCTGCATAACCCTTCGCCAAGATGGACTCTATCGTTGAGGACGCGATCGACGAGGCCGAGGAGTCCGGATCCGCTGGGTCCGGCGAGATCGGCGAGGCGGACGCGAGCGGGGGATCGAGCGCCGGCGGCGGCTCGAACGCCGGCGGAACGCCACAGACCGGAATGATGACCGACGACGAGCTGCAGGACGTCCTCCAGGACCTGCAGACGAACATCACCGTGGTCGGCTGCGGCGGCGCGGGCGGCAACACGGTCAACCGGATGACCGAGGAGGGGATCCACGGCGCCAAGCTCGTGGCGGCCAACACCGACGTCCAGCACCTCGTCAACATCGAGGCGGACACGAAGATCCTGATGGGCCAACAGAAGACCCAGGGCCGCGGCGCCGGGTCGCTCCCGCAGGTGGGCGAGGAGGCCGCCATCGAGTCCCAAGAGGAGATCTACGACGCCATCGAGGGCTCGGATATGGTCTTCGTCACCGCCGGCCTCGGCGGCGGGACCGGGACCGGCTCGGCGCCGGTCGTCGCAAAGGCCGCCCGCGAGTCGGGCGCGCTCACGATCGCGATCGTCACCACGCCCTTCACCGCCGAGGGCGAGGTCCGCCGAACCAACGCCGAAGCGGGTCTCGAGCGCCTCCGCGACGTCGCCGACACCGTCATCGTCGTCCCCAACGACCGGCTGCTCGACGCCGTCGGCAAGCTCCCCGTCCGCCAGGCGTTCAAGGTCTCCGACGAGGTCCTGATGCGCTCGGTGAAGGGGATCACGGAGCTCATCACCAAACCCGGCCTCGTCAACCTCGACTTCGCCGACGTCCGGACCGTGATGGAGAAGGGCGGCGTCGCGATGATCGGCCTCGGCGAGTCCGACTCCGACTCGAAGGCGCAGGACTCCGTGAAATCGGCCCTGCGGTCGCCGCTGCTCGACGTCGACATCTCCGGCGCCAACTCCGCGCTCGTCAACGTCACCGGCGGCTCCGACATGAGCATCGAGGAGGCCGAGGGCGTCGTCGAGGAGATCTACGACCGGATCGACCCCGACGCGCGGATCATCTGGGGGACCTCGGTCGACGAGGAGATCGACGGCCAGATGCGGACGATGATCGTCGTCACCGGCGTCGAGTCGCCCCAGATCTACGGCCGGAACGGCGAGGAGGCGCCCCAGCCGCAGGGCGTCGACGGGCCTGCCGAAGGCGACACCGTCGAGGATCCGACCGACGACATCGACTACGTCGAGTAGTCGTCAGTCCGACGCTCGCACCTCGTTCTGACGCTCGCACCTCGTTCTGACGCCGTCGAACCCTCCCCGAGATCGCCAGACACGACGGCCCGTCTCCGCGTTTCCGGCCGGGGGACACATCACAAGGTAAAAAACGCCCCATCGTGTACGGTCTTCCAATATGGACGTTCCCTACGACCTCAACAGTTACATTCGGGTGCTGAAGCTGGCAAGTACCCCCTCCTCCGAGGAGTTCCTGCAGGTGTCGAAGATCGCCGGCGCCGGCATCATCCTCATCGGATTCCTCGGCTTCCTGATCTACATGATCATGAGCCTGCTGCCGGGGGTCGGCGTCTGATGTCGTCGATCTTCGCGGTCAAGACGACCGCGAGCCAGGAGCGGACGGTCGCGGACATGCTCGCCGAAAAGGAGATGCCGGAGATCCACGCGGTCCTCGCGCCCGACCAGCTCACGAGCTACGTGATGGTCGAGGCCGACGACGGCAGCGTCTTCGCCCGCGTCCTCGACGAGATCCCGCACGCTCGCGGCGTCATCTCCGGCTCCGACGGCCCCGCCGAGAGCGGCTTCTCGGAGGTCGAACACTTCCTCTCGCCGACCCCCGACGTCGAGGGGATCGCCGAGGGCGACATCGTCGAGCTCATCGCCGGCCCGTTCAAGGGCGAGAAGGCGCGCGTCCAGCGGATCGACGAGGGGAAAGACCAGGTCACCGTCGAGCTCTACGAGGCAACCGTCCCCATTCCGGTGACGGTCCGGGGCGACCAGATCCGCGTGCTCGACAGCGACGAACGGTAGCAACCGGTCGTTCACGCGACGAGGGACGCGAGAGCGCTCGAACGGAACCGCCCACGACGGACCCGACCGTATCGACCCCAGTCGCGGCAGTGTCCGGCCGATCCGTCGGTGCCTTTTAACTGTACACCGTTCATACGGAGTCACAATGGCACTCCTACAGAAGCTCAAAGAGAAACTCGGTATCGGCGGCACGTCGACGACCGACCATACCGACACCGACACCGAGGTCACCGTCGAGCACGACCCCGACGAGGCGGTCGCGCAGGACGCGGGCGATTCGGCCGCGGACCCGGATCAGGGTGCCGCGGCGGAGACGGATGCGGCCGCCTCGACGGAGACGCTCGTCGACGAGGCGGCCGCCACGGAGCCCGAGGAGGCGGCCGAACCGGCCGAGGCCGCCGGTCCGGACGCACAGGATCGCGAGGCGACGGCCGACGGTGCTGACGCGGAGACGACCGCAGAGAACGGGGATGCCTCCGAGACCGTCGACACGGAGTCGGCTGCGGCGGACGGGAACGAGTCCACCACGGAGGAGGACGACGTGGACGAACCCGAGGACGCCGACGGTGCCTCCGGCACGCCGGTCGACACGATCAAGGGTATCGGCCCCGCCTACGCCGAGCGGCTCGCCGAGATCGGGATCGACTCGGTCGAGGACCTCGCCGGCGCGGACGCCGCTGCGGTCGGCGAGGGCGCGAACGTCGGGGAGTCCCGGGCAGCCACCTGGATCGAACGCGCGAACGAGGCCTGATCCCCAACCGACTGTCCCCCCGGTCGGGGATCGGAGCGGGGTGACGTCGCCGGAGCAGTCGGAGCGGTCGGAGCAGCGTCGGAGACACAGCGGACCGTGAGCGTCTCGCAACGTTCAAACCGCCCGCCGAGCACCGGATCGTATGGACGAGGATCGTCGGATGCTTCCTGCGGCGGACGTGCCGACGGACGGAACGGTACTCGTGACGCTACGGCCGGTCGGGGACGTCGAAACCGAAACCGGAGACCGGGGCGGCGACGGCGAGGAGCTTGAGGCGATGCTCATCGAGCTGGCCGACGGCATCGCCTGCTACCGCAACTACTGTCAACACTGGACGGACGTTCGGATCGATCGTGGAAACGGCGCGACCGTTCGCAACGGGGAGATCGTCTGTGAGAAACACGGCGCGTACTTCGCGTCCGACACCGGCGTCTGTTCGTTCGGCCCGTGTGAGGGGTCGGTCCTGGATGCGATCGACGTGGCGGTTCGAGACGGCCACGTGGTGTTGGCCGATCCCGAGTACGCTTTCGAACGTCTCGGTCCCACGGAGCGGCCGGACGCCGCGGGCGGCTCGCGGATCGACTTCACCGGATCGTAGCGACGCGATCGACGTCCGGAGTAACATTCAGGTAGCGGTATCGAGAAGGGATCGGTATGCCACCCGAGACCGGTGACGATGACGCTGACGGAACCCAGGACGGACTGACTGAAGCGGACCTCCAGGAGCTGACCGACGGACTCGTGAAACACTCCTCCGGCGGCGGGACGACGGTGTACAAGAACGCCGCGGGTGTTGGCTGTCCGAACCCGAACTGCGACCGCGGCATCTTCCGGACGCTGTTCGTCAGCGACACGGGCTGGCAGGAGCTCGGCGCCACCCGCGAGGGCGTCCACCTCTGTCTCACCTCGACCGACGACACGCGACTCGTGTTCATCCACGAGGAGTGATCCCGGTGGACGGCACATCCGACCACCACGAGGAGGCTGCCGACCGAGGACCGTCCGGCGACGCCGATCGCGGAACGCCCGGCGCCGGCGTCACCCCGACCGCGCGGGAGATCGCCCCGGCCGCCCCCGAGGAGTTCGGCCTCATCCAGGTCTGGTGGGGAGACGGCAAGGGGAAGACCACCGCGGCGCTCGGAATGGGGATGCGGGCCGCCGGACACGGCTACCGGGTCCACCTCCTGCAGTTTATGAAGGGTGGCGCCGACTCCGTCGAGCCGGACCGCGGCGAGTACAACGCGATCGCCGCACTCCCCGGGATGTCCTATGAGAACACCGGCCACTACGGCTGGCACGGGTTTCGGGACGGCTCGGCCGACGACGATCACGCTGCGAAGGCCGCCGGCGGACTGGCGCGAGCCCGGGAGCTCATCGACGCGGCCGCTGACGCCGACCTGACCGATCCGCTCCCCCTGGCCGGCGATCCCGCGGACGGGGTCCACCTGTTGATCCTCGATGAGATCCTGTACGCCGCCGACAAGGGACTCATCGACGCCGCCGACGTCCGCGAGCTGATCGAGGCGAAGCCGGCCGATCTCGAACTCGTCGTGACCGGGAGCCACACGCGTCCCGACTACCTCGAGGACGACGTCGATCTGATGACCCGCGTCGGGAAGGAGAAACACCCGATCGACGCCGGGATTCGGGCGCGAAAGGGGACCGAGTTCTGAGCCGGAACCCGTGATTCGATGACCCGATCGGACACGCGCACGCTGCTCGTCGCCGGCACGGCCAGCCACGTCGGCAAAAGCACCGTCGCCGCCGGACTCTGTCGGCTCCTCTCCGACCGGGGCGTCGACGTCGCGCCGTTCAAGGCACAGAACATGTCGAACAACGCTCGAGCCGTTCCCCGCACGACCGGGTCGGATCACTCCCCGGCGGCCGAGTCGGATGCCGGCTCCGGCTTCGGCGAGATCGGCGTCTCCCAGTACACCCAGGCTCGTGCGGCCCGCGTGCCCCCGACGACCGACCACAACCCCGTGTTGCTCAAGCCCAGCGGTGGCGGCGAGTCGCAGGTCGTCATCGACGGAGTGCCGGCGGCGACCGTTCCCGCCGGCGAGTATTACGACGACCACTGGGAGACGGCCCGGAACGCCGTCGTCGACGCTCACACCCGACTCGCGGCCGATGCGGAGATGATCGTCGCCGAGGGGGCCGGCTCGATCGCGGAGATCAACCTTCACGATCGGGACCTCGCCAACGTCGAGACCGCCCGGATCGCCGACGCCGACGTGCTTCTCGTGGCCGACATCGAGCGTGGCGGCGTCTTCGCATCGCTCGTGGGAACGCTCGAGTTGCTTCCGGACGACATCCGTGATCGCGTCGTCGGCGCCGTGATAACCAAGTTCCGTGGGGATCGATCCCTCCTGAAGCCCGGTCTCGAGGCGTTCGAGGACCGGACGGGCGTGCCGGTTCGCGGGGTGCTCCCCTTCGACGATCCGGGCTTGCCGGCGGAGGACAGCGTCGACCTCCCGGCGGCCGATGCCCGGACGCCGACGGTTCGCGGGGATGATGACGGCGTTTCTCACGCCGATGCGATCACGATCGCGGTGCCGCGGTTACCGCGGATCTCCAACGTCACGGACCTCGAACCGCTTGCGGCCGAACCGGGCGTCCACGTGCAGTACCTGCCGGTTGGGGACCGCCGAGACGTCGGCTCCGGATCCGCCGAACCGCTTGTGGACGCCGACGCCGTCGTCCTCCCCGGAACGAAGAACACCGTCGACGACCTGATCGCCCTTCGGGACGCCGGGTTCACCGCGGCGATCCGCGACTTCGAGGGGCCGGTCGTCGGCCTCTGTGGCGGCTACCAGCTGCTCGGCGACCGGATCCTGAACGCCGACGTCGAGGGGACGACCGACGCCTCGACGGTCGAGGGGCTGGGGCTGTTGCCGGTCGAGACGGTCTTTTCACACGACAAGCACGTCGTCGAAACCACGCTTCGGATCGACGGAGCTGGTCCGCTCGCCGGCGCAACGGGGACGGTCCGGGGCTATGAGATCCATATGGGTGAGACGCGACCGGCGTCTCGCGACGCTCCTCCTGCGGCGGGCGTCGACCCGGCGCTGCAGACCCCGTTCTCGCCAATGACCGACACCGACGACGTCGGTGGCGATGCCGACGACGCTGACGCTGCTGACGGCGATGAAGTGGATCGGGACGACCGGGACGGCGTCGCCCTCGGGGCCGCGCTCGGCGGCCGGTCCGGGGTCGTCGGGACCTATCTCCACGGGCTCTTCGAGAACCGCGACGCTCGGTCCGCGTTCCTTGCCGCAGCAGCGAGCAGTTCGGATCCGGATCGATCGATCGACCGATTCCGCGACTCCGCTGGCGAGGACCCCTCTCCGTATGACGCGGCCGCCGATCTGCTCGTCGAACACGTCGATCTCGACGGGCTGGTTCCGGACCGGTAGGTTCGAACCGGTACCCGACCGACGCGTTCGGGCGGCGTCGTTCGGCGTACCGGATGGCGTGGATTTTTATCGTCCGGCGACGACCCGTCCACGTATGCGTGTCGCGTTCGTCTCGCTTTTCACCCCACACCACGGCGACACCCCTGCCCGACGTCGAACGCGACGACTCGCCGACGCACTCGCCGACCGCGGCCACGACGTCGTATGGCTGTGTGCCCAGTGGTGGGGCGGCGACCACGGCGCGTTCACCGAGGACGGGATCGAGTACCGGCGCGTCGGTGCCGACCCGGAACCGATCGCGTTCACAGCCCGGATTCCGGCGGCGTTGCGGCGGTTCGACCCGGACGTCGTCCACGCCGTCAACAGCCCACCCGGCGGCGCCATCGCGGCGACCGTGAGCCGGCCGATCCACGGCGCACCGGTCGTCGTCGACTGGTGGCGCGACCGTCCCGAGGACGGCACGATCGGGTACCGGATCCTGGCTCGACGTGCGGACGCGGTCGTGACGCCGGCCAAGACGGTGGCGACGCGGGTCCGCGAACACGGCGCACCCGGTGACGGCGTCGAGACGATCCCCGAAAGCGTCGACCTCGACGCCGTCGACTCCACACCCGTCGATGACCGGTTCGACGTGGTCTACTCCCGACGGCTCGACCGGCACGCGAACGTCGACTCGTTCCTGCTGGGTCTCGCGGAGCTGCGTGATACGGACTGGTCCGCGGCGGTCATCGGCGACGGTCCCGAGCGGGCTGCCGCCGAGGCGACCGCTGCCGACCTTCGGCTCGCGGACCGGGTCGAGTTCCTCGGCGAGCAGCCGCTTGCCGATCGCCTCGCGACGTTCAAGGGCGCCCACGTGTTCGCCCAAACTGCGACCAACGAGGCGTTCGCGGTCGATCTCCTCCGGGCGCTCGCGTGTGGTTGCGTCGGCCTCGTCGAATACCAGGCCGGATCCAGCGCACACGAGCTCGTCGAGGGCGACGCCCGTTCCAGCCTCGTCACGAGTCCCCAGGAGCTTGCGACCGCCTTCCGCGAGGCGGCCACACGGCCACACCGGACGACCGGCAACGGGTTCGAGGCGTACGACCGCCGCACAGTGTTGGAGCGGTATCTCGAGCGCTATCGCTCGGTCCGTTCCGATCGCGGCCTGTTGTAGTCCGATCCCGATCGTGTGTCGACGATTGGCTGGACGTCGACGACTGGCTGATCGTCGACGATCGCGTCATCGCCTCGGTGGCGGTGATCGGGACACGAGAACGGTCCGGCGCCGGTGGCTATTCGCCGCCGCCGTCGCCGCCGTATCGGAGGAAGAAGAACGCCATTCCGAGCGTCGAGACCATCGCGATGAACGTCGCGATCCCGAGCGCCTTTGCCCCCTCGGGAACGAAGACGACGCCGGAGGCGCTGTCCCCGCCGCCGGTCGATTCGGTTTCGATGTCTCCGCCGACGGCGATGCCACCGTGCATGCCGACCTGGGAGTGTGGGTCACACTGGTAGTGGGTGATGCCGGCGTCCTCCTCGGAGGTTTCGTACTCGAAGGTGAACCCTTCCTCGCCGGTGATCTCGCTCTCGAAGGAGGCAGGGCCGTCGACCGCGTGGACGTTGTGGTCGCCGCCGTTGCCCGTCCACTCCCAGACGATCGTGGTTCCGGGATCGATCCAGACCTTCGTGGGGTCGAACGCGAGGCCGTCGCCCGCGCCGACCGAAATCGTTACCTCGTCCTGTCCGCGGGCGTCCGTGTAGCTGTTCACGTTCCCCTCGACCGACGAGGGCCACACCGGAACCTCCTCCTGTGCCGCTGCCGATCCGGCGGCGCCGGCGGCGACCCCAGCCGCGGCAGCGGTGCCGCCGGCCGTGCGAAGCAGCGCCCGTCGCGAGACGTCCTCCGTACTCATACCCGTGGCTTGGAGACGCCCTGTAGTGAATACTTTGGTTCGCGGTCCGCCGATCGAGCGCCTCGGTCACACCATAGGTATCGGCGAGCCGTTCATCGATCCACGATCCGAGACGCCGGAGACCGGTTCGTGGACTCGCCCTCGGCCGGTCAGTGAGCGGCGCTTGGCGCCTCCTTGACGAACGCCACCGCGCGCACGGGCGCGCCGTCGCCGCCGGCGATCGGCAGCGGAAACGCGTACAGCGTGAACCTGTCGGGAAGTCCCGCGAGGTTCGTGAGGTTCTCGACGATCGGGAGGCCGGCCCCGAGAAGCGCGTGGTGGACCGGAAACCCGTCGGGTTCGTCCGGCTGATCTGGTTCGTCCGACCCGCCGGACGTGGCGTCCCCGGTGGGCGTCGGATCCGGGTTGAGCGCGTCGATCGCGACCCCACAGTCGGCCTCGCGGAGCGCTCGTGCCGCCGCCGGCGTTAGGTAGGGATGATCCCGGTAGCGGTCGGCGTTCCAGTGGGCGTCCCAGCCGGTTCGGACCACGAGGAGGTCGGCGGCCGCGAGCGCGTCCGGGTTCGGGAGGGCGTCGGCGCCGATGGGCTCGCGGGCCGAACACGGCGTGACGTCGAGGAACCGGGCGTCGAAGACGTACTCGCCGACCGGCCGGTCATCGAGGTCCGCCCCGCCGGATTCGGTGTGGCTCGGCGCGTCGATGTGCGTGCCGGTGTGGCTGCCGCAGTGCAGTTCGTGGACGGCGGCGCCGTCGTCGGCGATCGTCGCGGCCGGCGTGAGTTCGACCGGCGGATCGCCGGGGAACGTGGACATTCCGGACTCGATCGGCTGTGAGAGGTCGCGATACGCGTCGGATCGGTGGGGCATACCGGGCCCTTCGACGAGGATCCCCGAGAAACGTGCGGATCGTGGGGATAGTCGGTCAATGGGGGAAGCGGAGGGCCGGTAGTGGCCAAACCGTCACGCTACGCGGTCACTCGATCGACGGTCCGTCGGAGATGCTCTCGAGCCAGGCCTCGAGCTTCTCGCGCGGCGGCGGACCGGTGACCAGGCTCACGCTCACGAAGAGCACGAGGCTGGCGACGAGCCCGTAGATGATCGGGCGGTTCGAGCCGAAGCCGTAGACGGCCATCGACGCCACGACGACGACGGAGCTACCAAGGATCGACGCGACGGCCCCCTGCCAGGTCCCGCCGCGCCAGAAGAACGCCGCCATCAGGGGCACGAAGATCGCGCCAGTCAGCAGGTTGTACGCCAGCGTGAGCGCGTTGACGACGTCCCCGATCAGGATCGCCACCCCGATCATTCCCACACCGAGCACGAGGATCCCGACCCGGGAGACCAACGTATACCGCTGCTCGCTGGCGTCGGGGTCGATGAACCGCTTGTACACGTCGTTGGTGAACAGCGTGCTCGAGGCGAGCAGCGCCGAGTCTGCGGTCGACATCATCGCCGAGATGAACCCGGCGAGGATGAGTCCCGAGAGGCCGGTGGGAACCGTCTCGAGGACCAGCTGCGGAAGCGCGAGATCGGCGTTCTCGAGCCCGGGGAACAGCACCAGGGCGATCATCCCGAGCACCGCGGTCGCGATCCCGTAGACGACCGCGTACGCGCCCGTGGCAATGTTCCCGACCCGAGCCGTCCGCGGGCTGTCGGCCGTGAAGACGCGCTGCCAGATGTCCTGGCCGATCATGATCCCCAGGAAGTACAACAGGAAGTAGCTGATCACGGTGTCGATCCCGATGCCGGTCGGGCTGAAGTAGGAGGGGTCGAGCTCGGCCGTGAGCCCCGAGATCCCGCCGACCTCGAGCAGACCAAGCGGCAAGGCAAACACGAAGACGCCGATCGTCATGATGATCCACTGGACGAAGTCGGTGATCGTGACCGAGAACATCCCGCCGAGTGCGGTGTACCCGATGACGATGATTCCGGCCACGAGGATCATCGTGTTGAGCTGGTAGTCGAGCAGCGCCGTGAGCACGGTTCCGATCGAGATCACCTGCGTGATCGCGATCGTCAGCGCGTAGATGCCGGCGACGAGCGCGCCGACGGTCGCCGAGTACTTCTCGAAGCGTCGTTCGAGGATCTCGCCGAGCGTGTACGCCTTGAGGTTCGCGAGTTCGGTCGAGATGAGAAAGCCGATCGCCGCGACGCCCAGCCCGAGCCAGACGACGAGCCAGGCGCCGGAGACGCCGTGTTGGTACCCCAATCCGCCGCCGCCGATCGTCGATGCGCCGCCGAGGATGACCGCGGACATCACCGGCACGTACATCCAGATCGGGATGTCCCGTCCGGCGACGAGATAGTCGTCGAGGGTATCCGAACGTCGGTACCCCCAGTAACCGACGCCCAACAGGCCGATCATGTAGAGCACGATGATGCCGAAGTCGATGCCGACGAGTGACATGGAAATTGTTTGCCACCAGTCCGGTTGTAAACGTTTCGCTCCACGAGCGATCGCTCGTCAGTCAGCGCCGCTCGTCAGTCGTCCCGCTCACCGGTCGTCCCGCTCACCGGTCGTCCCGCTCACCGGACGTCCCGCTCACCGGTCGTCCCCGAACGGTCCGTCAGTCTCGAGGCGGTCGGCCGGGCGGAGCCGACCCCGATCGATCGTGTCGTACAGCGTGTCCCACTCCGACGACAGGCCGCGCTCGGCGAGCACGGCGATGGCGAGTTCGCCGGATCCGCCGTACGTCGCGGCCCCAAACTCCCAGCCCGGTGGTCCGAGGGGGAAGGGACCGCCTTCCCGTGGGCGACGAACGTCGATCACGCCGCCGAGCGCGTCGCGCGTCGCGACCACGAGATCGCGAGCTTCGGAGTATCGAGTGAGCGGAAACTCCCGGTAGTCGACAGCGAGAACGCCGCTATCATCCTCCTCGAGGATCGGGGTCGTGTCGGTACGGCCCGCCTCGATGAGGAGCGAGAGGACGTCGACGGAGGCGTCCTCGCCGCTGATCACGTCGACGTATCTGTCGATCCGGCCGCCGAATCGACCCTCCTCGCCGGTTCCATCGCCCTCGCTGTCGTCTCCGCCCTCGCTGTCGTCTCCGCCCTCGCTGTCGTCTCCGCCCTCGCTGTCGTCTCCGCCCTCGAAATCGTCCGCATCCGTGCTCGCCATGTCCACGTCGGCGGCGCCTCCAGCCTCGGCGCCGTCGAAGCGATCGGGTCGAGCCGTAGGCGGCGTGTACGCCACCACACCTGCGGTCCGGAGGTCGGTGTCGATCCCGTGTGAGAGGAGGGTCCCGTCGAGGGTGAGACTCGAGGGAACGAGGACGCGATGGCGGTCGGCGCCGTCACCGACCGGCTCGATCGCGGCGGGGACGGGACCGAGCGGACTCGTGTGCAGCGACCGGATCGCCTCCAGGGCGGGATCGAGGTCGGCGGTGTCGACGAGCGCGCTCGAGACGAGCAGCACGCCGGTATCCTCGAGGGGATCGTAGGTCACCCGGCTTCGCAACGTCGCGATCCGCGAGCGAACGTGGTCGAGCCGGCTGCTGACGTTTCCCCGTTCGAGCTCGGTCCGTCCGGCAGCGGTGAGGCGGCGTCCCTGGCCGGGGACCTTCTCGGTGAGCCCCGCCTCGTCGAGGTCGGCAAGCGTGAGCCGGATCGTCCGTCCGGTGATCGAGTAGCCGTGCCGCCGCATCAGTTCGACGAGCCGGATGCTCCCGACCGGCTCGTGTCGATCGACGAGCCACAGCAGGTCGTACGTCCGACCGTCGAGGTCGCGGTCCATCGTTCCGTCCCACGGGCACGGCCTACAAGACTTCGGCGGTCTCCCGGGCGCGGTGGCGTCCCGTTCGCGACGATGTCCACGCTTACGGGGACGCGATCGCCGATCGAGGAGGAAGGTTTATGCGGATTCCGTGACGAATCGGTGGCAATGAGGTTCCACCAATGACGGTCACGCGACCCGGTTCGACCGACGTAGAGCACACGGGGCGGGCAACGATCACCCACCGATTCGACGGAAGCCGCACCGAGGTGGTCCGGTGAGCCGCCAGACGCCCGCCGGTCGCTTCCGCGGGGATCACCCGGCCTCGTCGCTCGAGTTCGCGTACGCGGGGATCCCGACCTTCCTGAAGGCCGATCATCGCGACGTCGAGGACATCGCGGACTACAACGCCGGCGTCGTCGGCGTCCCGTACGACTCGGCCGTCAGCAACCGGCCTGGAGCACGCTACGGACCGCGGGCGGTCCGGGAGGCCAGCGGCTGGTGGGACTACCTCTCGGGGTACAAGGGCGGGCTGACGAACATGCGGACCGGCGAGGACGTCGACTTCGGTTCGCTCTCGGTCGCCGACTGTGGCGACGTGCCGGTGTTCCCGATGGACCAGGAGACGACCGCCGAGAGCATCACGGCACACGTCGCAACCGTCGCCGAGCAGGCGTTTCCCGTCCTCATCGGCGGCGACCACTACTGTACGTTCCCCGCCTTCCGCGGGTTCGCGGAGGGGGCGGGCCACGACGACGTCGGGCTCGTTCAGATCGACGCCCACACCGACACCGTCTCCGAGAGTCCGATCTTCGGCCGGGAGTTCCACGGCTCGAGCACGGCGCTGATGGCCGACTCGCAGTACGGCGATCTCGAGAACGTGAGCCAGGTCGCCATTCGTGGCTACGAATCCCCGGCGTTCTTCGAGTTCGCCGAGGAGACCGGACTCAACCTCTTCGCGATGCCCGAGATCGAGGAGCGCGGAATGGACGCGGTGATCCGCGACGCGATCGCGGCTGCCGCCGAGGGGACCGACGCGGTCTACGTCACCTTCGACATCGACTCCGTCGACCCGAGCGTGGCGCCCGGAACGGGGACGCCCGAACCGGCCGGGCTCTCGGCCTCGCAGGCGCTGACGGCGATGGAGGTCCTCGGCGGCCACGACGCCGTCGGCGCCGTCGACCTGATGGAGGTCGCTCCGGACTACGACCCGGCCGGGAACACCTCGCGGCTGGCGGCGAACCTGCTCGTGGCGTTCCTCGAGCGCAAGTTCGCGGTCTAACCCTGCCGCCGCCGCTGCCCGCGTATCACTCCGCTTCGAGCAGCCCGGACAGCGTCCACGCGACCGCGTCGCCGGCCCACTCCACCTCGCGCACGCGGACGTACTCGCGATCGGCGTGGGCCACCGCGCCCTCGGCGTCAGCCAGGTCTCCCGGGCCGAAGACCACGGTCGGAGTCGGCGAGAAGTAGGACGCTTCGGTGGCAGCCGAGAACGGGCGAACGTTCCCGCCCCGATCGCGAACGGCAGCGGGAGCGTCCTCGCCCCCGTGAGCGTCCTCGTCCGCGGACGTGCTCTCGCCCACAGGTGTGTCCTCGTCCGCAGGGCGCGTCACGTCGATCGCGTCCGCGAGCAGCCGAACGAGCTCGTGGTCGGGATCGGTCGAGAAGGCCTCGAGGAACGGCGACTCGCGGTCGGTGAGTTCGACCCCGACGCCGACGTCATCGGGGACGGCCGCCCGGACGTCGTTCGCCAGCGACTCGCGGAAGCCCGCGGCCGTCTCGGGTGGGATCGACCGCCGGTCGACGACGATCGCACACCGATCCGGGACCTGGTTGGTCGCGCTGCCGCCCTCGATCACCGTCGGCGTGAGCCGCGCCGGGCCGAGTTGGTCGTGGGGCGGCCGGTCCGCGTCGAACTCGCGGACGGCACCGAGCACCCCTTCGGCGGCCGCCACCGCGTTGGCTCCCGCGTCCTCGGCGGCGTGAGCCGTCTCGCCCGACAACTCGATGGTCCCCTCGAAGCGTCCCTTCGCGGCCGTACAGACGTCGAGACCGGTCGGCTCGCCGACGATGTACAGATCGCCGTCGAGTTCGTCCTCGGTCCCCTCGAGCCCCCCGGTGAGCGCCGCGGCGCCGAGGGAGTGTACCTCCTCGTCGGGCGTGATCGCGAGCGTGAGCCGACCGCGATCGGGATCGGTCGCGAGAAAGCCGACGAGCAGCGCTGCAAGCGGGCCCTTGGCGTCGCAGGACCCACGACCGCGGATCACGTCGACGCCCGCTTCGCCCTCGACCGTCGAATCCGGGTCGCGCTCGAACGGGATGTGGGGGGTTACGGTGTCGATGTGGGTGTTACAAACGACGTGCGGGCCGGCGTCGAGGTCGGCCGACGGCTTGCTCGCGAGCACGTTGCCGGCGTCGTCGACCCGGGCCTCGATCCCGTGCTCGGCGAGCGTCTCGACGAGGAACTCGCGCATGTCCCCGACGTCCTCGTGGGACGGATGACGGACCGCGGTCTCCAGAAACGCGATCGGATCGAAGCCGTCGCCGTCGGACCGGGTCATCGCGGATCGTCCTCCGCGTTCCGGTTCGAGTCAGCGGCGTCTGGGCCGTCAGTATCGGCTCCGGAACCGGTCCCCGGATCGACCGCGGGGGTCGCGTCGGCGGCGGCCGCCTCATCGACCTCCGGATCGACGGCGAGTTCGCCGGCGCCCTCCTCGGCGACCGGGCCGGAAAGGGTCGCGGGACCCTCATCGGGAACGGTGATCTCGAGCTCGCCACCCGGCGGGCGCGATCGGACGGTTTCGGCGTCGACCCGGCCGGTCCGGCGCGCGACCGCAGCGATCGCGACCGCGCCGGTGCCACACGACCGCGTTTCGCCCTCGACGCCGCGCTCGAAGGTGCGCTGGCGGTAGGTGGGGACGAGGCCGTCGAACTCGCGGTCGTCGGCCGACCCGTCGTCGGGCGTATAACTGACGCGCTGCGCGAGATTCACGTTCGCCCCCTCCGGAAAGACGTCGGCGTGGCGAACCGGCTCGGCGACCGCTTCGAGATCGATGTCGTCGATCGCCTCAGCGTCCGCATCGCCGTCCTCCTCGATGAACGCCACCGCGTGCGGGACGCCGGTGTTCACCGCGGAGACGGTGAGCCCCTCGACATCGGTCTCGATGAGGGGCGCGTCGGGATCGCCGTCCCGGAGTTCAGGGTCGTCCGCGCGCGAGCGATCGACCGGGACGTCCGCGGGATCGAACCGGGGGATCCCCATCTCGATCGTGACGTCCCGGCCGTTCGCGTCGACCGCGGCGCGCCGGTCGCCGGCTGGCGTCTCGATCACGAACTCGGTCTCGCCGGTGCGGTCGTGGGCCCAGGCGGCGACGACGCGCGCGCCGTTGCCACACATCGCCGCGGTCGAGCCGTCCGGCTGGACGAGCGACATCGTGACGCGAGTCGGGTCGGAGTGCGAGCCGGATTCCGCATCGATCCCGAGGAACAACACGCCGTCGGCGCCGCGACGCCCCGTGCCCGGCGATTCGGCGCCGGTCTCGCGGTCACAGTGGGCGATCGCGAACGTCCGGCGGTCAGCGAACGCGGCGAGGCCGGATCGCTCGGCGTCGACCTCGTCGACGACGATGAAGTCGTTGCCCGTGCCGTGGTACTTCCGGAACGGGACCGTCATTCCGCATCCTCCGTTGAACTCACGTCGCCGGCGGGACGCACCGGGTCCTCGAGCGCCGCGAACCCCTCGTAGCCCGCCCGGCGCTCGACGGCGGTCACGTCGGCGATCGTCTCGCGATCGCGGACCAGGGTCGGGCCGGGATCGGCCGCATCGGGGCTCTCGTCGGTTCCCGTGGTCGTATCCCCCCCGACGCCGACCGCGACCTCGGCCGGTCGTGGCCGGGAGTTGTACTGGCTGGCCATCTCGTAGCCGTAGGCGCCCGCGATCCCGATCGCCAGGACGTCGCCGCGTTCGGGAGCCGGAAGCGGCCGGTCCTCACAGAACACGTCCGCCGTCTCACAGATGGGGCCGGTGACCGTGACCGGGATGGGATCCCGGTCGCCCCGATCGTCGATGACGTCGCCCCGGTTCTCCCCGCTGTGGGACGCCGATGAGACGTTCCGGATCGGGTGAAACGCGTCGTACATCGCGAGGCGGAGCAGATCGGTCATCCCGGCGTCGACGCCGACGACGGTTGTCTCCGGCGCCGGCTTGACGGTGTTGACTCGCGTCAGGAGGACGCCTGCGTCGGCGACCACGTAGCGGCCGGGTTCGACGGCGAGGTCGAGGCCGGCGTCGCGATCGACGTCGGCGTCCTCCAGGGCGGTCTCGAACGCCTCCCGCGTCGCGTCGGCGACCGCCGGAAGGTCGAGCGGCGGTTCGTCATCGCGGTAGGGAACGCCGAAGCCGCCGCCGACGTCGACGTACTCGAGGGTGATGGGGTCCGCGTCGGCGTCCTCACGATCCCCGGCTGCCGGATCGACGAGGGCGGCGGCCAGCGCACCCATCCGCGAGACGAGTTCGCGGTGGCGGTCGAGTCCGTCGGCATCGATCCCGGAGCCGGCGTGGGCGTGGATCCCGACGACGTCGAACCGATCGGTTGCCTCCCGGACGACGTTCGCGGCGCGGTCGTAGGGGACGCCGAACTTGGCGTGGGCGCCGGTTCGGACCTTCTCGTGATGGCCGGCGTCGACGCCCGGGGTCACCCGGATGCAGACCCGGCCGTCGAAGCCGCGGTCGGCCAGCCGGTCGAGGGTGTCGACCGCGCCGGCGGTGATCGTGATTTCGGGGTGCTCGCGCCATCGATCGACGACGTGGTCGAGATCTCTCGCGGGCGGGTTGACGGCGGTGTAGTGGAGTCGGTCGCCGGAAAAGCCGGCCGCGAGCGCGCGTTCGAGCTCGCCCGCGGAGGCACACTCCGCTGCGAGGCCCGCCCGCTCGACCGTTCGGAGGACCGACTGGCCGGTGTGGGCCTTCACCGCGTACCGGACGTCGGCGTCCGGGAAGGCGTCCCGCAGCCGGGCGCAGTTCTCCCGGACCCGATCGCGGTCGATCACGTACAGGGGCGTTTCGTACCGGTCGGCGAGGGCCGCCAGGCGGTCCGCATCCCAGTCGGCGAGCCGGCGAACCGGCGGATTCGACGACGATGCGTCCTCGGGCGTGGGACCGCTCATTCCCGGAGCGCCTCCTCCCGCTGGGTGGCCTCGAGGGTCTCGTCCTCGACGTCGGTCGCGACGACGGCGGGCTTGTAGGCGCCGCCCTCGAAGAGGTCGTGGTCGCTCACCGAGGATTCGACCATCCGGGTGAACGCACGGCGGTTCGCGGGAAGGTGGCCGAAGACGACCTCCTCCTCGACGAGGTCGTAGACGGGGATCCGCGGGGTGAGCAGCGTGTTCTCGCCGACGATCGAGTTCTCGCCGATCCGGAAGCCGGAGGTGACACGGCAGCCGGCACCCAGCGCGACGCCGTCCTCGATGACCACCGGTGCGTCCTCAACCGGCTCGAGCACGCCGCCGATCAGCGTGTTCGCGCCGAGCTTGACGTTCGCGCCGATCTGGGCACAGGAGCCGACCGTGTCACAGGAGTCGACGAGCGTCCCGTCGCCGACGTACGCGCCCACGTTGACGAACGAGGGGCTCATCATAATGCAGTCGCTCCCGAGGTAGGCGCCCCGCCGGATCGCGGTGCCGTCCGGCGTGTTCCGGGTGCCGCGCTCGCCCAGATCGGCGGTGTCCCGTAGCGGGAGGACGTCGTGGTAGGTGACGTCGCCGTATGTCCGTCCCTCGGTCTCGCGGAGCCCGAAGTTGAGGAGAATCCCCCGCTTCACCCAGGCGTTCGCCTCCCAGGAGGTCACGTCGATGCCCGTCTTCTCGGCCGCACGGACCTCGCCGGTCTCGAGGGCGTCGAGGAAGTCGTCGAGGACCGCTTCGTCGTCCGCGGTCGTCCCACTCGCCGAAAGTCCCTGTTCGGAGCGCCGCCAGAGGTCGGTGACGTCTGCTTCGAGCGTCATGGTGAACCAATGGGTGAGTGGGGGTTTTTAGCCGTCGGTTCCGGGAGCGGTCGCGATCTCACGCATCGTCGATCACGTCGCCGAAGTCGTACCAGCCGGCCTCCCGGTCGGCCAGCCAGACGGCCGCGTCGAGCGCGCCCGCGGCGAACACGCCACGATCGCCGGCCCGATGGGTGAGCTCGAGGACCTCGTGGTTGCCCGCGAGCAGCACCTCGTGCTCGCCGGTGACGTCGCCGGCCCGCCGAGCGTGCACGCCGATCTCGCCCGGCTGGCGGGGCGCGTCGCCCTCGCGCCCGTGGACGCGGCCGTTCCGCGAGAGGTCCTCGCGGACGTTCTCGAGATCCTCGAGGAGCGTGTTCGCGGTGCCCGAGGGCGCATCCCGCTTGCCGTTGTGGTGCGTTTCGGTCACCTCAACGTCGTAGTCGGGAACCGCCGCGGCCGCCTCTCGGACCGCACGGCGCAACGCGGCGATCCCCCGCGAGAAGTTGGCCGCCTTGAGCACCGGCACCGACGCGGCGGCGTCCTCGAGGGCGGCGAGCTGCGCGTCCGAGAACCCGGTGGTGCCGGTCACCAGCGGGACGCCGGCGTCGGCACAGGCCTCCGCGTACGCGGCCGCCGACTCGGGACCGGTGAAGTCGACGACGACGTCGGGATCGACCGCGTCGAGCCGCTCGGCGAACTCGTCTGCGGGGTCGACCGCGACGCCCGAGACGGGCTCCGTCTCCGAGCGGTTGACCGCCAGCGCGACCGCCAGGTCCCCGCGATCGACGGCCGCCGCGATCACCTCGGTGCCCATCCGGCCGCCGGCACCGGTCACGGCGATGCGGAGGTTCGGATCCGCGTCGGCGATTTCGTCCGTTTCGGCGTCCTCGCTCATCGCGACGTCTCCTCGGTTGCGAACGGACCGATCTCACCGGGTGCGGCCGTCTCGTACTCCGCGAGCAGGTCGGCGAGCGACTCGCGGTGCTCCACGGAGAGACGGGTGAGCGGCGACCGGACGTCGGGTCGACCGCGGTCGCGGATCGACATCGCCTCCTTGACCGGGATGGGGTTCGTCTCGACGAAGAGCTCCCGGCACAGCGGCGAGAGCTCGTGGTGGATGGCGCGGGCACGCTCGTAATCGCCCGCGAGCGCGGCGCCGACCATCGCGCAGGTGCGCTCGGGCTCGACGTTGGCGACGACGCTGATGGTTCCCGTGCCGCCGACCGACAGGATGGGGAGGGTGAGCCCGTCGTCGCCCGAGAGGACGGCGAACTCCTCGTCCGCGGTCCGCTCGATGACCTCGCTTATCAGGCCGAGATCGCCCGAAGCGGCCTTGTAGCCGACGACGTTCTCGTGTTCGGCGAGGCGGGCGGTGACGTCGACCGGGATCGACCGACCCGTTCGGGAGGGAACGTTGTAGACGATCTGCGGGAGGTCGACTGCGTCCGCGATCGCGGTGTAGTGCTCGTAGAACCCCTCGGGCTCGGGCTTGTTGTAGTACGGCGAGATGAGCAGCAGGCCGTCCGCGTCGGCGGCGGCCGCGCGCTCGGACAGCGAGAGCGCCTCCGCCGTGTTGTTCGAGCCGGTCCCCGCGATCACGGGGACGTCGTCGACGGCCGCGGAGACGGTCTCGATCACCTCGACGTGCTCGTCGTGGGTGAGCGTGGCCGACTCGCCGGTCGAGCCGACGGGCACCAGCCCGTCGACGCCGGCGGCCTCCAGATACCGCGCGTTGGCGGCCAGCTGGTCGTGGTCGATCTCGTTGTGCTCGTCGAAGGGGGTCGTCATCGCGGGCATCACGCCCTCGAAAGGTGTCGTGGTTGTCATCGGTGGATCGTGGGTGTGTGGTGGTATCGCGTGGTGTCGCGTGGTATCGCGTGGTGTCGCGTGGTGTCGCGTGGTGTCGCGTGGTGTGGCCGTGTGGTGATCGTGTGGTGGTGTCGCGTGGCGTCCGGTTGGTCCGTAGTCAGCCGACGTCGATTCGGTCGACGCCGACCGCGATCGCCGTCGTCCGGTCGAACACGAACGCGTCGCTGGGTACTGGATCGGGGACCGCCCGGGACGGGGTCGCCACTCCCGCCGGTGGGCGTCTCACACGCGTTTTTTCGAGAAGAGCCGCGTCGCTTGCGGCGACGGCGAGGCCGGGTCGGACGCGGACATCGTCACGGTCCACGGTGGGTGCTTCGGTTTCTTATACGTTGCGGCTTTCGGCTCGTTCTGAGCCGTGATGGCCGCCGATCCCGGATAACGGAGGGGTGGTATGGATGACGGGGGACGGTGCCGAGACCACGGAGATTCGAGGCGGATGCTCGTTTTCTCAGTCGGTGACCGCTAACAGATCCTCGAGATCATCCCGGAGGTGCTCCTCCGAGACCCACGTGACGTCACGTTCCGTCGCGATCCGGGCGAGTTCCCACGGGGAAACGCCCGAGATCTCCGCAGCTCCGATAACGGACACCTCGCCTGCTTCCAGGCGCTTGAGCGCGTGTTCGCGACGCCATTCGTCGATCCCCTTGGACAGCAACGTTCGGATCCCGGTGTGCCGATCGAGTCGCTCGGCCTCGAGATACGACTCGAGTTGGTCCGCCAACTCGTCCGGAATGTGGACCGAGATCCTTCCCATACGTCTCCATTTTTGCGTCCGAATACAAAGCAGTTCGGCCGAGAGGACTTCAAACATCCACGTTTCGAGGACGTTCAGAGGCTTCGAGGTCACCGGCACGCATCGACGCTTCGGACGCAACTCACCTTGCGATCGGTTTCCCAGTCAAGTCACCGCTCCTCGCCCTGGCGACCACGAACCGCCGCGATCGCGACCAGGACACAGCACGCGCCGATCGCGCGGACGGCGGACACGAACCCGTCGGACCACTCGATGTCGTCGGGGCGGTCGTAGGCGATCGCGGCGCCGACGTCGAGGTACTGCCGAGGGACTGCCAGGACGATCGCGCCGATCACGCCGACGAGTGAGGCCAGAACGCGGTACGGTCGTCCCCCGAGAAGCGCGACGCCGAGATACGCGACACCCTCCGCGCGGACGACGGATTCGATCCAGGGTTTCGGCGTCGCGTCGCCGGCGGACTCGAAGGCGATCGACTCATAGACCGTGATCGTGTCGTCGGGTCGGGCCGCCAGGACGGCGCCGAGCAACCCGATGAGAATTCGAAACATACGGTAGCATTGAACGTTTATCTATATAAATGAGCACCCGCCCGTCGACGCTGCCGACCGCCCGTGAAGCCGGTCGATCGGATCGGTCCGTCTTCGACGTCGCTCCAGGTTCGATGATCGATCCCTCATCGACCTCGGCCTAGCTGTTTCGAACCTGTATATTCGTTCAGTAATGCATATTCGTGTATAATTTGGTTGTATATGCCATCACGAACGATCTCGATCGCTTCGATCCGACTATTGAAGATAAAATCTTATCAATACGGTAGTTCGTCGGTTAGATCACGAGACGAGACAAGAACGATGCCCGAAATGAAATCGGTTTCCCTCGAAACGGATCTCAGCCTCTTCAAATACGACGATCTCGAGCGGCTTCCGCCGCGATATCGGGATCTGAACGAGGCGGAGCGAACGGAACGGATCGAGACGGCACGCTCGGCGCTCGGCGATGACGTGGTCATCCTGGGACACAACTATCAGCGCCGGGAGATCGTCGAGCACGCCGACTTCGTCGGCGACTCCTACGGCCTGAGCGAGCGCGCCGCGGCCGCGGACGCCGAGTACGTCGTCTTCTGTGGGGTCACGTTCATGGCCGAGTCCGCGGACGTCATCACCGACGACGACCAAACCGTGATCCTCCCGAGCATGGAGGCGTCCTGTCCGATGGCTGGGATGGCCGAGGCGCTGCAGGTCGACGACGCCTGGGAGACGTTGACCGCGGCGGCCCCGGGCGCGGAGATCGTCCCGATCACCTATATGAACAGCTACGCCGATCTGAAGGCCTTCTGTGCCGAACAGGGCGGGCTGGTCTGTACCTCCTCGAACGCCCACGAGGCCTTCGAGTACGCCCTCGATCGGGGTGACACCGTCCTGTTTCTCCCCGACAAGCACCTCGGGGAGAACACGGCCCACCGGCTCGGGATGGCCGACGCGGTCGTCGAGTGGGACCCCTGGGATCCCGACGGCGCCGACGCCGACGCGGTCGCTGACGCGGAGATCGTGCTCTGGGACGGGTACTGTCAGGTCCACGAGCGCTTCACCGCGGACCACGTCGCGGACGTCCGCGAGCGCCACCCCGACGCGAACGTCATCGTTCACCCCGAGTGTCGCCGCGAGGTCGTCGCGGCGGCGGACGTCGTCGGCTCCACCGCGACGATCCGCGAGACGGTCGCGGATGCCGATCCCGGCGAGACCTGGGCGATCGGCACCGAGATCCACCTCGCCAACCACCTGGCGCGCTGGTATCCCGAGGTGAACGTGGTACCGCTGTGTGGGGACGCCTGTATGGACTGCAACGCGATGCGGCAGGTCGACCCGAACTACCTGACGTGGGTGCTCGAGGGGCTCCTCGAGGACGAGCCGCGGAACGTGATCGAGGTTCCCGACCGCGAGGCCGAGCTCGCGTCGCTGGCGATCGAGCGGATGTTGGAGCTCTGATCCCGATGGCCGACCGAACCGACGCACCCATCGATGGGGAAACGACCGACCTGCTCGTGGTTGGCAGCGGGATCGCGGGCTGTGCGGCAGCGCTGGCCGGCGCGCGAGCGGGCGCGAACGTCACCCTCGCCACCGAAGCGAGCCGGCCGGCGGACGCGACGAGCTACTGGGCCCAGGGCGGGATCGCGGTCACCCGGGACGACCCGGAAGCCCTGAAGCGTGACGTGATCGACGCCAGCGACGGCACGGCCGACCCGGCTGCGGTGGACGTCCTCGTCTCGGGGGCCGACGCGGCCGTTCAGGACGTCCTGATCGACACGCTCGGCGTCGCCTTCGACGAGGGGTACGGCCGCGAGGCCGCCCACGACGAGGCGCGGATCCGCCACGTCGACGCCGCCACGGGGCGACACGTACTGGTTCCGTTCCTCGAACACCTCCGCGGACTGTCGGCCGTCGAGATCCTGGAGGACACCGCGGCCCTCGAACTGTGTACCCACGAGGGGCGCGTCCACGGTGCCCTGCTCGAGCGTGACGGCGAGGTGACCCCGTGGTTCGCCGGCGCGACGGTCCTCGCGACCGGCGGGATCGGCGCCTGCTACCCGCGCTCGACGAACCCCCGGACCGCGACCGGCGACGGGATCGCGATGGCCGCGCTGGCCGGCGCCGACGTCGCCGATATGGAGTACGTGCAGTTCCACCCGACCGCCTTCGCGGGCGAGGGAACGGACGAGCGTGCGACCGGGAACGAACCCGACGGATCCGGGTCGACGCCGGACCGCGGGACGTTCCTCCTGAGCGAGGCGATCCGCGGGGAGGGAGCGGTGCTGCGCGACGCGACCGGCGAGCGGTTCATGCCCGAGTACCACCCGGACGCCGAGCTCGCGCCTCGTGACGTGGTCGCGCGGGCCGTCGCGGCCGAGCGTGAGCGCACGGGGGAGGTCGTCCTCGACGTGACGCCGATCGACTTCGCAGGCGAGTTTCCGGCCCTCGCGTCCGAATGTGCCGATCGCGGGGTTTCCCTCGAGGACGGGATCCCGGTCGCACCCGCCGAGCACTTCCTCTGTGGCGGGATCGACGTCGACCTCGAGGGGCGAACGTCGCTCGACCGGCTCTACGCGGTCGGCGAGTGTGCCCGGACCGGCGTCCACGGGGCCAACCGGCTGGCGTCGACGAGCCTCCTCGAGGGACTCGTGTGGGGGCTGCGCGCCGGCGAGACGGCGGCGGACGCGGGCGTCGAGGCCGGTCCCGAGCCGATCGAGCCGCCCGAGCTTCTCGATCGCGACCCGGCCCTTCCGGACCGGTTCGCCGCGGAGAAGTTCCATCGGCTCCGCCGGGTGATGGACGAGGAGCTCGGAATCGTCCGCGATCCGGCCGGGATCGAACGGGCACAGGCGACGATCCGTCGGCTCAAGGGTGAGGTCGACGCCTACACGCGAACCCGGACGAGCCGGGCACTCTACGAACTCCGCGGGGCCTGCGTGTCCGCGCTGTTGATCGCACGGGCCGCAGCCGCAAACGAGGAGTCCCGCGGCTGCCACCAGCTCACGGAGGGGGCCCCCGTCGATGCCGATTGAGCGCTCCGCGGTCGAGCGATGGCTGCGCGAGGACGTGGGCCACCACGACGTCACGAACGACGTCCCGGGCGAGACGTCGGGGCGACTCGTCGCGACGGAGCCGGGCGTGGTCGCGGGAACCGAGGCCGCGGTCGCCGTCTTCGAGTACCTCGGCGTCACGGTCACCGACTGCCTCGATGCCGGGGCGCCGGTCGAGCCCGGCGACGTCGCGATGTCGGTTGCCGGTCCCACCGAGGACGTTCTCCGCGGCGAGCGCGTCGCAGCCAACCTGGTCGGGCACGCCTCCGGGGTCGCGACGCGCACCCGGCGGGCGGTCGAGACGGCTCGCGGAGTCTCGGAGACCGTCCGGATCGCGGGCACGCGCAAGACGACGCCGGGGCTACGCGGTCTCGAAAAGCGGGCGATCGCGGCCGGCGGCGGCGACACCCACCGGCTCGATCTCTCGCACATGGCGATGGTGAAGGACAACCACATCGCCGAACTCGGCCTGGAGCGAGCGGTCGAACGCGTTCGTGACCGGAGCTCCTTCGCGACGCGGATCGAGGTCGAGGCCGAGGACGTGGAGACCGCTCGGGCGGCCGCGCTGGCCGGCGCCGACGTCGTCCTGCTCGACAACCTCCTGCCCGAGACCGTCGAGCGTGCGGTGTCCGTCCTGGGTGATCTGGCGAGTGACGGGTCGGTCGAGGTTCCGAGCGACCGCGTGCTGACGGAGGCCAGCGGCGGGATCACGATCGACGATCTCGAGGCGTACGCCGCCACCGGCGTCGACGTCGTCTCGATGGGGTCGTTGACCCACAGCGCGTCGGCGCTGGATTACTCGTTCCGGACGGGGGAGTGAGGCTGGTCGACGATCGACGGGGACACTGACCGCAGTCGCGTCCGTCTGATCACTTCGTCGTCGACCGACCGTCCGTCTCGGACTCGTCGGCGTGTGAGCGGACCCAGAGCTCGCCGATGCGCGAGAGGCGGGTTCGGTAGGACTTGCCGTGTTCCTCGCGTTCGATGTAGCCCTTGCCGCCGGGGCCGAGTTGGTCGACGTTGTAGATGACCTTCGAGCGGAAGGAGTCGGTGTACTCCTCGCCGAGCTCGCGGGCCAGCGTCCCGGCGAGTTCGGAGACGGACTCGAAGACGCCGTGTTCGCCGAGGGTGAAGAGGATCAGCTCCTCGAAGGGCTTGACGTTCGAGAAGGAGGCAACCGGGAGCTCGATGATGTGGTCCTCGCCGAACTGCTTGGCGCCGATCGTCGTGCCGCGCTCGTCGAACTCCGCGAGGAGGTCACGCGCCTCTTCGAGGTGGTCCGCGAGGTCCTCCCGGTCGGCGTCCGCGAGATCGCCGGCGAGGACGTCCTCGAGGCGGTCACACTGGGTGCGCAGCGTCTCGGCCAGCTCGGTCTCGAGGTACTTCTCCGGGACGGTGTAGTAGGTGTGGATGCGATCGCGGTCGCCCTCCCGCTCGACCATGATCGAGTGGGCCGCGGTCGCGAAGGCGAACGAGACCGTCCGCGGCATCGCGGAGACGTTCACCCACACCTCGCTGCCGGCGTCGAGCTCGTCGTTGATCAGCCCGTAGGCCTGCTCGAAGGCGGCGTCGTAGTCGTAGACGTCCTCGACGACGAACCGCTCGGTGTCGGCGCCGAGCAGGTTGCGGAAGTCCTTCTCCAGCTTCTCGGCGAGCCGGCGGGAGTACTCGACGTTGGCCTCGCTGCCCACGGCGCCCTCGAGCAACACCACGTGGTCGACGTCGAGTTGGTCCCGCACGAGCGGGGCGATCAGCCGGTCGTAATCGAAGCCGACCGGGACGATGTGGGTCTGCATACGTTATCCTACGGCGGGTCGTTTATAAACGATTTCTCACGACGATCGTCAGGGTGCCACCGAACGAGTCGCATACCGCTCCTTCGCTCCCAGGAACCGCCCAAGACGGGCGAGCAACGTAACGCGGGAAACGACAAACGACCGACTAACTGATGAGACACCCGTGCAAGATGTAGCAGTTGTAGTCAGCTACCTCTCCCCGTTTTTTCGAGTTGTTTGGAAGTTCGACGTCATTCGATAGGTGGGTACACCTATATAACGATCAGAGAGTAAATAAAAGTCGTTCTCATGGAACACGTCGAATACGCGTACACGACCGGTATGGACGACGCAGAGGTCGAAGAGCGACTCCAGACCGCTGAGACTGGCGTCCTCGCGCTCTCGGATACTGGCGAGGCGTATGCGATTCCACTCGCGCACTACTACGACGGAAACGGTCTGTATTTCCGCCTCGGCGTGACCGAGGGAAGCACGAAACAAGCGTTCCGAGAGACGACCGAGACGGCATGTTACGTCCTGTATGGAGCCGAGCCGACTGACGATCCACGCGGACTGGATTCCTGGAGTATAATCGTCAGGGGGCAGCTCCACGAACTGCCAGAAACCGAACACGAGCGGTTCGATACCGCCGAGATCAATCGCCATTTCTCACCCATCCGTGTCTTCGATGAAGCCATTGAGGACACTGAGATCTCCATCGTCAAACTCGAAATCGATACGATAACCGGTCGCCACACACCGGCACATTGACATCCTCCTGCGCCTGAAGACGCGGGAATCCCACGGTACCGCACCGCTGAGTTGGGATATTAGGGTTTGCAGTCTACCACTTGATCCTGCGGTTGGAATCCGCTGGACAAGTCATACAGGTAGACTCCAGGCTGTGCCAACCAGCCGGTACTCCTATCTTCGTCCGAACTGGCCGAAGACTCGGAGTTACTTGTGTTTATGTCGAGACGGATGTTCTCCGCCCCATTCACGTCTGCATTGAACGCTGCGTCACACTCCTCACACACATACAACCCGCGTTCAACGCGTTGGGTCTCGTCTTCTCTCCCACACACGCAACACGTCTTACTCGTGTCGCGCTCAGATACTTCCACGACTTCGATCCCCTCTACTTTTGCTTTGTACTCAAGGATCGACGTAAACCGGTTGAACGCCCACCCGTGGAGATCGAGATTCCCGTGACGCCCCCAGTTCGTTGCGTCACCGTTCTTGTCGTCGCGGACACCTTCGAGATCTCCGACGGTGATACGTCCGACGCTCTTCTCGACACACCGCTCAACGATGTGTTTCGCGAGACTATGGAAGACGTGCGTGCGCCGCTCTGACCATGTGTGGTGAAGCTGAGTGGCCCGATCGCCGCCCGAATCATCACACTTGGCAATCTCTTTCGGGAAGTAGTACCCATCTTGCTTCAGACGATTGCCGGGGTATAGGTCGGCTTCCTCGGTGCTGTACGCGACCGCGGCAAAGTTACAGATGCCAAGATCGACACCAGCTGTTTCCTCGCCGGGTGCGTCGGGCGTTTCCACCTCTTCGATGCAGACGAGGTGGAGTTCCCACCGACCCTTCTGTCGATTGTAGACGGCACGAACCTGCTGGAGGTTCTCGACGGTGACGCCGGGGCGGGTCTCGTACTCGACAAGGATGTACTCCCACGCTTTGGGGTGTTCCTTGTGATTGGCACCTTTTGAGAGTCGAACACGGTTGTTTGTGGTGTCGTGTTTGATGCCGTTTTGCTTCCACGTCACCGTACTGCGCGGGTGTTCTTCGTGGACACGGCGACCCTGCGAGTCGTAGTAGTTTTGTTTGCGGTAGCCCGGCGGATTGTCCCGATCGTCATCAGACTCGTACCACGAGGTGAAGGCTTCAGCGAGTTCCTCCAGAACGCGCTGACTGGACTGTGAGTGGAGTCCCTTGTAGTTGGTATGTGACTTCAACTCGTCTTTGAGTCTGCCGTGGTCGGGTATCTTACCCGTGTCATCCCACACGCTGCGGGCGTAGTAATTCGCGACGTTCCAGAGTTTACTGGCCGACCACCCATGCCGGTCGAGCGACTCCGCCACCTGTGAGTGGTTGCGGATTGTCGCCCGGTGGGTTCTGTGGACGTCCAACATCTGAAACGCTGTATAATATCTTACATTTATATCTCTTGTAAAAGCACGGGTTTAGAGGGTAGAATATCCGGGCCAGCAATAGATGGTGGACTGTGACGTGTAGTGTTGGATTCATCCTGCGTTGACGAGACGCTTCGCGTCTCGTTCGCACATCGAAACGCGGAGCGTTCCGAGGACGCCTGAAGGCGCAGGTATTCTCCTCGACTCTCTATAATCGGGGAGATGGGTCTCAACGCGGCCGATCTCTCCGTGCCGTCCACGTTGTGTACGGCGTTCGACCGGATCAGGATGAGCGTCTGTCGATCATCTCGGTGTCCGAGGCTGTGGAACACGCCGTCGCTGGTTTTCCCGATCAGCCCGTCGTCGTGAAACCGGGACGACGTCGTCGACGTAGTGCCGCCCGGCAAGTCGAGCGTGGTCGCGCAGTGGGAAACCCCTTAAGAGCGGGCGCGGAAGCGAGCCTATGACCGAGATCCACCCGGGCCAACGCGTCGCGGTGTTGACGGATTCACAGAATCTCTACCACAGCGCGCAGAGCCGGTACTCGCGAAACATCGACTATTCGGCCCTCCTCGAAAAGGCCGTCCAGGACCGCGAACTCGTGCGGGCGATTGCCTACGTGATCCGGGCGGAGTCGCCCGAGGAGGAGCGCTTCTTCGAGGCGCTGCGGGACATCGGCTTCGAGACGAAGATCAAGGACATCAAGACGTTCCCGGACGGGAGCAAGAAGGCCGACTGGGACCTCGGAATGAGCCTCGACGCGGTGACGCTTGCCAGCCACGTCGACGTCGTCGTCTTGTGCACCGGCGACGGCGACTTCGCGCGGCTCTGTTCACACCTCCGACACGAGGGCGTGCGCGTGGAGGCGATGGGGTTCGGCTCCTCGACGGCCGACGAGCTGGTCGACGCCGCCGACACGTTCGTGGATCTCGGCGAGCGCGAGGACACGTTCCTCCTTTAAACTGGGGGCACGAACGGGGAGTATGAGCATCGATCGGCCACCGGCGGCGATCGCCGAGGCGCTCGCGATGCCGTTCATCCTCGGGATGGCACTCGGGTTGACGATCGGCCGGTTTCTCGGCGGACTCCACATCGGCGTGCCGCTCGGGCTGGCGCTCGTCGCGGTCTTCGCCGTACTCCGGCGGGGATTGATCGCGCTCGCACGGTGACGGGCACACTCACGGATGGAGATCGCGTCACGGATGTAGATCGCATCACGGACGTAGATCGCATCACGGACGCAGATCGCGTCACGGACGCAGATCGCCGCGGCGAAGTAGGGTCGCGATCGCACAGCCGACGAGCGCGACGGCGGCCAGCACGAGGAAGACGGCCGCGTCCGCGGTCGCGTAGGTGAGGACGACGCCGACGATCGTCGCGCCGAGCGCGCCGATCCCGAAGGTCCCGAGGTAGGTAAATCCGAACGAGAGGCCGCGTGACTCGGGCGGGGAATAGGCCGCGACGGTCGCCTGGCTGAACGGCTGGATGCCGAACAGCACGAACCCGAGGACGGCGCTGATCGCGAGCAGTGGACCGATGCCGGCCCCCGCAAGCGGGACGAACGCGACCGCGACTGCCGCGAGAAGGAACAGGACGATCGCGAGCCCACGCTCGGGATCGATCCGGTCGAGGAGGCGCCCGCTCGTGTACTGGCCGGCGATCCCGATCGTCAACAGCCCCACGTAGACGTATCGCGAGACGTCGAACTCCTCGGCGAGCGGGCTGTCGGGGGCAAAGAGGCCGAGCCGGACGTCGCCCACCGCGGCCAGGAGGAACTCGCGCAACAGCTCCGGAAGGAAGGTCACCATTCCGCGGTAGACGAGCCCGTTGCACAACACCACGAGGAAGACGAGCGCGAATCCGGTGGTGAACACCCGACGGCTTCCCGCGAGGAAGTCGCGAAGCGACCGGATGTCCGTGTCCGGGTTCGTGTCCGTGTCCGGTTCCGTCCCCGCATCCGGGTTCGTGTTCGTGTCCCCGCCCGTGGATCCGCCGTCGGCCTCGGCGGCGGTGGCGTCGGTTCCCGTGTCTGCGTCCGCTCCCGTGGCCGCGTCGGTCCCCGTGTTCGTCCCCGCACCCGTGTCCGCATTAGCTCCCGCGTCGATCCCCGCGGTCTCGTCGAAGTCGGCGGAGAGCCCGATGACGCCGGCGACGATCGAGATCGCGCCGAGGGCAGCGGCGACGACCCGCCAGTCGACGACGAGCAGCAGCACCGCCGCGGCCAGCGGGCCAAAGGCGATACCGACGTTGCCCGCCATTCCGTGGTAGCCGAAGGCCGCGCCGCGTCGATCCGGGTCGACGCCGTTGCTGATGAGCGCGAGCCCGGCCGGGTGATAGACGCTGGCGGCGATCCCCCAGCCCGCAAGCGCCAGCGCGATCCCCACGAGTCCCGGCGCGAGGGCGAGGGCGAAAAAGGCCGCGCCCATCCCGAACAGGCAGCCGACGATCAGACGCTTCGAGCCGAACACGTCCGCGAGCAGCCCACCGGGAAGCGCGCCCACGCCGAAGAGCCCGTAGCCCACCGTGACGACTCCGCCGAGGACGGCGGCCGTGACCGAGAACTCCGCCAGCCAGACCGTCATCAGGATCGGGATCGACAGCTCGTAGACGTGGACGAGCCCGTGGCCGGCCATCGTGAACGCCGTGATCGAACGGTCGTTCGCGTTCACGGTTCGGAGCCCGCGAGGTGATGGGTGCGGGTACGCCGATCGTGTGTTGAGTGTGAGCAGGTGAACATCGGCGGCGATCGATACCGAGAGGGACCGGTACCCCAAAGAACCCACCGGATCCGGATGCGTTGGATGGTAGATCGCGTTCGCGAGGCCGGTTTCCGATCGAGGCACGGTGAGGAGAGACACGGTCGGGGGTACCGTATCGACGGTACGCATTTCTGCATCGCATACTCTTATCAAGCGGATTAGGACGCTGTATCCCCGCGCTTCAGCGACCTAATCCGCTTGATGACAGACCGTGCAAACAGAATCTTTTTGATCGTGTGTGTTGAACGTTAACATCTATGAATCGTCGTCAGTTTCTCGGTGTAACGGTCGCCACGACTCCCCTTGTTTCGGGATGTACTGGTGGGGATAGCAATGGTGGGAGCGGTAGTACTCACGTGGTTGAGACCACCACGGTGACGATGAAGAACTCGCAGTACAGTCCGCGAAACATCACCGTTGACGCGGGATCGACCGTCACGTGGACGAACGAGGACAGCAGCGAGCACACGGTGACGAACGCCTCCGACGACTGGAAAAAGGACGTCGAGGTCGGCGGGGACGAGTCGACCTCCCACACGTTCACGCAGTCGGGCGTCTACGACGTGTACTGCCGATACCACGGCTCCGCAGACTCCCTCAGCGGGATGAGTATGAAGATCGCCGTCGGAAACACCTCCATCAATGACCCGCTCGGCGGTAGTGGTGGTGGAGGCGGGAGCGGCGGATATTAGCGACGATGATCCCTCAGTTTCCCCTTCCTTGTGGGCCGCGACGACCGGCCCATCAGTTGGGGAAACGCCCGACGATCGGTTGATACCGGTCGCTGGGTCCGAAATTCGTACTCGGCCTCGGGTCCTTCGTACTCGGCCTCGGGTCCTTTATACGTCGCGGCGGCCAGGCTGGCGTATGAGCGACACGACGACGCTGTCCGACCTGCGGGTGGTCGCGGACTACCAGTTCGGCGCGGGCGCCGGCGCGGCGCTGTTTCCACCCGGGGAGCCCCACTCGATCCGGCGGTCAAGCGGCGGCCGCCCGCGTCAGGTGCTTGCCGGCGACGTCGACGCCTCCGGGGGTGACGCGGGCGAGCGACTCGTCTCCTACGGGACCGACGGGCGGTTCACCCTCGGTATCGCCGGCGGGCGGCGGCTTCTGGCGTCCCTCGATCCGCCGGCCTACCGCGTCGTCGTCGGCGCCGAGAGCGAGCCCTTCGTCCGGGACGGGAAGAACGCGTTCGCAAAGTTCGTGCAGTCGGTCGACGACGCGGCTCGTCCGGGCGACGAGGTGCTCGTGGTCGACCCCGACGACGATCTGTTGGCGGTCGGCCGTGCGGAGCTTGCCGCCGCGGAGCTGCGGACGTTCGACACCGGGATGGGCGTGAAGGTGCGTGGCGGCGTCGGTGCGGCGGCCGACTGATCGACGCGCGAGCCGTCGACCCAGCCACACGCCAGCCCCTGGCCGGAACACGCACGCTACGTCGATCGGAGTTCCGGCGGCGGGCCCGCATCGCCCAGCCGGATCCGGTCGTCACGAAGCGTCTGGACGGTCGCCGAGATCGCGACGATCGCGACGGTGACGGCCGCGATCTGGAGGTTGCCGATCTCGCCGAACACGCCGACGTCGAGCCACGCCAGCCCGATCAGGAGCGCGTTCGCGACGCTGAGCCCGAGGTAGAACTGCCCCCAGGGGATATCCCGCGGGTCGACGACCTCGAGATGGATGTCGGCGTTTCGGACCGCGTCCCGCAGCGCCACCGTCCCGCGGTCCTCGTCGTACGCCACCAGCCCGCGGTCGTCCATCGACGAGAGATGGCCCTGGTACAGCGAGATGTAGACGCGCTTGCGCTCCTGGGCGGTGAGCGCCTCGACGGGCTTGTCGTTCTCCCAGGCCGCCACCTGCTCGGCGAGATCGCGGACGTCCACACGCTCGTCGACCTGTTTGAGGTAGTGGATCGCATATCGGCGGCGCTTGTTCGAGAGAACGTCGTAGACGTCGTCCTGGGTGAGTCGATCGTCGCCCTGGCCGCCACCCGGAAGCGACGGTCCGACCCGGGACCGGATCGACGACCGGAGCGTGGTGAGAATCGACGACGGCGATGGGAGGTCCATAGCAGCGACGGTAGTCGTATAACCCGAACGAGTTCCTGTAAGTGTTCCCATCCGTTCGGACGAGTGACGTTTCGGTCCTACAGACGGATCACGGTCCGAGAATGGTTGGATTTTTAATCATTCACTAACAGGATCCGGTGACTCCCCGGAATGGTCGACGTCCTCCTCGTGGAAGATACTGATATGCAGCGTGCCCTCCTGTATGGGTTTCTCATCCCCGAACACACGGTCGTGGGGGTCGCAACGACCGGCGATGAGGCGATCCGCGAGGCGGACCGCACCGCCCCCGACGTGGTCGTGATGGACATCGACCTCCCCGGCACCGACGGGATCGAGGCCACCCGGGCGATCAAACGCGCCAGTCCCGACGTCGCGGTCGTGATGAGCACCGCGATGGTGTCCGACGAGTCCCGCGAGCGCGCCGCCGGCGCCGGCGCGGACGCGTACCTTATGAAACCCTTCAGCAAGAAGGACCTCCTCGACACGATCACCGAGGCGTGTTCACGTTGATCGCGGTGTGATATACCACGTCATCACACCACGTCACACGCCAACACACCGAACTCCTCTCCCCCACGAATTCGGCGTATTAGGGCACCCTAACCGCCCGATCCCGGATCGTTAGGGAGGCATAACCCCCGAGTAGGCCGGGCTTACAAAGAGGGTAGGGGTATATGTATGCAATAGAGACGCCGGCCGGGGGAACCGATGCCCACCGCGCCGACGCGTACACGAGGAGACAACAACTATGGCACGACCCAAAGGAAAGCTGCTTGCGCTGGTACTGGTCTTCGGAGCGATCACCGTCGTTACGGCCACGGGCGCGTTCACCACGGTGGAAGCGGAGCGGACCGCCGAAGTGAACGTCTCCGGTGACGCGAACGCGTTGCTTGGTCTGACGGAGTATAACGACAGTAACGGTAACACGCCGTACGCAAGGACGACCGACGATGGACAGATCGTGATGGTTCTTGGTGAGAATATGAGCACCGGGGAAGGTGCAAGCGGTATCAACGCGAACGCGAATACCACGATCCAGAACGCGATAAACGTCACAAATCAAGGTAACCAGGACGTTAGTGTTACCCTGAATGTGGAAGATTCAAGCGGAAATTCCGTCTCCGGAATAAATATGGTCTGGTCGGACGGTAGCACTGGATCTCAAACCCTCACTCCGGGGGATACTGAAACGTTCGGGATCGAGATTAACCTCCTCGGAGCTGCATCCGAAGGTGATTTGAACGGTCTCACGATCGTGATCAACGCGACGGCAAGCTAGATCATATACAATAGATCACAACGCCATCTTTGGATAGCACCAAATTCTGTCGTTGCGGTTTCATACCGAAGTAATCCGATAACCATCGAACCACCAGCCACCACGCCACGATGAACACCCGCACCATCACCGCTGCCCTCGCCGTCGTGCTCGCGATCGGCGCGGTAGTGGCGACCGGAGCGGTGCTGGGGACGGCCGGGTCGCCGACGGAGACCCTTTTCAACGGCGAGCCGGACGTGGAGTTCGGCGCCACGAACGGGACGAACGGGAACTACGTGCTGAGCGACGACGACGGCGAGCTCCGGATCGACCTCACGGATCCGGGCGTGAACGCGGAGTCGTACACGACCGTCGACCGGATCTTCTACCTGCACAACCAGGACACCCAGGACGTCCTCGTGTGGGTGACCCACGACGGCGGCGGGACGGTCTCGATGACGTCCGCGGAGGGCGGCGGTTCGATCGAGGGCGAGGAGAACGCGATCGAACTCACGCCGGGCGAGCGCGTGGTCGTGGACGTCGGCCTGGATAGTCGGGGGATCGACGAGGGCGATCAGCTTCTCACGAGCGTGACGATCCATACCGGCTACGAGCTCGAGGACGATATCGAGGACGGCAACGAGACCGACGACAACGAAACTGACGACGGTCCTGGCACGCCCGCACCTGGAGACGGTGAGGACGATGAAGACGGCGTCGGCGGTGGTGGCGGTGGTGGCGGCAGTGGCGGAGTCGGCGGCGTGCCGGACGAGGACCCCACCGAGGCCGCACCAGA
>NZ_JARANU010000008.1:0-116967 GCF_029889855.1 Halopenitus sp. POP-27 | reverse complement strand
CAGAGTATCCTACGGTCGGCGTAGGAGAAAGTTGCCTCCGTGGGGGTTCGGCATGAGCCGAGACCCCCAGCGCGAGGAATCCCCGCCCCTTCAGGGCGGGGAGGATGTCAAGAACTCAACACGCACGTCCGATTCCGGCGACCGCTCGCGACCGCGCGTTCGGCGGCCGATCAGTCGTCGTTCGGCGGTCGAACGCGGTTCGTGAGGTCGCCGCCGGTCTCGAGGGCCTCGACGTTCGCGGCGACGATGTCCGCGAGCCGGTCCCAGTGTTTCGGGGTGTGTCCCCCGGTGTGGGGCGTGATGAGGCAGTTCTCCAGGTCCCAGAGGACGTGGTCGCTCGGGAGCGGTTCGGGGTCGGTGACGTCGAGGGCGGCTCCGCGGATCCCGCTCGACTGCAGCGCCGAGACGAGCGCGTCGGTGTCGACGATCCCGCCGCGGGCGGCGTTGACGACGACCGCGTTCGGCGGCAGCGTGGCGAGTTCGTCCGGACCGACCAGCCCGCGCGTGAGGTCGTTGAGCGGGCAGGCGATCACGACGTAGTCGCTGCGTGAGAACGCGTCGTGGATCGCGTCCGTCTCGAAGCCGACGACCTCGTCAGTCGGGCCGCCCTTCGAGGGCGTGTAGCGCACGCCGATCGTCTCGACCTCGAAGCCCTGCAGGCGCTGGACGACCGCCTGGCCGATCGATCCAAGTCCAACGATCGTCACCGTGCTGTCGGTGAACTCGTGGGACTGGAAGTGGCGCCACTCGCCGTTCGCCTTCCGGCGCCACCCCTCGTGGAGGCGGCGGGCGAACACGAGCATGTTGGCGATCGCCTGCTCGGCGATGCCGGGCGCGTGGATCCCGCCGGCGTTCGTCACCGCCACGCCGTGCTCGGCGAGGGCGGCCATCGGCACGTGATCGGTGCCGGCGAAGGTGCACGCGAACAGCTCGAGGCGGTCGGCCCGTTCGAGCAGGTCCTCGTCGATCGTGATCCCCGTCACGACGCGTGCCTGCGTGATCAGCTCCCGCTCTTCGGCCGGCGTTCGCGCGAGCGCGACCGTGCACTCGGGCAGGCGCTCGCGGAGCGTTTCGGCGTACGATTCCATCGACAGTCCTTCCGTCCCCTCGCGGAGGACGACGACATCTGGTTCCTCGGTCATGGTGGATTCGGGTCGGATACGTATCGATCCCGCGGGGGTCGACTTATCCTTTTATGTATTCTCCGTCAACGGGAATTGTGTATTATTAAGTCCATCCACGTGGTAGGCGCACCCATGTCCACCCACGCCACTGACGCCGTCGACGAACTCGTCTCGCTGCGCCGAGGATTCCACCGCCATCCGGAACCCGCCTGGCGGGAGTTCTACACGACCCACCGGCTCGTCGAGGAACTCCGCGACATCGGCGTCGACGAGCTCGCGATCGGCTGCGACGCCTACGACCCCGCCGACAGGATGGCCGTCCCCGAGGAGGCGTCGATCGCGGAGTGGGCCGACCGCGCCAGAGAGCGTGGCGCCGACGAGGAGATCCTCGAGAAGACCGCCGGCGGCGTCACGGGCTGTGTCGCCGTCCTCGAGTGTGGGGACGGGCCCGCGGTCGGCCTCCGGGTCGACATCGACGGCCTGTTCATCACCGAATCCGACGATCCGGGTCACGTCCCCGTCGAGGAGGAATTCCGGTCGGAGATCGACGGGACGATGCACGCCTGCGGGCACGACGCGCACATGACCTGGGGCCTCTCGACGATCGAGGCCATCAAGGCGAGCGACTTTTCGGGCCGACTCGTCGTCTTCTTCCAGCCCGCCGAGGAGGCCGGCGGCGGGGGGCATCCGATGGCTCAGAGCCGCTACATCGAGGACCTCGAGTACCTCTTTGCGGTCCACGTCGGGCTGGACCACCCGACCGGGCGCGTCGTCGCCGGGATCGAGCGCCCGCTTGCGATGTGCCACGTCGACGCGACGATCGAGGGGACCTCGACGCACGCCGGCAAGACGCCGAACGAGGGCGACAACGCGATGCAGGCGCTCGGGGCGGCGATCGAGAACGCGTACGCGATCCCCAGACACGCTGACGGAATGACCCGCGTCAACATCGGCCGGGCGGAGTCAGGAACGGCGAGCAACGTCATCGCGGATCACGCACACCTCGAGGCGGAGGCGCGCGGGGAGACGACCGCGCTGATGGAGTATATGAAGGGCCGGCTGAAGCGGACCCTCCGGAGCGCCGCCTCGATGCACGGCTGTACGGTCGATATCGACGTAATAAGCGAATCACCGCGGGCCGACAGCGACCCCGAACTGGTCGACCACGTCGCGAACGTGGCCGACGGGATCGACGGCGTCACCGAGGTCGTTCCGACCGCCGATTTCGGCGCCAGCGAGGATGCGACGTTCCTGATGAAGCGGGTCCAGGAGCACGGCGGGCTCGCGTCCTACCTGATCGTGGGGACGGACCATCCGACGGGCCACCACACGCCGACCTTCGACGTCGACGAGCGCAGCCTCCGGATCGGGACCGACGTGCTGACCGAGGCGATCCGCGGCGTCGAGGACGCGTTCGCCGGCGAGGACGATCGATGACCGACGAGGGAGTGACACCCGCCACGGACGGCCCAACCGTCGCGGACGACTCCACCGCCGCGGACGTCATCACGGCAGGGGACGTCCGGGAGGCTCACGACCGGATCGCCGACATAGTTCACCGAACGCCACTCGACGGCTCGACCACGCTCGCCGATGCCAGCGGTGCCGCGTCGGTCGGGCTCAAACTCGAGAACACCCAGCGGACGGGGTCGTTCAAGATCCGCGGCGCGTACAACGCGATGGCACAGCTCTCGCCCGATGAGCGCGAGGCGGGCGTCATCGCCGCGAGCGCGGGAAACCACGCCCAGGGCGTCGCGCTCGCGGGCGACCTGCTCGGGATCGACGCGGAGATCGTCGTCCCCGAGGTGACGCCCGCCTCCAAGATCGAGGCGACGCGGGGATACGGCGCGACGGTGATCGTCGAGGGCGACATCTACGAGCGCTCCTACGAGCACGCGCTCGAGCGAGCCGAGGAGACCGGCCGCACCTTCGTCCACCCCTTCGACGACGCCGCGATCATGGCCGGGCAGGGGACGGTCGGTATGGAGATCGCCCAGCAACTGCCCGACGTCGACACCGTTCTCGTCTCGATCGGCGGCGGCGGGCTCATCTCGGGCATCGCCACCGCGCTGTGCGGCGACGCCGCCGAATCGGCGATCGACGACGACGTTCGCGTGATCGGCGTCCAGCCGGAGGGGGCCCTCCACGCCAAGCCCTCCCTCGAACGCGGCGCGATCCACGAGCTGCCGGCCGTCGACACGGTCGCGGAGGGGATCGCGGACACCCGGCTCCTCGAGAGGACGTGGACCGTGCTCCGGGAACGCGTCGACGACGTGGTCGCCGTCTCCGACGACGAGATCGCCGTCGCCGTCACCCTGTTGGCCGAACGCGCCAAGACGGTCGCGGAGGCGGCCGGCGCCGCGCCGGTCGCCGCGCTGCTCTCCGACGCTCTCGACGTGACCGACGAACACGTCGCCGCGGTGGTCTCCGGCGGGAACGTGAATCTCACCGAACACGCCGAACTGACGCGGACCGGCCTGATCGAGCTGGGACGCTACGCCGAGGCGCGCCTCCACGTCGACGGCTGGCCGACCGCGATCGCCGACGTCGCCGAGGCGATCGAGTCCCACGGTGCCGAGCTGGACGGCCTCGAGCGCGACGATCGGAGTGCCGTCGACCGACCGAATCGCGTCCCCGTAACGGTCGGCATCGAGGGAAGCGGCCCGAAACACCTGCGTGAGGTCCTGGACGCGCTCGCGTCGCTGGAGGCGGTCGAGGTGGCCGACGAGTCGCTGGTGGACCGCGATCCGCCGGTCGGGAGTCAGTAGCCGAGCGTCAAACCGGCCGGAAAGCCCTTCTCGGTCGATGGTCGATCACTCCCGACGAGCGACCGACGCACGCGCGACGATCCCAGTCGCTCGGTTGACGGCCGGGATCCGGAACGGGCGAGATGGCGCCAGTTCATTCATTTTATCCGGCTTAATTCGGAGTAAACGGTCCCTCAACCGCCTGAAATCGGGTTCACGTCTTCACCTCCTTATGAGGGTGGCCGTCCGAGCGGCGAGTGCAATGAACGTGAAACGACCCATCACGATCGCGATCGCGGCGATGTTCCTGATCGGCGGCGTGGCGGCAGTCGGTGCCGCCAGTCCGGCCGATCCGGCGGAGCAGAACGCGCACAGCGCATCGAACCAGGCAGCATCTGACGCTGCCGCGCCGAACGAGACGGTACACGACGAGAACGCGACCGAGGAGCACGACGGTGAGAACGCGACCGAGGAACACGACGGGGATGCCGACGAACGTGCAGGAAACGCCGACGAGCGCACTGAAACCGCGGACGGCGTCGGACCGAGTGACGGTCTGCCCGAACAGGCTCCCGACCGGGTGGGCGAGATCCACGACACCATCGATTCGTTCCTGAACGGCTCGAGCGACGGGCTCGGGGGCTCGTTGAGTGACCTGCTGTCGGGTGAGGATGCGGCTGACGGAAACGCTGACGGTGCCACCGAGAACGACGATGGTAATGCCGACGGGAACGAAGATAGTGACGTAAACGGAAACGACGATACTGACGGCGTCGAGGGGTCGGCATAGTTTCAGTCCTTCAGATAAGACATCCACAGGGAAATACATATGAGCAAGTTACCAATGGACAGACGGACGTATCTCACGGGCGCGGCGACGGCGGGAACGATCGGGTTCGCGGGGTGTCTCGGCGGCGGCGAAACCGGGACGCTCGCGGCGCAGGTCACCGACCAGCCGGGCGACATTGCGGACTTCGAATCGTGTGTCGTCACCATCGTCGGGATGTGGCTCGGGACCGAAGACGCCGGAACTGAAGACGCCGGAACTGAAGACGCCGGAACTGAAGACGCCGGAACTGAAGACGCCGGGACCGAAGCCGATGCGGACGAGGAGTCCGGCCGCGAGTACTACGAGTTCGACGAGCCGCAGGAGGCTGACCTCGTCGACTTGCAGGGCGACAGCACGCAGCTGGTCGACGAGCGCGAGATCGACGTCGCCACCTACGAGTTCCTCCAGCTGGACACCGACGGCGTCGACGCGACGCTCGACGGGGGAGACTCGACCACCGTCGAGGTCCCGGGCGAGGCGCCGCTCACGTTCAACCGGGAGTTCGAGATCCGAGCGGACGCCCGCACGGTCTTCACCGCCGACTTCACTCCGGTTCGCCGTGGACAAACCGACGAGTACCTCCTCCAGCCGGTTCCCGACGGGATCACGGTCGAGTACGAGGACGGGTAGCACCCGGAGCGCGAGCCCCGAATGAACCGAAAACACGGTATCGCCGGCGGACTCGTCGTGCTCGGTCTCGCCATCGCGGTCGGAGCGATGGTGTACACCGGCGTTGGCCCCGTCCCCGGGAGCGATTCGGGCGAGTCCATCGAGGAGTTCCCCACGGAGGAGCCCGCCACGGAGCAGCCGGTGGACGACGATGACGGGTCGACCACGACGTCGTCCGCCGACACGGATCCGTTCTCGTTCACGATCGACGAGACCGAAGAGTGCGGGACGACCTGTCGGGACGTCACCGCGACACTGTACAACGAGCAGGACGAGACCGCGACCGGCATCACGACGTACATCCGGATCTTCGCCGGCGAGGACAACACCGACGCGAACGACGTCGTCTGGGAGGGGACCGCGGACGTCGGCACGCTCGAGGCCGGCGCGTCACACACGACGACCGAGCGCGTCGAGCTCTCGCTGCAGGAGGCACGGGCAGTCGACCGGAATGATGGCTGGATCACCATTCAAACGACCGTCGAATCGGACGACACGACGGTCACGTTCCGGAACAGTGAACAGGTGGCGTGAGGCGCCACCGGGCCGGTGGCTCGGGGGTCGTCCCGCATCGGACGGTTCACCCCGAAGCCGTCGGCCTCCGCGATGCGTGCCACACGTACCGCAGTCCGGAACGCCCACCGGTTTATAAACTGGAGCGGCTGGTCCCTTGTCGCCTTATAAATCGCGAGCGTTCGTCGGCGGACGAACCCTACGCCGTCGCCGCGGTCGCGGTGCCGGCGGCCTCGATCGCCTCGAGGAAGATGGAGACGCCGAGTTCGATCTCCCGTTCGGTCGAGTCGAGCGGGGGGAGCAGCCGGATCGTCTTCTTCCCGCAGCCGAGCGTGAGCAGGCCGCGTTCAAGCGCCGCGGCGACGACGGCGTCGCGGCGGTCGGCCGTGTCGAACTCCACCGCGAGCATCAGGCCCTTCCCGCGGACGTCCACGACGGACGCGGGCGCGTCGTCCCCGAGCAGTTCCTGCGCCTGTCGACCGCGGTCGGTCGCGTTCGCGAGCAGATCGTGGTCCTCGATCGCCTCGAGCGTGAAGGTACCCATCATCGAGGCGAGCACGTCGCCACCGCCGAAGGTGGAGCCGAGGCGGTTCTTCTCGCTTGGAAAGACCTCCGACCGGGAGATCGTCGCGCCCACGCGCAGCGCCTTCGCGCTCGCGATGACGTCGGGTTTAACCGGGTAATGGTCGATGGCCCACATCTCTCCGGTCCGGCCGATCCCCGACTGAATCTCGTCGACGACGAGCGGGATGTCGTACTCGTCGCTGACGGCGCCGACCTCCGCCATGAACGCCTCGCTCGGGAACCGGTAGCCGCCGACGCCCTGGATCGGCTCGAGGATCAAGAACGCGATCTCGGCGGGATCGACGTGGCCGCCCTCGGGCGCTAGCGCGTTCCGAAGCTGTGACCCCGCGCCGTCGCCGGTGAAGAACCCGCATTCGCAGGTCGCCGGCGAGCAGCCGCGGTCGGCACAGAACGGGACCGTCCGGATGCCGGCAATCTCCGGATAATTGCGGGTGTAGACGTCCTTCGACCGAGTGACGGAGAGCGTCCCGAGCGTCCGTCCGTGGAAGCTGCCGGTGAAGGCGTAGCCGTATTTGGCGGCCGGCGTCGCGTCGTGGGTGATCTTCATCGCGTTCTCGACCGCCTCGGCGCCCGAGTTCGAGAGGAAGACCGTGTCCATCCCGTACTGGCTCGAAACCTCCGTCAGCTTCGCCATCAGGTGGCTCGACCCGGGGACTGGCGCGTCCTCGGGGTCCGGTCCCGACCCGAAGTACATGTCCTGGCCGGCGATCTTCATCGGCTCGACGAGGTCGAACTCCCGGAGCTTGCCGAGCACCTTCTCGTTGTTGTACCCCAGCGGCGCCGCCCCGATGTGGCAGGTGAAATCCAGCAGGACGTTCCCGTCGACGTCGGTCACGAACGGCCCGTCGGCCTCTGCAGTCACGTCCCAGACGAACTCGTGGGAATACTCGCTCGGTGCCGCGTGCTCCCCGTGGAAGTTTACCCAGCGCTCGGCGTTCGGCCCCGGCAGCGCGTCCGCGTCGGGTTCGGCAGTATCCCTATCCATACACAATTAGTGTATACAGTGTACATTAAATGTTAGTATCGATCGACCGGCGTGGCGACGTCGACGGGCTGGAATCGACGCCGGCGCCGCCGCCGATCGTCAGTCGTCGTCGCTCAGCTCGGCCGCAGAGGGCTGATCCGCGGGACCGGATCCGAACAGCCAGGAGTCCTCCTGCAACAACACCCGGCTGCCGTCGGAGACGAACTCCCGGATGAGGCCGATCATCGTGAACAGGCAGACGAACGCGAACGGCGTGCCGGTGATGATCGCCGCCGACTGCAGCGCGTTCACGCCGCCCAGCGTCATCAGGATCGCGGCCATCATTCCGAGGAGGACGCCCCAGAAGACTCGGTTGATGTTCGAGGGTTGCGCCTTGCCGCCGGTCGTCATCATCGAGACGGCAAGCGTCGAGGAGTCCGCGGAGGTGATGAAGAAGGTCGTCACCAGGATCATGAACGCGAGGATGAAGACGGTCCCGAGCGGGAACGTCTCGAAGAGGATGAACCCGGAGACCTCCGCGCCGGCGTCGCCCGCGATGACCGCGCCGAAGTCGGCGATCCCGTTGTGGTGGCTCCAGACGGCGGTGCCGCCGACGAAGATGAACCACGGGATGGAGGCCGCCGAGGTCGCGGCGATGCCGGTGAAAGCCACCTCACGGACGGTCCGACCCTTCGAGATCCGCGCGATGAACAGACCGGCGAACGGGGACCACGAGAGCGCCCACGCCCAGTAGAAGACCGTCCAAGTGTTCATCCACGTGGTCCCGCCGTCGGTGCCCGCACCGGTGAACAGGCTCATCGCGACGAAGTCGTTGAACATCCCGCCGAGCGCCTGCGTGCCCATCAACACGAGGAACGCCGTCGGACCCACGATCAGCGTCGCGACCATCAGGATCACGAACAGGATCATGTTGAAGTTCGAGAGCCGACGGATGCCCCGATCGACCCCGAGCACCATCGAGACCGTGAACGCGAGCGTCATCGCGGTCACCACGAGGATGATCCCGGTCGTCCCCAGATCGATCCCCCATTGGTAGCGGAGCCCCTCGATGAACTGGCTCCCGATGAACCCGAGCGACGTCGCTACGCCGCCGATCGTCGCGAAGACCGCCATCACGTCGACGACCTTCGCGATCGGACCGTCAAGGTTCTTCCGGCCCAAAAGCGGCGTCAGGGCCGAGGAGACGCGCAGCGGCACGTCCTCGTAGTTGTACGCGTAGTAGCCGATCCCGATTCCCATGATCGTGAAGACCGCAAGCTGCGGGATCGCCCAGTGGAACAGCGTCTGCTGGACGGCGATCGTCATCGCCTCCGCGGTGCCGCTCTCCACGTCGAACAACGGCGAGGGGTCCGCGTAGTAGAACAGCGCCTCGGTCGGTCCCCAGAAGACGACGCCGGCGGCGAAGCCGGCCGAATACAACATCGCGAAAAAGGAGAAGAAGCTGTACTCCGGCGGTTCCTCACCGAACCTGAGTCGTCCCCACGGGCCCAGAATCAGGTACACGAGGAAGACGACGACGAGGAAAACGATGGCCAAAAGCGCCCAGTTGAGGTAGGAGTACATCACCGTTTCCCCGATCGAGATTCCCCGTTGCACGAGGCTCGGATCGAAGAAGTACAACAGGATCAACCCGAGCGTCAACCCGGCACCGAACAGGAACACGACCGGATCCAGCTCCTCGCGGAATCGGTCGATCGCGCCGTCGGGCTCGCCGGTTCCGTCGGCGTCGTTCATCGCCGACCACCCCTGCCACCGAACCGCGTGAGCCGTTCGGTCCCGTGAGACGACGGTTCGATACGCCGTGTTCGCCCCCGTTCATCCATCGTGTCGAGTGATGGCATACCCAACTCATAGGATGTTTATCACATAAACGTTTCCTTATATTCGTTAGTGCCGTCCACGAATTGTGTAGACACTCTCGCGGATCGGAACCGGGTCACGCCCGTTTCGGCGGCGGATGGTCGGCGCTCGAACAGCGCGACGTGCTGGTTCAGGACACGGGTGAGAACGGTTCGGACGGACGAAACGACTCGACGGTCAGGGCTGGTTCGTCAGTTCCTCGACGGCGCGCTCGCGTTCGGCCTCGCTCTCGTTGACCTTCCGGACGAAGTCGCCGACGTTGTCCTTGATCGCCTCGCGGGTTTCACCCGGTGAGAACTCCTCGGACATCGAGAGCAGCCGGACGAACGCCCGCAGCTCCTCGTCGGTCAGCTGGGCGAACTCGTCGTTTTCGATCTTCTCGATCACCTCGTCGACATCGATCTGGCCCACGGGATCGACGTTGAACTCCACGTTGACCATCCGGAAATCCGACCCGGCGAGCCGCTGTTCTGCTTTGCCGACGCCCTCGGCGAGCATCTCCTTGAACGGCGTGTGATAGCCCATCGAGCCGAGATGAAGGAACGCGAGCATGTCGATGACCCCCTGTGTGAACGCCTCCCGATCCTCGTCTTTGGGATCGAAGACCGTCTCGCGGTCGCGCTGTTCGAGGTGTTCAAAGAGGATCGAAAAGTCGATCACCGCGTTTCGAACCCGACGCCGGATGCGGTTGCGCTTTTGCTTCTTGGAGTGTTCGGTGTAGTCGGTCTTGCGACCGAGGAGGAAATCGCGGTCCGACGGGGTCAAGATCCCGCGCGGGCGGTCAGCGTCGGCTGCCGTCCGCAGCGACTCCGGTACGTCCTCGCTCATACCCGGGGTACGTGGAGGGTGCGGATTAATCCTTTGGGGTCTGACCCTCGTTTCTTTGGGATCACCACCCTCGTTCCGCCGACATCGCCGAGATCGACCATCGGATAGCTGCCATCGGTGATCCGTCCCGGACTTCGATCCGCCGATCGCGGTCACGGCCGTCGTCGAGCGATCTCGGAGACGGCCTCCGCGATCACCTCGACGCCGATGTCGAGGCTGCGCTCGTCGACGTCGAAAGTCGGCGTGTGGTGGTCCGTCGGGTGGTCGGTACCCACGAGCAGGTAGGCGGCGAGCCCGCCGTTCGCCTGCACCCGCTCCATCAGGTAGGTCACGTCCTCGCTCCCCCCGAACTCCCGCTCGGGGACGACCGTATCGACGCTTTTCACCCCGCGCGCCACCGCCCCAATAAGGTCCCGCAACTCGGGATCGCTGTCGATGCGGGGGGACTCGCTGATGACCCGCAACGTCACGTCACAGTCGTGCATCTCCGCGGCCGCATAGAGCACGCGCTCGAGTTCGGTCCGCGTGTACTCCATCAGCGCGGTCGTCTCCCCGCGGACCTCGCCGTCGATGGTGATCTCCTCGGCGATGACGTTGCTCGCCGTGCCGCCCTCGATCCGGCCGAGGTTCACCCGGGTCATTCCGTCGGCGTGACGCGGGATCGCGTACGCGTTCTGGATCGCGGTCGCGACCGCCTGCATCGCGTTCGCACCGGCGTTCGGCGCCGTCCCCGCGTGGGCGCTTGCCCCCTCGAAGGTCGCCGTTAGGTGCGCCATCGCGAGGGGCTTTCGCACCCCGGAGACGATCGTTCCGGTCGGGTTCCCGAGGCCGACGTGCATCGCGAGCAGGTAGTCGACGTCGTCGACGTAGCCCCCCTCGACGAGGGGCTTGCCGCCGCCGGAGATCTCCTCGGCCGGCTGGAAGAACGCCTTGAACGTCCCCGAGAAGTCGCCGTGTTTGACCGCTTCGAGAACGCCGAGGGCGATCGTCGGGTGTGCGTCGTGCCCGCAGGCGTGCATATACCCCTCGTGCTCCGACCGAAACCCCTCGTCCGCCGGGACGTGCCCCGGCTCGTCGGATTCGGTCATCGAGACCCCATCGAGGTCGACTCGGAGACCGACTGTGGGCCCCTCGCCGCACTCGAGGACGGCGACACAGCCGGTGTGACCCTCCGCGGTCCGCTCGAGGACGTCCTCACGGACGCCGGCCTCGCGAGCCCGATCGAGCCACGCGTCCAGTTCCTCGTCGTCGGGAACCGCCATCCGGTGATCGCTCGCGAGCGCGTCGCGACCGATCGCGAGCTCGTCGACCCCGATCCGTTCGATCTCCTCGACGACCCGTTCGGTCGTTTGCAACTCCCGCCATCCCGGCTCAGGATGGCGATGCAGTGCCCGCCGGATCCCCGACAGACGGTTGCGTACGTCGTGAGACATCGATCTGACAGCGATTTGCCGTGGAACTACTTAACGGTGCGCAGTCGATCCACCCGCGGATGCTCCCCCCAGCCGGGAAGTCACGGGAGCGACGCGACGGCGTCCATCTCGACGTCGACGTCGTCCGGCAGCCGGGAGACCTCGACGCAGACGCGGGCCGGCGGATCGCCCGTGAAGGCCGCGCCGTAGGCCTCGTTGACTGTCTCGTAGTCGTCGAGGTCGGTCAGATAGACGGTGACCTTTACCACGTCGGCAAGCCCCTCGCCGCTGGCTGCCCTGACGACGGCGTCGATGTTCGCGAGGACCTGTTCGGTCCGGTCGGCGACGTCGCCGTCGACCGGCTCGCCGGTTTCGGGATCGACCGGACCGTAGCCGGAAACGTACAGCCGGTCCCCGTCGCGAACGCCCTGGGAGTACGGGTTGTTCGTGCGCGGTGCCTCGTCCGTGATCACGCGGTCGGTGTCTGACATCGGTGGGTTCCGTCTCGGAATCGGTCGGTGTCTTGAACAGCTACTCAGTCTGCCGATCGATGGCGTCGGCGACGATCGTCATCGCCGTGTCCGCGAGTTCCTCGGTCAACACCAGCGGCGGGATGACACGTAACACGTTACCGTGTCGCCCCGCCTTCCAGATGAGAACCCCGTGTTCGAAGCAGTCGGTCTGGATGGCGTCGACCGCCTCGGCGTCGGGGGTGCCCTCGTCGTCGGTGAACTCGACGCCGATGAACAGCCCCTTGCCGCGCACGTCGACGATCGCGTCGTTCGAGTCGGCGATCTCCCGGAATCGGTCGCGGATCTCCGCGCCCAACTCGCGGGCGTGTGCCAGCAGGTCGTGGGCCTGGATGTACTCGATCGCACGCACACCCGCCCGCATCGCCACCACGTGGCCGCGGTAGGTGCCCGCATGGTCGCCCGACCCCCACGTGTCCAGGTCCTCGTGGTACATCAGTCCCGACAGCGGGAAGCCCACCCCGCCAAGCGCCTTCGCGGTCGTCATCGCGTCCGTCGTCACGTCGTACCACTCGCTGGCCCACCACTCGCCCGTCCGGCCGAATCCCGACTGGATCTCGTCGAACACCAACGGCACGTCGTTGTCCGTCGCCAGATCGCGCAATCCTTGGAGGAAGCCCTCCGGCGGGGTGACGATCCCGCCCTCGCCCTGGATCGGCTCGACGATCATCCCCGCCGGGTTTGCCAATCCACCGTATGGGTCCTCGAGGATCGCTTTGACCTCCTCGAGGGCGTGGTCGACCGCCTCTTGCGGGGGTTTCCCCTGCTGGGTCGGATTCGGATACGGCGCGTGCACCACGTCCGCCAACAGCGGCGTGTAGTTGCTTTTCAGCTTCTTGTTGCCCGTGACGCTCATCGCGCCCGAGGACGTGCCGTGGTAGGCGCCGCGGAACGCGATCAGCCCGTCGCCGCCCGTGTTGTACTTCGCCAACTTGATCGCCGCTTCGTTGGCATCCGTTCCGGTGGGGCCGCCGAAGACGAAGCGGTTCTGGTCTTTGAGCCCGGGCGGCGAGATCTCGTTGAGACGCTCGATGAGGTCGAGACGAGCCTCAGTCGGGAAGTCGATCGTGTGAACGAGCTTGTCGGCCTGCTCGTGGACGGCCTCAAGCACGTAGGGGTTCGAGTGACCCACGTTCAACACGCCGATGCCGCCGAACAGGTCGATGTAGGTGTTGCCGTCGGGGTCCCGGACGGTCGCGCCCTTCCCCTCGTCGAGCGCGACCGGAATGTCCTCGGGATACGCGACGGCGCTGGAGTCGATCCGGCGCTGTTTCTCCAACAGTTCCCGCGAGCGCGGGCCGGGAACGTCCCCGACTGACGGTGCATCCTCGAAGTGGAGTTCCTCGATCGGTGGGCCTGCCATATCTACGCCCACGGGAAAGGGGGATAAATATGTTGTCCACGGATTCAGGGGATATTGTATACAATTTCTGATTAGGGCGACGGGTTCACCCGGCTCGGGACGGATCGATCGGTATGTCACTTTCCACGCCGGCGTTCATCTGCAGCTTCAAGACGTATCCCGGAACCGCGGACCGGGAGGGACTCGACCTCGCCCGGTCGCTGTCCTCGATCCACGCGGTCGGATCCACCATCGAGCTCGCGGTGGCACCGCAGACGCCCGACGTCCGGCTGCTTGCGAGCGAAACCGACCGCCCCGTGGTCGCGCAGGCGGCCGATGCCGGAGAGCCGGGCGAGGGAACCGGCGACGTACTCGTGGCAACGCTTGCGGCCGCGGGCGCCGACGCCGTCCTCGTGAACCATCCCGAGCGCGAGCAGTCGATCGCCGCGACGCGAACGCTGATCGACCGCTGTGGGGATCACGGAATGGATGCGATCGTCTGCGTTCGGGACCTCACGGAGGGCGTCGCCGCCGTCGAACTCGGCGCCGACTGGCTCCTGTTCGAGAAGCCCGCCGACGTCGCCTCGAACGACCCACTCGTCCGACGCCACCCGGATCGCGTTCGGACGTTCATCGACCGCGTTCGAGCGGCGGCCGACACGCGGGGACGCGAGGTCTCGATCGCGGTCGGCGGCGGGATCTCGACGGCCGGCGACGTGGCCACGGCGTTCGATCTCGGCGTCGACGCGGTCGGCGCGGCCTCGACGGTGGTCACGGCCGACGATCCCGCCGAGCGGCTGGAGCGGTTGCTCGCGGATCTATGAGGAGACTTCGTCCGCGGCGTCGGTCGCCGCCGATCCCGTGGATCCGGCGGTCGTGTACAGGCCGACGAGTCCGAGCAGCACGAGGACGGCGCCCTCCAGCCGCGCGGCGGTGTAGACCCACTCCCGGACCTCGAGGTCCTCCGGCGTCCGATACGCCAGCCGGGTGGCCACGGCGATCACGGTCCGGGGACACAGGAGTTCGACCAGTCCGACCAGTCCGACGAGAAGTTCAATATGGCGGCGCATACGCGTGGTAGGCGGTCAGTGGACAAAAAGCGCCCGATGAATCCGATCGATGAATCCGATCGATGAATCCGATCGTTGGATCCGATCGTTGGATCCGATCGATGGGACCACACGACGTCGCGGTGAGCATCCGATACCGGAAGAAATTACCGCTTCGGATCGGCGTTCACACACCCACCGTAGACCGACGGTGTGAGTCGGACCACGTCGCCGTCGGTCAGCCGTGTGTCGGGTCCCTCGAGGTGTCGGATGTTCTTCCGGTTTCGGGTGACTGCGACCTCGCCGACGAGCGACCCGTCGTCGATCAGCCGTCCGGACAGTCCGGGATACCGGTCCTCCAACTCCGCCAGGAGGTCGCCGTACGTCTCCGCGTCGGTCGTGATCTCGACCGACCGCTCGCCGACCGCCTCCCGGAACGGCCCGAAGAATCGACATTCGACCTGCACTGGGGATGCATACGGTCGTGACCGGCTTTTACCCGTCGATCGGCGATCTCGTCCCGAATCCGAGGTACCGTCACGTATTGCCGGTGTGATCGAGCGGAGACAGGAATCGCCATAAACCACTCGCATAAGGAGGTGGCACATATATTAGCACCCGTTATGGACACGGAGTTCGCCTACTGGGTGCCGAACGTCAGCGGGGGCCTCGTCGTCTCCGACTGGGAGATGGATACCGATTGGACCTACGAGTACAACCTGGACCTCGCGCGGACGGCCGAGGACGTCGGGTTCGAGTACGCGCTCGCGCAGGCGCGGTTCTTCGGCAGCTACGGCGCCGATCGGCAGCTCGAGGCGCTGTCGATCGCCAACGCGCTCGCCGCACAGACCGAGGACCTCCACGTCATCGGTGCCGTCCACCCCGGCCTCTGGGAACCCGGCCCGCTCGCGAACTTCATCGCGACCGCGGACCGGATCAGCAACGGACGGTTCTCCATCAACGTCGTCAGCGGCTGGTTCAAAGGCGAGTTCACCGGGTTCGGACAGCCGTGGCTCGCTCACGACGAACGGTACGCACGCTCGGAGGAGTTCATCGAGGTCCTGAAGGCGCTGTGGACCGAGGAGTACGCCACCTACGACGGCCGATTCTACACGATCGGGAAGGACATCGACGGCTTCGACGGCGCCCCGATGCAGCCGAAGCCGGTTCAGGATCCGTACCCGCAGGTCTTCCAGGGCGGGAACTCGACGGCCGCACGGAAGATGGCGGCCCGGCAGGCCGACGTGCTGTTCATCAACGGCGGCAGCCTCGAGACGATCCGCGGGATCATCGAGGACGTCGAGTCCTACGCCGAGGAGTTCGGCACGGAGCCGCCGCGATTCGCCGCCAACGGCTTCGTCATCCAGCGCGACACCGAGGCGGAAGCCAAGGAGACGCTCGAGGGGATCATCGAGAACGCGACCGACGAGGCCGTCGAGGCCTTCCGCGAGCAGGTCAAACAGGCCGGCCAGTCCTCCGCGGAGGGCGAGGGGATGTGGGACGACTCCGACTTCGAGGACCTGGTCCAGTACAACGACGGCTTCAAGACCGGGCTCATCGGCACGACCGAACAGATCGTCGAGCGCATCCGGAAACTGGACGCGATCGGGATCGACATCGTCCTCGCCGGCTTCCTCCACTACGACACCGAACTTGAGCAGTTCGGCGAGGAGATCATCCCCGCCGTTCGTGAGGCCGACCCCCTGGACCCGACCGACGTCGACGACGTGATCGACGAGGACGTCGAGTCGATCGGCGGCGCGGAGGTCGCCCGATAGATGGCGGCGGACCGAACCGTTCTCGGAATCGCCGGCAGCGTCTCGGAACCCTCGAAGACCGCGACTGCGGTCGACGCCGCGCTCGCGGCCGCCGCGGATCGGGAGGGTATCACGACCGAAACGCTCCGGCTCGCCGACCACGATCTCGTCACCGCGGACGGGCGGACCCTCGAGGCCTACGAGGGCGACACCGCTGCGGCCCTCGAGGCGATCGTCGAGGCCGACGCCTACGTCGTCGGCACGCCGATCTATCGCGGGTCCCTCTCCGGCGCGCTCAAGAACCTGTTCGACATGGTTCCCCGCGGGATGTGGCAGGCCGACGTCGCCCCCTTCGAGGACGCCGCGGTCGGGCTCGTCGCGACCGGCGCGACGAACCACCACTACCTCGCGATCGACCAGGAGCTGCGCCCGATATTCGGCTTCTTCGGCGCCCACACGGTCGGTGGCAGCGTCTACGCGAACGACGACCACTTCGAGTCGACCGATGGCGACGGATACGCGATCGCCGACGACGGGGTCCGTGATCGGCTGGCCGACCTCGGGCGGGCAACGGTCGAACTCGACGCCGCCATCGCGGACGGCGACGTGCTCTCCGGGCTGGGCCCACAGTTCTAGCGCCGAGGTTTAAGGTCGATCGCGAGCGAGCAGGGGTATGGACGCCGACGCGCCGACCGACCGCGATCTCCCGGACGCGCTCGTCGATGGTCGATGGACCGGCGAGGATCCGATCGAGGCCATCGTTGGCGAGCTGCTTCGGGAACGGGAGGACACGCTGGCCACCGCGGAGTCGTTGACCGGCGGCCTGATCGGATCGACGATCACGGACGTTCCCGGATCGAGTGACTACTTCGACCGTGGGTTCGTGACCTACGCGTACGACGCCAAACGCCAGGAGCTGGCGGTCCCACGGGAGGCGCTCGACGCCCACGGCGCGGTCAGCAGACCGGTCGCCGAGGCGATGGCGCGCGGGACACGCGATCGGGCCGACACCACGTGGGGGCTCGCGGCCACCGGGATCGCGGGGCCCGGCGGCGGGCGGGACGGCAAGCCGGTCGGGCTCGTCTACGTCGGCGTCGCCTATGCCGCCGAGTGGGGGACCGAGGAGTCGTTCGTCGAGGCGGTTCGGTTCCGGTTCGACGGCGACCGGACCGCGGTGAAACGGAAGAGCGTCGACTCCGCGCTTGCCGTCCTGCTCGCGGCGATCCGGGAGCTCCGATAGCGGTCAGTCGACGGCGACCGGCGGCGTGCTGCCGGTGGCGTCCCCGCCGACGACCACGAGGAGCGTCGGCTCCGACCGGGAGACGTCGCATCCCTCGGCGCGCTCGACGGCGATCGTGACGGAGCCGGACTGGGTCGCGTTCGCGCGAACCGGCAGCTCGGCGGTGATGGCGTGAGTCCGCTCCTCGCCGCCGGCGAGCCGGTCCGACCGCTGGTAGCTCCGTGGTTCGTACCGCACTCCGGCGCCCCGGTCGGTCGCGAGCACCCCATCGGACTCACCGACGCCGACGACACAGCCCCGCAGCGACGGGAGATCGACCGGTCGGGTGAACGGCCCGCCGTTACGGACGGTCATCATCCCGACCTGGCCGGTCGCCGGGACGATCGCGTCCGGCTCGGCCTCGGTCGCATCCGGGGGAACGGTGAGCGTCGCCTCCCCGTCGAGGGTCACATCGGCGGTGACGCCGGCGGTGGCCACGTCCGCCCCGACGAACAGGACGGCGACGGCGAGCACGCCGATCAGCCCGTATCGGATCGTTCGGGTCGAGACCACGTCGGATCCCTGTCGCACAACGTACCCGAGCGCGACGAACAGGCCGGCCGAGACGGCAAGCAGGAGGAACACGCCGGTCTCGGCGAGGTCGTACCGACCGACCACGTAGGCGATCCAGACGACGTACGCGAGCGACGCGATCGCGTACGCGACCACGTCGAGCGCGTCCCGGTCGATCCACAGCCCGACGAGCAGGAACGCGAGGAACGCGAGGAACAGGAGGACGGCCTTCACCGTGATCGAGAGACCGAACACCACGTCGCGGACGAAGTAGGCGAACGCGCCGAGCGCGAAGAGCACGCCGAGCGCGTAGAGGACCTTGCTGCCGTCGATCTGGAGGTTCATGGAGGGACCGGGTAGGCGATCGATGCGAGTCGGTATCAGTATTGTGGTGAGATCGGCCGAATGACACGTTGGTGACGGAGCCACGAGGTGGCCGGATCATCACGCCAGTCGCGGATGGCCCGCGCATCGGACTGGGGACGATCACTCACGTACGTGGATCGAGGACCCGAAGTACGCGTGGAGGACCGCGTCCGGATCGTCGTCCGCGAACGGGGACGGTTCCGACTCGATGGCGCCCCGCAGGTCGCGCAGGTACGACGCATCCGTCCGGAGCTCGCGAAAGGTGACGTCGGCGATCGTGATCCCGGGCGCATCTCCGAGTCCGAGCCGCTCCCGGAGGGGACCGTGGAACCGTTCGGGGTCGCTCAGCGTGCCATGCCAGAGCCGATCCCGAAACAGGAGCCATCCCTCTCGCCCCGGATCGGGTGCCGGGATCCGGACGATCGTCTCCATCCGGTCGGGCGAGACGGTCGCTGCGGGCGGATCGAACTGCAACGTAACGCCGAAAACGTACGCGGCGCGAGTCTCGTCGGTGGGACCCGTCCCGTGATCACGATCGGCCATTCGCCAGGCGCTCAGTACTCGTCGTTCACGAGGTCGGCGAGTCGGAGATCGCTGTCGGTGATCCCGTCGGCTTCGTGGGTGGTAAACCGGACCTCGACCTCCCCGTAGCCGATCCGGATCTCCGGGTGATGGAACTCCTCCTCGGCGACTTCGCCGACGTCGGCGACGAAGGCGATCCCGTCGAGATAGTCATCGAACTCGTAGACGCGGACGATCTCGTCGTCGTCGCGTTCCCATCCATTCGGGAGGCCCCGCTCGACTTCCTCGTCTGAGAGGACATCGGACATACGTGATCCGTTCGTCTCCGGTCTGTTAAGTGTTCGCGCGCACGTCACTCAAAAGACACATATCACCCGACCGTGTTGTCTCGGACGTGCTGCAGCGAGCCCGATCGTGGATCGAGGGGACCTACGAGCGGCTGCTTCGCCGCGAGATCGGCGACACCCCGACACACGTCGCGATCATTCAGGACGGCAACCGCCGTTACGCCCGCGAACACGGGGCCGACGCCCCCGAGGGCCACCGCGCGGGCGCCTCGACGACCGAACAGGTGCTGGAGTGGTGTGGCGACCTCGGGATCGAGGAGCTCACGCTCTATGCGTTCTCCACGGAGAACTTCGACCGCCCCGACGAGGAGCTCGAACCGCTGTTCGACCTGTTGGCCGAAAAGCTCCGTGAGTTCGCCGACGCCGACCGGAGTCACGAGGAGGGCGTCCGCATTCACGCGATCGGCGCCGTCGACCGCCTCCCGACCCGCGTCAGACGCGCGGTCGAGTACGCCGAGCGCCGGACGGCCGCCAACGACGGCTTCCGGCTCAACGTCGCCATCGCCTACGGCGGCCGCAACGAGCTGCTCACGGCGGCCCGGGACGTCGCCACCGACGTCGCAAGCGGGTCGCTTGCCCCCGATGAGGTGGACGTCCGGGAGGTCGAATCCCGGCTCTACCGCGAACCGGTCCGCGACGTCGATCTGATCGTTCGGACCGGCGGTGACGAACGAACCTCGAACTTCCTGCCGTGGCACGCCAACGGCAACGAGGCTGCGGTCTACTTCTGTGCCCCCTACTGGCCCGAGTTCTCCCGCGTCGACTTCCTGCGGGCGGTTCGGACCTACGAATCGCGCGAGGAGTCCTGGCAGCGGGCGCGCACCGACCGCGCCGCCGCGCTGGTCCGTGCCGTCGCCGAGGGCGAGGTCGTCGAGGCCCGTGCCGTCGCGCGCCGGCTGCGGGACCATCTCTCTCGCGGCGAGGCGGCCGACCTTCCCGCGGAGCTATCGAGCCGCGATCCGGAGTCGGCCGAGTGAGGGTGCTGCCCGGAGGAGGGAGGCCCTCCCGACGACGTTGCTCTTCGACCGACCCGAAACCGGTCGCCGTTCTTCGACCCGAAACCGGTATTCGATCGGAGCCGCCATCGGGCGTATGGACCCACGGATCCGCGAACACGCCGAGACGATCGTCGACCACTCCACGGGGATCGAGTCGGGCGACACCGTCGTGATCCAGCTGCCGCCCGAGGCCGAGGACCTCGCGGTCGCGTTGGCCGAACTGTGCGGGGACCGCGGCGCACAGCCGGTCTGGATCTCGAACGCCGAGCGGTTCAGCCGCGCGTTCAAGCGCGCGGCCGACGGGTTCGAGGAAGCGGCCCACGAACTCGCGATGTACGAGGAGACGGACGTCTTCATCATCGCCCGTGGCGGCGCCAACGTCACCGAAGGCGCCGACGTCGACCCCGAGACCAACGCGGCCTACAACCGCGCCCGGAAGGCGATCAAGGAGGAGCGGCTCTCGAAGACGTGGTGTCTCACGCAGGTGCCGACCTCGGGACACGCCCAACTCGCCGGGATGAGCACGGAGGGGTACCAGAACTTCGTCTACGACGCCGTCTCGCTCGACTGGGCGGCCCAGCGCGAGTTCCAGTCGAACCTCGTCGAGATCCTCGACGACGCCGAGACGGTACGGATCCGGTCGGGCGAGGAGACGGACATCACGCTATCGATCGCCGGAAACACCGCACTCAACGACTACGGCGAGGCGAACCTCCCCGGCGGGGAGGTCTTCACCGCACCGGTCCCCGATCGCGTCGACGGCCACGTCCACTTCGACCTCCCGCTGTACCGGTACGGCCGCGAGATCGAGGACGTCCGGCTCACCTTCGAGGACGGCCGCGTCGTCGACCACTCGGCGGGTCGCAACGAGGACCTGCTGACCGCGATCCTCGAAACCGACGAGGGGTCGCGGCGGCTCGGCGAGCTCGGGATCGGGATGAACCGACAGATCGATCGGTTCACGTACAATATGCTCTTCGACGAAAAGATGGGCGACACCGTCCATATGGCGGTCGGGTCGGCCTACGACGACTGCGTCGGCGAGGGGAACGAGGTCAACGAGTCCGCCGAACACGTCGATATGATCGTCGATATGAGCGAAGATTCGACCCTCGAGGTCGACGGCGAGGTGATTCAACGGAACGGAACGTTCGTCTTCGAGGACGGTTTCGACGGCGTCGACGATGCTGCTCCCGAGGATGCCGGTGATGACGTTCCCGACGACGACGCGGCAGCGTAGGTAGTAGCCAGTCGTTCAGTCGTTCAGTTCGAGCTCGAACTGTTCGTTCTCGGTCACCGCGTTCAACACGACGGACGTGTTCGACTCGCGGATGTCCGCGTCCGTGAGCAGCGACTTGATCTGATCGTTCATCCCGTCGGTGTCCTCGAACTTCCCGACCGCGATGACGTCGTAGTCGCCGGTGACCTCATAGACGGAGATCATCCGTTTCTCCGCTCGAAGTCGCTCCGTGATCTCCGGAAGCGCATCCCCTTCGACCTTGAGTTGGACGATCGCGGTGACGTCGTAGCCGAGGTTTCCGTAGTCGACGATCGGCGTGTAGCCGTCGATGACGCCCTCGTCCTCGAGGTCGTTGAGGTGGTTCGAGACGGTCGTAACGGATACGTCGAGATCCTCGCCGAGGCTTCGCAGGCTTGCTCGACCGTTGCCCAAGAGTGCGTTTATCAGCTTGGCATCGAGGTTTTCGTACGTCATTACACCGTATCACGTCCTAGGGGGATTAGAACTTTACGAATATCCAATTCCGATCGCGGGTCGGCGGGTTATGCACCAATCGACAAGACCTTTATACTAGGGATATTCGGTTGGGGTGTCCAGAAAATGACGGACGAACACACTACGCCCGACGGCGGCCTCTCCGCCGACGACCAGGCAGTCCTCGACCGCATCGACGAGGAGGATATCGACTTCCTCCGGCTCCAGTTCACCGACATCCTCGGCGTCGTGAAAAACGTCTCCATCCCGGCCCACCAGGCCGAGAAGGCGCTAACCGAGGGGATCTACTTCGACGGCTCCTCGATCGAGGGCTTCGTCCGGATCCAGGAATCCGACATGCGGCTCATTCCCGATCCGGAGACGTTCGCGGTGCTTCCCTGGCGCAACGACGGCGACGGCGGCGCCGCCCGACTCGTCTGTGACATCGTCGACACCGATGGCGAGCCCTTCATCGGCGGGCCGCGACAGGTCCTCAAGTCGGTCCTTGCGGAGGCCGAAGAGATGGGGTATTCCGTTTCCATCGGTCCCGAGCCGGAGTTCTTCCTGTTCGAGAAGGATGAGGAGGGGAACGCGACGACGATTCCCCACGACAACGGCGGCTACTTCGATCTCGCACCCAAGGACCTCGCCTCAGACGTCCGCAAGGAGATCATCTTCACCCTCGAGAAGATGGGCTTCGAGATCGAGGCGAGCCACCACGAGGTCGCCGAGGGACAACACGAGATCAACTTCAAGTACGACGACGCGCTCTCGACGGCGGACAACATCGTCACGTTCCGCGCGGTCGTCCGTGCGGTCGCCGAACAACACGACCTGCACGCGACCTTCATGCCGAAGCCCATCGCGGAGATCAACGGCTCCGGGATGCACACCCACATCTCGCTGTTCGACGAGGACGGCAACAACGCCTTCGCGGACGACGCCGACGAGTTCAACCTGAGCGAGACGGCCTACCAGTTCATGGGCGGACTCCTGAACCACGCCCCCGCGTTCACGGCCGTGACGAACCCGACCGTGAACTCCTACAAGCGGCTCGTCCCCGGCTACGAGGCGCCGATCTACGTCGCCTGGTCGGACACGAACCGTTCGGCGCTGATCCGCGTTCCGGACGCCGCCGGCGTCTCCGCGCGCTTCGAGGTTCGCAGTCCCGATCCGTCGTGTAACCCCTACCTCGCGCTCGCGACGCTCATCGCGTCCGGGCTCGACGGGATCAAAAACGGCGCCGACCCCGGCGACCCGGTCCGTGAGGACATCTACGAGTTCGACGAACAGAAGCGCGAGGAGTACGGGATCGAGACGCTCCCGCCGAACCTCGGACGGGCCGTCGAAGCGCTGGAGGACGACGACGTCGTCCTCGACGCGCTCGGACCCCACACCGCCGAGAAGTTCCCCGAGGCGAAGAATCAGGAGTTCAGCGAATACCTGACGCAGGTCTCCCAGTGGGAAGAGGATCGATACCTCGAGACGTTCTGATCGGGTACTGATCGTTCGATCCGGGGTAGGCCGCCGGGGTCAAACCGCGGAGTCAGACCACCGTGTCGAGGTTCACGGATCCCGGGTCCGCGTCAGCACCGTCCCCGTTTTTTGCGACGCCGTCGACGATCGATGACACCGATGATCGCGAGTGAACGATCACTCCGGCTCGCTGAAGCCGTCGATACGAGGGATGGGGATCCGAACGATCCGGATCCGGAAGTGATTGAAAACGGGGCCGCGGGCCGTCTCGGCCAGGCCGCCCGATCAGACGAAGAAGGCCAGTCCGACCGCGGTCACGATGACGATCGCGAGCCAGACGACACAGATGATGCCCATCTGTCGCGGCGTGAGCGCTTCCCCTTCGAGTAGCTTCCCGACGTTCATAGCACGGAGTTAGGCGTATCGCTCGAGTTCGGGGCGGTCGAGGTCCTCGAAGACCGACTCGGCGACCTCGTTGAGGAAGGTGTGGCCCTCGTCGGTGACGCGGCGACCCTCGCCCTGGGCGGTCTCGACGAGTCCCTCCTCCTCGAGAGCCTGCAGCGAGGTGCGGATGATCTTTCGGGAGCCGCCGGTGTGTGCACCGGGGGAGACCACGTAGCGGTTCGATCCGCGCTTTTTGCCGCCGTATTCGGTCGCGAGGCGTTCGAGGCCGATCGGCTCGTTCGTCGCCACCTTGCGGAGCAGGCTCGCCGAGCGGACGAACCAGAAGTCCTCCTGCTCGGGGGGCAGCTCGCGGTCGGCGCCGGTCTTCGTGAACTGAACCCACTCGGGCTCGTCGATGCGGTCCGCGAGTCGGTCGGCCGCCTCCTCGATGAGGGCGTCCGCCGGGACGTCGTAGAGACTTACCATTGGGGAGTGATTCTTCCCTGTTAGGGTTAAAGGCATCGTCTCGAGAAGCCGCCGTGTGAAGCGGTTTCACGCCCGGTTCCGGCCACCGGGGCACTCACGTCATCGATCGAGACCGAGCGGTATGCCGTCGGCGTCGTCGAACCTTTTTAACTGGCGGAACCGGAGGGGGACCCGATGGACGAACGCGAGGCGCTGGCCCGGATCGCGACAACCCTGCCGGACGCGGGCGACGACGCCGCCGTCGTCGGGTCGACCGTGATAACCACGGATATGCTCCACGACCGGACCGATTTTCCGGCGGGTACGACCCGATACACGGCGGGCTGGCGGTCGGTCGGCGCGTCCCTCTCCGACGTCGCGGCGATGGGTGCGGACGCGACCGCCGCGGTGGCCGTCTACGCGGACGTCGAGTTCGATCCGACGGCGATCGAGGCGTTCATCGACGGCGCCGTGGACGTCTGTGAATCGATCGGCGCGCGATACGTCGGCGGTGACCTCGATCAGCACACCGAGTTCACGACCGCGACGACCGCGATCGGCGAGACCGACGCGCCGGTTCGACGGTCCGGCGCCCGCCCCGGAGATACAGTGTGTGTCACCGGGACGCTCGGCCGGAGCGCCGCCGCGTTCGAGCTGTTCGAGGACGCAGCGGCCGATCCAGGGACCACCGCATCGACCGATGACCGCCTGGATCGCGCAAACGAGCTGTTCCGGTTTCCGCCGCGGGTCGACGCCGGCCGTGCCCTCGCTACCCACGCGACGGCGATGATGGACTCCTCGGACGGATTGGCCCGCTCCGTCCATCAGATCGCGACCGCCAGCGACGTCGGCGTCGCGATCGACCGACCGGCCGTGCCGATCGATTCCGCGGTCGACGACGTCACGGACACGCCTGAGGACCGCTGGCAGGCGGGGACACGGTTCGGCGAGGATTTCGAACTCGTCTGTACGATCCCCGAGACGGCCCTCGAGACCGCCATCGATCGCTGTCCGGTCAACCTCACGCGGATCGGCTCCGTCGTTCCGGCGGATCACGGCGTCACCGTGGACGGCGACCCGCTTCCGGACCGCGGCTATACCCACGGCGACGAGCGATCGTAGCGCACACGGCGATCGGTGCTGCGCCCCGCGTGGCGCCCACCGGTTGCGGCTGCGACCACCGGATTCCGGTCAGGCGGCGACTATCTGGACCGGCACGAGCATGAAACACGTCGCGCCGACGAGGAAGGTCACGATTCCGACGAGCAGTCGGGGCCAGCCGAGTTCCGATTCGTCGAGCGGCGTCGCCGGTCCCGAGAAGGCGATCGCGGTGGCGAACAGCCCCCAGAAGGCCCACAGTCCCACGGATTCGTTGATCCCGTAGTCGAGGACGAGGTAGAGGTATGCCGCGATCGAGAACAACGCGCCGGGAACCAGGGCAGCGACCGTTTCCTGGCGCTCGCCGAGCATCGCCCGGGTCATATGGCCGCCGTCGAGCTGACCGACGGGAAGCAGGTTCAACAGCGTAAAGAACATCCCGACCCAGCCGCCGATCACGACCGGATGCACCGCCTTCGTCGGGTCCTCGTACCCGGTCGGTCGGCCGATCGCATCAGCGATCCACGAGAGCAACGGCGGGTCGTTGAACACGATGACCTCACCGGACCGCTGGAGCACGTACTCCGGAACGGTGATCGGATCGAGCGACAACCCGATCGCGGTCACCACGACGGTCGCGAGCAGGCCCGCGATCGGGCCGGCGGCCCCGATGTCGAAGAGCACCCGCCGGGAGGGGATTCGCCCCTTCATCCGGATGATCGCGCCGAGTGTTCCGAACGGGAAGACGAAGGGTATCACGTACGGCAACGAGACGTTGACGTCGTAATACCGACCGGCGGCGTAGTGGCCGAGTTCGTGGGTCAACAACACTCCGAGCACCGCCGCGGTGAACGGCCACGCCTGCAGGACTGCAAGGGGACTCGACCGGATCGTCGACAGCGGGACGTAATACCACCCGTAGGCGCCGACGAACAGCGTCGTGAGAATCGTCGCGATCAGGAGCCCGAGGTTGGTCCACGGGATCCCGTCCGGACGGGTTCCGATCGGCCGCGCAAGGAGGACGTGACCGCCCTCGACCTGTCGGATGTCGATCTCGTAGCCCGCCTCGTAGAACGCCGGCGCGACGCGATCGAGGAGCGCACGCTCCGGAACGAGCGATTCGCCGACGTACCGGATCGTCTCCCCGTCGCGGCGGACCTCAACCAGGTGAAAGAACGTCTCAAGCTCCTCGGGTCGCGGGACGGGAGTCGGGTCCACGTCCTCGCTATCTGCCATTGATCCGCGGTACGTCATCGGATCGTATAAATCCCGCGTCGGGAGATGGATGCGGCGATCGCGGTGGCCGTCGATCGGTGCACGGCGACGGTTCGGCGTCTCACGATGGTGCCCCGTCCGCGAACGACTGCTCTCGTTTGATGACCCGGCGGACGCCGGCATCGAGTTCGACGAGATGACACAGCGGGTTTCCGGGATACACGACGGGGTTTTCGAGGATCCCGACGAGCAGCCCCGTGAACGGCGCCTCGACGGTGGCGTCGTCGGCCTTGAACGGATTGGTGATCGTCGCGATCCGGTCTCCCTCGTGGACCAACGATCCGCGCTCGTAGTGCATATCCACGATCCCTCCGTCGTCAGCTCGTATCCAGGTCTTCTCATCTGACCCCGAGATGATCGTGCGCCAGCCAGGCCAGCGAACCGACGACCGCTCACGGAGACCGTACTCGGCGAACGTCGAATCGACGCCCGCAAGCGCCTCGTCGATCAGGCCCCGCTGGAACCGATGCGCCTCGCCCATCTCGATCGTGATCGTCGGGATCCCGGCAGCGGTCGATTCTCCGCGGAGCGTCCCGCTCGGGCCCTCGCTGTCGATCACGACGTTCGATCCGAACGCCAGCGCGAGTCGGTGGACGTCCGGATCGGCCATATCCGCGCGCACGTGAAGCATGTTCGTCCGTCCGCGGGTCGAGGTGTGAAAATCGAGTCCGATGTCGCAGGGCTCGATGAAGTTCGTGAAGATACGGTGGGCCATCCGCTTCGAGCTCGTCGATCCCTCCTTGCCCGGGAACGACCGGTTGAGGTCGCGGTCGTAGACCGGGAGATACCGCTGTTGGGCGAGGAACCCGGGGACGTTCAACACCGGGAGACACACGAGCGTGCCGGCCAACTCCGAGAGGTCCCACTCGTTTGCGACCTCGCGGACGACCTCGATGCCGTTGAGCTCGTCGCCGTGGGCCGCAGCCGACAGGAACGCCGTCGGGCCGGGATCCGCGCCGTTGATGATGGTGACGGGGATGCGGACGGGGTCCCCGAGATAGGTTTCGCTGATCCCGTACCGGATGTTCTGCCGCTCGCCGGGTCCGACTCGCCCTCCGTTATAGGTGAAGGCCTCGTCGTCGCTCATACGTCCCCGAGCGCCGGCGGCGGTATATATATGCCGTCGTGGAGACGTCATCGTGCCGCTCCCGTTCTCGACGTCCCCCAGAACGTTTCGAGAGCACGTTTTGCGGGCGCCTCGATGGCGCGATGCGACGAATCACCTCGATACTCCGCCTTCGCGACCACTCCGATATCACGATTGATACCGGATGTTTTTACCCGGATCCCGCCGATCGATCGATCGATGACCGGGGACACCGCTCGCGTCGGGGTATTGTCGTTACACAACAGCAAGGAGACGAAGGCGATCCTGAACGCCATCGAGGACCTCGGCCACGAGCCGTTCTGGCTGCGCAAGGAGAACACCGCGATCGAGGTCACCGACGGGCACGTCAGCATCGAGCCCGACGTCGACGTGGTCCTCAACCGGCTGTTGCTCTCGAACACCGACCAGCCCGCCGAACACCTGGGGCTTGCGACCACCTTCGAGCGCATCCGGCCGATGCTGAACGAGCCCGATGCCGTCCTCGCCGCGATACACAAGTTCGCGGCCGCAGCGACGCTCGCCGACTGGAACGTGCCGGTTCCGGACGCCCTGCTCGCGCTCTCGAACGAACGGCTCAACCAGGGCCGCGAGCGGTTCGGCGACGTCGGCGTCTACAAGACCGCGATCGGCACTCACGGCGGCGGCACCTGGAAGGTAGACCTGACCGAGCCGGTCAACCCCAAGGTCGGAAACCGGCAGGCGTTCCTCCAACGCCTGATCGAGCGCGACGACGAGGACCATCGGGACCTCCGCGTCTACGTCGTCGGCGACGAGATCGTCGGGGCGATGTACCGATACGCCCCGGAGGGCGACTGGCGAACGAACGTCGCCCTCGGCGGCGACGTCGAGAACGCACTCGATGATATGCCCGATGAAGCCGCCGAGATGGCCCTGTATGCCTCCGAGGTGATGGGGCTCGATTACGCCGGCGTCGACCTCATCGAGGGATACGACGGCTGGTACGTCCTCGAAGTGAATCCGACCGCCGGATTCAAGGGACTGTTCGAAGCGACCGGCGTCTCGCCGGCCCCCCACATCGCCAAACTTGCGATCGAGAAGGTCGGCGGCACCGTCGACGAGGACCGAGTCAAGACGCTCGCCGGCACCCTCGACGACTCGCGACCCTCGTGTGCACCGCCGGTGTCGAAATCTCTCTTCGAGGACGCGCCGATCATCGGCTACATCGAGGAGGTCGTCGCCACGGGGACGTCGGGATCCGTCCAGGCGCTCGCCAAGTCCGACACCGGCGCCACCCGAACGAGCATCGACACCTCGCTGGCCGCCGAGATCGGCGCCGGCCCGATAAAGAGTATGACACGGGTCAAATCCGGCAGCAACAAATCCGGGAAGGCACGTCCGGTCGTCGATCTGGTGATCGGGATCGGCGGCACCCAGCACACCGTCACGGCAAGCGTCGAGGATCGCGGCCATATGGAGTACCCGCTGCTGCTCGGTCGCGACATCCTCGAACACTACCGGGTCGACGTCCGCAAGCGCGTCGACGACGACCGATCCGACGCCGAGGATCCCGAGCTCCTCGAGGAGTGACTCGACGCTCGCGTTCGCCCCGTCCCCTCACGTAACGCGACCGTTCGAACCGTCGCTGGGACGTAGGTATATACCCGATCACGACACACGCCGCCGCGTGACCTAGCCGTCGTCGCGCGACGGATCGCGGGTGTCCGGTATCCCCGTCGCGTGTGGTTCCTGGTCCGGCGTCGCGGGTGATCCCTGGCCCGGCAACGTCCGGACCCCCCCGATACCGGCTGTTCGCTTCACCGTTCGTAGGCTGCCCAGACGTATCGCGTCCCGTAGCTCCGGTAGGGTCGCCACGGCTCCGCGATCTCCCGCATCTCCCCACGCGAGAGGTCGTTACCGTCCGCATACAGCTGTTCGATCCCCTTCCGCACGGCGAGGTCCCCGAGCGGCAGCACGTCCTCGCGCCCGAGCACGAAGATGCAGTACATAGGTTATAGTATTTCAAGAAATTCCCTGTAAAGACTTTTAGCGCGGGAGAGATAAATGGGGAGATATGGGTAAGAGGAAACCTCAGATAAACATAGCAGTCAACTCCGAACGAAAAGAACGATGGAACGAAGCTGTAGCAGAGGATCCCCGGTTTTCTACTATGTCTGACTTGATTAGAATCTCTGTAGAACGGGAGATTAGCAGCGAAAATCAGGATAGTTCTCACAACGGATCCAAAGAGGTAGCAGAGCTTACAGAGAGGGTAGAAGCTCTTGAAAGTGCTATCCGGGGTATGGGAACCGACTTTCAGGAATTGAAGGGCATCATTGAAAACCAAACTCCCTCTAATCAGAATCTTCGGAGTGAAGTGTTTGCTACCCTTCCTGAGGGAGATATGGCTTCTCCGATCACTCCCGAACGGGTAGCAGAGAAGATAGGGGGACCGGTGGATACCGAAACGGTGGAAAATGTCCTAGACAAGTTGGCTACCCAAACCGGACAAGTCGAATCTGTGATCGGGACCGAAGAAGGGGACATTAGATACCGTAAGAAGGGGGATAAGATATGAATACCCCTCAAGTTGTCTCTGAATGGCTTGAAGATAAGGAGTTAATGTATGACTCCAAAGCCTCATACAAGAAGAGACAGAGCGACGTGAGACAGTTTTTGAAGTGGCTGGATAGTAATAACAAGGCCTTCGTTCCGATCGAACGGGACCGACACAAGTCCCTGATACACCGTTACTTCCTCTCTCTGAAAGACGACGGATACGCACGTAATACGATGAAAAGCCGGTGGGATAGTATCAAACTGCTATACGACGACTTAGCGGGTTTCCATTCTGTTATTGATGAAACTCCCTTTGAGGATTTGTATGAACGAAGCCACTACCTCCCCGATAAGACAAGAGAAGAAACCGAATCGGAGAAGCCGTATGTAACCAGAGAACAAAAAGAGATTCTCTGTAATAACGTCGCTTCCCCGGCTTTCAGGAATGAGTGTATGATTCGGCTTATGTGGCATACTGCTTTGCGGGAGGGAGAAGTAGCTGAATTGAAGGTGTCTGACGTGAACTTAGCAGAGAACAAGTTAGATGAATTTTGGTCCCCCAAGATCGGGACCGAACGAACGGTTACATTCAAACCTTCCCTGAATTGGTGGCTGAATGAATGGATTAACGGCGGATACCGTGAGTCATACACCAAAGCTTCGGAGTCTGATTATCTCTTTCTGACTCATAGGAGTGAGAAATTCCCAAGGGATAGGCCAAACAAGGTAATAAAGAAGGCTGCTTCGGAGGGGCAAATTCAGTCTGTGAGGAAAGTAGATACCGCCGGGAGGGAGATACACGAGATAACCTCACACGCTATCCGCCGGGGACATGCTATGCACCTTCTGAAGAACGATGTCGACTTGAGAACAATTCAGAAACGATTAGGTCATGCTAAGCTGGATACTACCATAGAATATCTACCTATCTCGCCCGAAGATACCTCTGATAAGATCGAAGGTATCCAGTTTTAGATTCTCCCCTTTTGGTAACGACATAACCTAGTATGGCACTACAATTCTGGATAGCGGTACTTATCTGAACTTGTGTACCTAGAGCTAGAATCGCAAGAAGGCAGTACAATCACCGATATTTAGCGGTGATTTTAGGTAGAAAATAGAGGATATAGACCCTGATTACAGTATGGTATTTGATAGGTACCCCTGATTTACCCTATTATGTCCTTCTATGAGAAACACAAAGGAAGAAGAGGATCCTGATTGAATCTTGGCTCGGACTACCCTAACCCCGATCGAAGGGGAAGGGGATACCCTGCTTTTCGCTCTAAGGTTCGATAGTAGCCATTGAACCAAGCTCTTGAGATTCTTTCTGTAGGTGAGTGGTTTCCATCGTATTGTACTGAATGTCTCATAGGCCCTTCAGAGGTGTGTCTCACAGAGCTTAGAATTGATTTGAGGGAGGAAGAAGAGAGAGGAAGAGTGACGATCGTACTAGTGAGATTAGAGACTCACAGAAAACAAGAGACAGAGAGTACATTAGAGATACTCTAGAAGAATCTAAAGAGAGAAAAGAAAAGAGAGACAGCTTTTGGAATAGAGTTAGATTACTATTGATTATTACTAACTACATATATTACTATAAGTTATTTATATCAGATTAACGAACAATGAAACCCGTTATGATATTATCTAGCTAAGCACCAATTTTTACGTAAGTGGTTCTTGACAATGGATATCTCCCGAAAGCACTAAAATTAGACTCAAAATTCACAGATTATTTTTCTAGAAAGGACTTTTCCCTATCTTTGTAAAGTTTAATTCGTAAGTATTATAAGGTTATAAGCCAAATTACATAATGAAAGATGACAGAAAACGAAAAGCGGTTCACGACAATAAGTGTTACTCCCGATATTCGGGAGGAATTACAGGAAAGAATGGAGTATGGAGATTCGTATAGCTCCTTCTTGAGGGAGGAATTAGGGCTATGAGCGACGTTTTCCACATTTCCCTTTCGGAAGAGAATAGTCAATTTATCAGAGAAATGTCTAAGGGTACTAACCTCAATAAGCACGAATATGCTAGTCAGATTTTAGATAACTATTTAGATGGAGACAATTATGAGTAACAAGCTAGAGATTGATTTAGAGGAATATCACTCCGATCGTTTTAGCTATATCTGTAAAAAGAGCGATAGGAGCGAAGAGGAAATGGCGAGTTTAATCATCGAGGATTTTGTCGAAGATATTTTTAAGGAATGATTTTTTATGTCTAATAAAATTACAGTTTATCACGATGGGCCCGGTGCCCAAGTTCAACGGGAAGTTTCGAAGAGCGAAATAGCAGAGCTTGGCAAAAACTGGAAAGTCGCGGATGATAACCAATACCAAGGTTATGCAGTCTCGGAGCTATCTCAAGCCGCTAAGGCTGATTTAGTAAATGAGGCATATTCTCCAGAGGAAGAAGAAGGGGTTTCGGTCGAATTGGAGTTAGGCTCTGATAATCCCGAAGGTACTTCCTTTGAGATTAACCCGTCTATGGAACGGGATTCAATGCTTGAGTCTATCTTTACTGACGAAGAGCTTGAAGAGCTTCAGAAGGCAGAAGAATTGGAGAATCCTTCTTCGAAGGAAGAGGAAGAGTCTCACCTATCCTATAAGGAACAGAAGGCTCGCGATCGCCAAAGGTGGTATGACCGGCTTGACGAAGCGGGATACAGAGAACAGAAATTCGAAGAACAGCTTCAGGAAGCCAAACGGAACAGAGATTGGTTGAAAACGCCGGAAGATCGACCGATTACCGAATTGACGGCCGGCGAATTTAAGGAGGTTATCCAAGGTGAAGAATCTGAAGAGGCTGAACTTGAAGCCGAATTGATGGCTCAATTTGAGGAAGAAGAAGAGTCTGAACCTGAAGCTGAAGTAGCAGAGCTTTCCTCGGAAGAGAAGGAGGCTCTTCGTTCTGCTTGGGATCACGGAGTATGGGAAGAAATGGCTGAAGAGATTCTTGAGGAACAGCAGGCTTCTGACGTCATATCTAAGCATAACGGGGATACCAAGATCGTCAAATACTCGGATCGTGATAGGGTTCGGATTCAAACGGATAACACGGATCTACGATACGAGATTTTGGATAATAGAGAGGCTGACGGTATCGATATTGTAGAAAACCAAAAGCACGGAGATGTGATCGCTTGGGTAGATCCGGATAAGGTTCTCTGAGAAAGTCTTAAAAGTTCAAGTATTCAAAGAGAATCCACGATAATCTAAAATAAATCCAATCGAGGTAACTACTGAAATTAGCAAACTTCCCCGTTGGAGCGGGGAGGAAGGAAGGAAGTATGCCTTTGCACTTACCTATACGTTCTGATAACTATTTAACTTTTGCGGACTTAGACAGTAGAATAGACAATAAAACCGTATCTTATAGCACTATATTCGATCGCATTTGCGATTTAATTCCTGATTATCCGGTATACATCCCATTAGATAACCTCAAAAAGTATCGGAGTAGTTCAGGGTGGCAGAGGAAAGAAAATCTAATTGATGAACAAGAAGCTAAGAATCACCTTTCTGAAGGTGGGAATATTGGCCTTATTCTCGGGAAGTGGTTCAATGGTACGACTTGGGTTCTCTTCGATGTAGAACGGGAGGGTATATTACCTGAAGATTTGAAGGCGGTAATTGAGCCTCATACGGTAATCTCATTCCATTCTCCCCACGGGGGACATAACCGACTTGTTCGGATCGAAAACAAAGAAGCCTACAATCTTCTTAACAGCTATAAGACGACTATAACAAGTATTAGAGATAACGACGAAGCAGATTTAGAGCTAATCACTAATGGAGCTACTCCCCTCCCTCCCTCTGAAATATCTCATATCTATTGTTCGGGAGAAAAACCGTGTAACGGGGAAGGAACGGATCGATATATTACAGCCTCAATAAACCCCGAAGCCCCTCCTATGGGGATTGATTCAATTGAGAGGATAGGGGATCTGCTTGGCTTGGAGGGAGATACCGAACCCGATTATGACTCTCAAGATATAGGTAATGTTCCTTCCCCCCGTCCGAAAATCAATATCAAAGAAGAATACAAAGAGAATGTCCCCTATGTAGAACATTCGTTTAACGATAGGCTAGAATATATGAAATATGGGGATTGGAAGGGACAAGAATTGTTTATCAAGCTCTGGAATGGTAATTTTGAGGATATACCCGGATCCAATAAACAGGGAAAGGCAGAGTGTATACTAGCAAATTATATCGGATTCTTCTTCGGTAATAATGAGAATATAGTTCGTCTTTTGATGGATATGGTTCCTTTCGAGACTTATTACTCCAAATATGATTCTCACCGGAAGGCTCTGATAGAGTATGCTACTTCCGTAGATTGGTGTTATTGTGAGGGAGTATCATTTAGTGCTAAATATGAAACTGCTTATCAGATTTGGATTAACGATTCAATGACTATTGAAGAGATAGCTGAAAGAATTACTGTTAAAGAAGATCCTGTATATCGGAGTATCAAAGTTCTCCAAGCTGAAGGTATGATCGAAAAAGAAGGAAAGATAATTAAGAATAAACAAATCACCGAAGGATACCTAACTAAACTATATAATGTTAATTCAAAATATAATTCTGAACTTGAAGAGGGTAATGTATGATATATAATACTTCCTTCTTCTTTTGTTAACGTGAGAAAATCAGGTATAATCGCAAGAAGGGACGGATTTAATTTATAATGGGGTTTTAGACAAATGAGATTAGATATGACTCAAATTTCAAACGAGATTAAGCAGGATATTCCTGAAGGATATACGGTCGATCGGATCCGGGTTAATCTAGACAAATACGTACCCGATATATCCGAAGAAGAAAGGCCCAAAATCTTAGCACAATGGCAGAGAATCGCTCGGGAAATAGTGAATGATACAATCACCGTAGAAGGTGATAAAAATCTGAATAGCTTGTATCAGTACAAGATAACTCACCTCAAATGCCGAAATGAACCGTTGTATGATTACGAAGAAGAGGAATGGTATTGTCCTATCTGCGAAAAGGAAGAAGAAGTAGGGTGAGAGAACTAATAATTCGAATAGCTTACCTGAGCTACACCATACTCTGCAGTTGTACTGCTTTCTTTAACTACCTCTCCATCTTTTAGTATCTGAACAACCAACTCGTCAGAATTAGCTTCCTGCTTTTGAGCATTAGCAGATATGATATCGGGATCTCCGTCTATCTCAATTGTTTCTGTCCCTGAGCCATCAACTGAACTTGCCGAACCGCCACTACCGACGGCTCCAGACCATTCTCCATCATATTCTATTCTGACTTCGTAAGAGGAACCTGAGTCACCACTATCATCTGTTGAATCAGAATCACCACTATCATCTGTTGAATCAGAATCACCACTATCATCTGTTGAATCAGAATCACCACCTTCATCAATACCATCTTCTGAGGTGACTTGAGCAACACCGTATTCGGCAGATGTTCTTTTAGAGGCAATAACCTCACCATCTTCAAGAATTTCTATTACTAACTCATCTGAACTATCATCTTCCTTTTGAGCATTGGCAGAAACAATAAATGGGTCTCCATCAACATCAAATGTTTCTGTCCCTGAACCATCTACAGATCTTGAAGAACCATCCCCGCTAATTGAGCCGGACCATTCTCCATCGTATCTTACTCTTACTTGATACCCGGAATCACCAGTCTCTTCCTGAGGTTCACTAACTGTTATTGTATAAGATACCTCGTCATCTTCAGTTAGTATAATAATCTCATATTCTCCTGCTTGGAAAGTACCGGGTTCGATGTTGATAACAGCGTTATATGTCTCTCCCGACTCTAATTCTACTTCTTCAGAAGCAACAGTATTACCTGCAGGATCTTGTATTTCGACAGTTTGTTCTCCTACACTTCCGCCTGTATTCTCAACTACACCTCCGACTGATATTTCATCTGTTGAAAGGAAATTAGTTTCATCAACGGTTTCTACAACTTCAAATACTGCCTCAGTTTCACTTTGTGATTCTTCTTCAGGCTCTTCTTCGGTTTCTTCTTCAGGTTCGGATTCTTGATTTTCTTCCGGTTGATCGTTATTTGTGTCACCACTACAGCCTGCTAGAGCTACGCTCGTTCCAATTCCAATGAGGACCTTTCTACGTCGGACCATAATGTCGATAATAATAGATTAGCTCTATAAAACTTTGGTTACTAATTCGTAATTACTCACATACTAATTAGTGTTTAGGTATTTACAAGTAAAAGAAGTTATCCACCTAGTATCGATGTATAGCTAGTAATGCGCCGCAAAAGAGGGGAATGGCAAACCTCTCTAGACGATGAAATTTTGGAGATATTAGCTTCCTCTGAACTTGTTCTTAGCCCTTCGATTATCGCCTACAATTTGGATCGCTCTAGGGAAGGAGTAGCTTCTCGGATCAGGATACTGACTAATTACGGATTAATCGAAAAGGAACAGAGAGGGAAATACAAGATCACCGAATCGGGGAGAAACTACCTCAAAGGGGAACTTGATGCAAGCCAATTAGAGGAAGAAAGTTGATTGGAAAGTCGTTACATTCGAACTAAAAACTATACTACACCACAGATCCACCTGATAACATCGACTAATAGCGGAATCGCTAGAATCGCAGTAAGAGCTACCAATATAAGATTAGTATTCCTTCTCTGTCGTTCAGTTTTAATCTGATGAGCTAGCTGTAGCCCCTCTTGATTGAGTCCAAACGAACTACCATCATCACTTTCATACTCTCTTACTAGTCCAGCAGACTTTAGGAAGTTTATAGAATCTTCTAAATCAGTTATTTCCAAATTTAGGTTATCAGCTAATGTATTTAATTTGATCAACTGATCTATGAATATCGGATTTTCCAAATCGATATCCTCCGCTAATTGGTAATCCGGTCCAATAGCCATCTTATATTCATACATCTCTTCCAGAATTTTTACCCAATTCGCTCGTTCTTCCCTGAATAGTAGACTCATACTTATCCACCCCATTTACAGAATTTGGTACTTATGTCTCTAATTCACTCTGCCAAGGAAACGCCATATATGTTTCCTGAAAGATGGATCTTCCAGATTCTCCAAAGCTTCTCCCGAGATATCATTGGCTTCATTTATGTTTTCCTTGAGAATCTCTTTGTTACGTTCTCCTGCCGCCCATCCTTCCATACTCATCTCCCTGTTTACGCCAAGTTTCATCGTATCATATAACTCTTTGATATTATTAGAACAAACTTCCGACTCTTCGAGAATAGGGAATAATTTTTCAATTTCGTTCTGTACCTCGTTACTTATCCACCATTTGTTTCTAAAATAATTTCTTTTAAGATCCTCTTTCAAATCTCTAATGTATTGAGGGTTATCCGTACTTACTACAGTATCTTCATCAAGGTGATTGACTAACCTGATTGTCGTTTGTAGCTCTTGGATCCTGTCTATTTGTTCCCTGTAGAATGAGAGAAATTGACCTATTAGAACGGCAACTATACCACCAAGAAACGAGGCTAGAACTACTCCCAAGGTAGTCCATATTTGGGGAATTTCCATAGGAGTAGACAAGATTCAAACCCCAAAGAATCTACTTACTCCAAAACAACCCCCAGTAACCTCCTACAAGATTAGACAAAGCTTTGCAAAAATATCTCTTCTTTCTACCCAAGATTACCGACTTAGAAGAGAGAATAATCAATATAAACCCGAATACCCCCGTTTTAGAGTATATAGAATATAGTAACCACCTAGATTTGAGGTATCAGGGCCTATACTCCCCGATATTGCGGGAATTAGGATATCTCATAGATTGGCTGACTAGGTTAGTCTGTAATTAGGATTTTGTAGTTTGAAGGGTGTTAAAGTTCTATATTCAGGGGATAACAGTATACCGGGGGTTGGTTTTTAGATTAGCGACGTGAAGGCCCCAATCCCCTTTGGCTGTTATATACTCATTACTTTCAGTTATTATTAATCTGATATGTACTCTCAGATAGTGATTTGCGATCGACTAATTCTAGAGATTATTTTACCACGAATCGGAATTTATTTAAGTTAGTAGTGTATAAATTAAAACGCCTCTGCTTCTAGGCGCTTCCCGGTTTAAATCCGGGATTCATAGCCAAGGGGGATCACATCCCCCGATTCTTCCATTTCCCTCCTTGGCGATCTTACAGAGAAATTCAAGAACTTGAAAGACCTATGAGGTACATCCGCGCGGTCCAGTCCCCGACGCCACGGATCCGGGTAAGATCGGCGATCGCATCCTCGTCGGTCGTGTCCGCGAGTCCTGCCGGCGTGAGATCGCGATCACGAAACGCCTCGGCCGCCGACCGGAGGTACTCGACCTTCGTCGCGCTCAGCCCCGCCTCTCGGAGCGATTCCTCGTCAGCCGCCAGCACCGTCTCCGGCGTGACGGTACCCCCGAGCACGTCGAACGTCCGTGTTCGAATGGCGTCGGCGGAGGCCGTCGAGAGCTGTTGGTTGATTATCGACGTACAGAGCCGCCGAAACGGCACCTCGGCGGGCGTAACGTGTAACGGCCCGTGGCGATCGATGAGCTGGCTCACGACCGGGTCCGCCCGGAGCGTCTCCTCCACCGCCGACGGAAGTGGATCCGAACTCACAAGCGCGTGGTAGTCGCTCGGCGCGCATCACGGTTTCGTCCGTGCCTCGCTGCCGTCGCCCGTCGAGGGAAAACGTTGAACCGAGCACGGAGCGACCGACCGAGTATGCGACTCGCCGACGTCGATCTGGTGACGGTTCTCGGTGCGGGGAACATGGGACACGGGATCGCCGAGCTGGCCGCGCTGGCCGGCTACGAGGTCCGGATGCGGGACATCACCGAGGAGTTCGTTCACAACGGCTACGAGCGCATCGAGTGGTCGCTCGGGAAGCTGGCCGAGAAGGACCGTCTCACCGACGCCGAGGCCGAGGCGGCGCTCGACCGGGTCACGCCGCTCGTCGACGTGGAGGCGGCCGTCGAGGACGCCGACGTCGTGATCGAAGCGGTGCCCGAGACGTTGGAGATCAAAACCGACGTCTACACGGAGATCGAGCGATACGCGCCCGAGGACGCCGTCTTTGCGTCGAACACCTCCAGCATTTCGATCACCGATCTCTCGGAACTGACCGACCGACCGGCGCGGTTCTGCGGGATGCACTTCTTCAACCCGCCCGTTCGGATGGAACTCGTCGAGGTGATCGCCGGCGCACACACCGATCCGGACGTTCTCGAACTGATCGAGGGACTCGCGGAGTCGTTCGGGAAGACGCCGGTCCGCGTTCGCAAGGACAGTCCCGGATTCATCGTGAACCGGGTCCTCATGCCGCTGTTGAACGAGGCCGCGTGGATCGTCAACGACGGCGGCGCGACGATGGCGGCGGTCGATTCGACGGCGAAGTTCGACATCGGGCTTCCGATGGGGCCCTTCGAGCTCGCGGATCGGATCGGCATCGACGTCGCCTATCACGTTCTCAAATACCTCCAGGAGGAACTGGGCGACGCGTATCGACCGTCTCCGCTGATCGTCGAACGGGTCGAGGCCGACGAACTCGGCAAGAAGTCGGACGTCGGCTTTTACGACTACGAGAACGACGGTGCCACGATCCCCGCCGACGCCGGTGACGACACGATCCGTCACCGGCTGCTTGCGGTGATGGCCAACGAGGTCGCCGGGCTGATCGAACGCGACGTCGCCGATGTCGAGGCGATCGATGAAGCGGTCACGCTCGGGGCCGGCTTCCCCCAGGGACCGGCACGGCTGGCCGACGAGGCAGGTGTCGGGATGGTGCTCGAAGTCCTGCGAGACCGGTACGAGAAGACGGGCGCCGACCGATACCGGCCGACCGACGAGTTGATCGAGACCGCCGATCGAGGTGGGTTTTACGCAGATGCGGATGACGTGACCGGTTCCGTATCGAGGACGAATTACGAGACGCTCGACGTTCGCGTCACCGACGAGGGCGTCGGCCGGGTCACGATCGACCGCCCCCACCGGATGAACACGATCACCGAGGACCTGTTGACCGAGTTCGACGCCGCGATCGATGAGCTGGCCGCGAACGAGAACGCACGCGCCGTCCTGGTTACCGGTGCCGGCGATCGGGCCTTCTCGGCCGGTGCGGACGTCCAGAGCATCGCCGCGAGCGGGGCCGACCCGATCGAGATCACGGAACTCTCGAAGCGGGGTCAGGAGACCCTCGGTCGACTCGAACGGATCGGTATGCCGGTCGTGGCCGGGATCAACGGCTACTGTCTGGGCGGCGGGATGGAACTGGCAGCCGCCGCGGACATCTGGATCGCGTCGGTGGGATCGGAGTTCGGGCAAACCGAGCACAACCTCGGGATCATGCCGGGTTGGGGCGGCACACAGCGACTGCCGCGCATCGTCGGGGAGGGGCAGGCAAAGGAGATCATCTTCACGGCCGACCGGTACGACGCCGAGACGATGGCGGAATACGGCTTCCTCAACGAGGTCGTTGACTCCGGTGACCTTGAGGACCGATCACTCGCCTTCGCCACAGACCTCGCGGCCGGCCCGCCGATCGCACAGCGGTACACGAAGCGGGCGATCCACGCGGGACGCACCGACGCCGAGGCCGGGCTGGCCGTCGAGGCGCAGGCGTTCGGCCAGCTGATGAGCACCGAGGACGTGATGACCGGGATGACCGCCTTTATGAGCGACGAGGAACCCGAGTTCGAGGGCGAGTGACGATCGGCGCCGGAATCGTGCGGGGACGCCGGCGTCGTGAGGGCGGCGACGTCGGGGGCCGTCGACGTCGCGGGACTGTGTCCAACCCACACGGCGCACGCGATTGAAGGGATTTATTAGGATCCCTCTACTCGGTTCGAATGTCGACGCTCGGTTGGTGTAGTCCGGCCAATCATGTTGGCCTTTCGAGCCGACGACCAGGGTTCAAATCCCTGACCGAGCATTCTTTTGAGGGATTCACGGCGAGCCGTCGGTCTCGCGATCGACCGGCCGCCGGCACGACGGGTGACCGTCGCGACGGGCGGCGGCGTTCTGGATCCTTTATGCCGACGCCGGTTCGATCGTGGATATGCGCGCCCGCTCCGTCCTCGGCAGCTGTGCGATCGTGGCCGCGGTCGCCACGGCCGGCAGCCTCTGGTTCAGCGAGGGACTCGGGTTGGTTCCCTGTGAACTCTGTTGGTACCAGCGAATCCTGATGTATCCGCTCGTCGTGATCCTCGGCGTCGGCACCCTCGAGGATCGGGTCGGAACGTGGCGAACCGCCCTCCCGGTCGCCGTCCTCGGGATCGGCGTGTCGGCGTCCCACGTCTGGCTCCAGCTGGCTCCGAGTGCGACCTGTGGGCTCGACGGGGCCTGTACCGCGGTCCAGTGGCGTGGGCTCGGCGTCTTCACGATCCCTCGGCTGTCGCTGCTCGCGTTCCTGCTCGTGACGATCGGGCTTGGCGCCCTGGCGCTGGCCGATCGGGGGATCGTCGACCCGGCTCGGATCGGTGTCGATCGATGACCGGCCGGTGCCGGGCGTTCGCGTCGGTGACCGATCGCGATGGACGTACTCCGGCGAACGCGGGGCTTTCAACCGTTCGCGATCAACGACCGGTATGAGTCTTCCCGATCTCCCCGACGGCTGGCGCGTCTGGAACGAGGAGCCGAACGGGCGCGCGATCGTCGCGTTTCGGCCCGACGTGTTCACCGAGGACGACTTTCCGGCCGCGTGTCTGCCGACGATCTACCTGACCAACGGCTCGCGCGACCCCCGTCCCGGAGCGGGCCAGTACCAGACCGACGAGTGGCACATCGTGTTGTTCCTCGAGCCGGAGGTCGAGGTCACCGCCGAGACGTACGACGATCGCGAGGCAGCCGTCGACGCGCTCGTCGACCTCGCGGCGGGGTTCGCCGACGGCGCGGTCGACTACCACGAGCCGTACCAGGTCCCTCGTGAGGAGTACCTCGCCGAACTCGACCGGCTCACCGGCGATCGGTCCGGGGTCGAGTAGGGACCGAGCAGGGACGTGGCCGGGGGTGGAGTCGGAGTGGCGTCGACGCCCTCGCCGGCGTCTCACTCGAGCACGACGAGGGGGTCGCCCATATCGACGCTGTCCCCCTCGGTGACGTGCACGCTCGCGACCGTGCCGCCACGCTCGGCGACGACGTCGTTCTCCATCTTCATCGCCTCCAGCACGCAGACGACCTCGCCGGCGGCAACTTCATCGCCCTCGGTCACATCGACCGAGAGGATCGTTCCCTGCATCTCGGCGTCGATCGCCTCACCGCCCTCGGCACCTTCGACCGCGTCGTCCGTCGTCCCGGTGTCGCCGCCGGATCCGGACGAGCCATCGGCGTCTCCGGGACCGACGTGGGGTGGCCGACCGGGTCCGCCGGCGCCGGGTCGGCCACCAGCTGCGGCCGCGCCGGCGTCTGCGAGGTCCTCGATCGCGGGGACGGCGGGGGCACCCCGCTCCTCGAGGGCGACCTCGAAGCGTTTGCCGTTCACCTCGACCGTGAACTCGCGCTCGCTGGTCTCGGCGTCGTCCACATCGGTCGTCGCGTCCGCGTCCTCGACCGGCGTCTCATCGCCCCAGCGGTCCTGGGCCGCGTCGATCCGGTCGGGATCGAGGGACTCGTCGAGGTAGGTCGTGGTGTGAGTCCCGTCGCGAAAGCGGTCGTCCTCGACCATCAGCCGATGGAACGGGATGATCGTGGTGACGCCCTCGACGTCGTATTCGGCGAGGGCGCGTCGTGACCGATCGAGACACTCCTCGCGGTCGCTTCCCCAGACGATCAGCTTCGCGACCATCGAGTCGTAGTCGGTGACGAGTTCGTCACCCTGCCTGAGCGCGTCGTCGACGCGGACGCCGATCCCGCCGGGTGGGTCATAGGTCTCGAGCCGACCGCCGCTGGCCGGCGCGAACTCGTCGGCGGCGTTCTCCGCGTTGATCCGGAACTCGATCGCGTGGCCGTTGAGGTCGACGTCGTCCTGGTCGATGGAGAGCCCCTCGCCCGCGGCGACGCGGATCTGCTCGGCCACGATGTCGACCCCGGTGAGCGCCTCGGTCACGGTGTGTTCGACCTGGATCCGGGTGTTCACCTCGAGGAAGTAGAAATCGGTGTCGGGTCCGAGCGGCTCGTTGGGATCGCGGTCCGGATCCTCCTCGACGAGGAACTCGACGGTCCCCGCGTTGGTGTAGTCGGCGGCGGCGACGCCGCGTCGGGCCGCCTCGGCGATGTCCGCCCGGAGTGCGGGCGAGAGCGCGGGGGAGGGCCCCTCCTCGACCACCTTCTGGTGGCGGCGCTGGAGCGAGCAGTCCCGCTCGCCGAGATGGACTACGGTTCCGTCGTCGTCGGCGATGATCTGTACCTCGACGTGTCGTGGGGAGTCGAGATATCGCTCGAGGTAGACGGAGTCGTTCGAGAAGTAAGCTTCGCCCTCCCGTTTTGCCGACTCCAACTGGTCGTCGGCCTCGTCGGCGCTCTCGACGACCTTCATCCCGCGGCCGCCGCCGCCGCCCTCGGCCTTGACCGCAACGGGGTAGCCGTGCTCCTCACCGAACGCACGAACCGCGTCCGCGTCCGCGATCGGTTCGGTGGTTCCGGGGACGATCGGCACGTCGGCCGTCTGCATCACGCGACGGGCCTGGGTCTTCTCCCCGAGGCGTTCCATCGCGGCCGCCGACGGGCCGATCCACGTGATCCCGTCGGCCGCCTCGACGCGCTCGGCGAAGGCCGCGTTCTCCGCGAGAAAGCCGTATCCGGGGTGGATCGCGTCCGCGTCGGCAGCGCGAGCCGCCTCCAGGATGGCCTCCTGGTCGAGGTAGGAGTCGGCCGCCCGCGCGGGCCCGACGTTGTAGGCGACGTCGGCGTACCGGACGTGGCCAGCGTCGGCGTCGGCCTCGCTGTAGACCGCGACGGTCTCGATCCCCAGCTCCTCGCACGCGCGCATCACCCGAACCGCGATCTCTCCGCGGTTCGCCACGAGAACCCTGTCGAACATCCTTGTCCGGCCATTTCCCCAGCCGACACCTCATTCTATCGGTTCATCGTGGAAGTTTAGATCGACGATCGTCGAAATCATTTGGCTCCCAAACGACATCGACGCCGATCAGTCAGCGTCGACGACGTCGCCGGCCTTCGTCCGTTTCGCGTACGTGTAGACGGCGATCGCTGTCACGAACCAGACCGGTGCGCCGACGCGGATCGCGAAGGCGACGCGGGCGCCCCACGTCGGAAGCGCGACCTGCGTGGACGCCAGCGCGACGATCGGGGCGCCGACGAGGATCGTGACGACGAACGTCGTCTGCATCACCCAGCCGTAATCGACGCCCTCGACCGTGGACCGTTCGACCGGTTGCACGCCGCCGGCTTCGTCCCCGCCGGTTAAGAACCTCCCGGGACCGTCTTCGGGGTCTTCAGGGTCTCGGGGTCTTCAGGGTCTCGGGATCTTCGGGACCTACGGTGCGGCCTGCTTCGTGGAGACCAGCTCGATCACGTCGCGATGTTCGAGTTCGTGATCCTTCGACACCTGTCTGTCCGCCCGACAGTCGAGCCCGTGAAGAAGTCCCTCGCCGATGTCCGAGTGGATGTGGAAGGCGAAGTCCTCCGTCGTCGACCCCTCCGGGAGGATGAAGCAGTCCCGGAAGACGCCCTTCTCGTCGGTCGGCCCGTTCGCCGACCCGGGGAAGACCGCGATGCAGCCGAGCACGTCGAAGACCGCGGCCTCGAGCGACGTCTGGACGCCGGTGCCACCGTATTCATCGAGGAACTCCGCGATCCGGTCGAGGCCGGCGGCCTGCTCGTCGTCGAGGTCCGCGAGCACCTCGAAGTCGTCGTCGCCCGCAGTGTAGTCGATCGCGCCGGACTCGTCGGCGTTCTTGAGCGCCTTCTCCGCGTGGGCGCTCGTCGAGACGAACGTGAGGTGGTCGTAGTCGGGATCGGTCGTGATCGCCTCCCAGTTGTCCTGTGCCGCCGGCGTGTCCATCTTGTTGGCCGCGACGATCATCGGCTTGGTCCGCTTGCGGATCTCCCGCGCGAGCTCCTCACGGTCGGCGTCGTCCCACGTCTCGGGGTCGAGTTCGAGCCCCTCGGCAAGTATCACCTGCTTGACCCCGTCCTTCGTGATCCCGAACGCGGAGAGCTGCTCTGCGAGTTCGACCTCGATCGCCGCATCAGATCCGTGGTATCGAGTCTCGTACTTGTCGATCCCCTTCTCGAGGACGTCGAGGTACCACTGGTCGAGCTCCTCCTCGAGGAAGTCGATGTCCTCGCGGGGGTCGTGTCCCTCGGTCGCCTCGCCCTCGATGTCGGTCGTCCCCGAGAAGTCGACGACGTGGACCAGCACGTCCGTCTCGTTCAGATCGGTGAGGAACTGGTTCCCGAGGCCGCGCCCCTCGTGTGCGCCCGGGACGAGCCCGGCGACGTCGACGAGCCGGATCGGGACGAAGCGCGTTCCCGACCGACAGACGCCGACGTTCGGCGTACAGGTCTCATCGAACTCCGGCGCCGCACACGGCACCCTGACGTACGCCTCGCCCACGCTCGGGTCGATCGTCGTGAACGGGTAGGCGCCCTCGGGAACGTCGTTCATCGTCGCCGCATTGAAGAAGGTCGATTTGCCCACCGAGGGCTTGCCGACCAGACCGATCCGATAACTCATTATCCGCGATGGACGCTCGGGGCCTAAAAGCGGCGCGAGACGACGCGTGGTGTGGGATCTGGGGACAGGGTGCGGGGATCGACGAGGCCGTGGTCACTTCCCGTCGGCGTTCGATTCCCCGTCGTCTGCCTCCTCCTCGGACGCCGATTCGCCGGTCGACGTCTCCGCACCGTCATCGTCGAACGGCGATCCCACGATGTCGGGTTCGTGACCCTCGAGGCTGACGACGTTCTCGCGACCGACCCGAAGCTTCGAGACGGTTCCCTCGTCGGTCATCTCCGAGAGAAGCACGCTCACCTTCGATTTCGACCATTCCGTTCGGTCGACGATCCGGGACTGTTTCACCCGGCCACCGTGTTCACGCAGGATCCGAACGACGCGATCCTCGTCGGAGAGGAGCTCCTCGTCGGGGATCGATGGCGTCGTCGCGGCCGGCGCCGCGTCCGTCTCGGTCGGAACATCGCTGTCGTCGGCGTCGGGTTCGGGTGCCGGTGACCCACCGGCGGTCGTCTCCCGCGCGTGGGATCGCCGGTTCGGATCGGCAGTGTCCCCGTCCGGATCGGCGGTCTCCCCGTCGGGGTCGGCGGTCGTATCGTCCGGCCCGCCGATATGGTCGGGATCATCGAGGCCGTCGGCAGTTCGGGCCGTGTCCGGTCCCTCCCCGCCTTCATCCCGGTCGGCCACCGACGGGGTCGTCGCCGGTGTGCCGGATGGTTCGTCGCCGAGGCGGCGTCGGATGACGATGCCGAGGAGCAGTCCGACGACGCCGAGAGCCGCCACGATCGGCACCCATCCGGTGTCGCCGTCGTTCGTCTCCTCGGGTCCGCCGGCCGGATCAGTCGTCAGCTCACCGTCCGAGCCGGTTCCGGGTCCCGAGTCGATCCCCGACCGGTCGGCTCCGTCCGTCGGAGAGTCAGTGGCGTCGCTCCCGCCGGACGCGGTTTCCTCGCCGGGATCGGTCGCGTTCTCGACCGCGAAGACCGCCCACGGCCGTCGATCGGTGAACTGGCGCTCACCCTCCCAGGTGACGGACACGCTGTCGGTCAGCGAATCGGGGTTCGAGAGCGTTCCCTCCGGCTCGACGGATCGAAAGGCGAGCGAGTCCCCCGGCTTGAACACGAGCTCCTGATCGGGGCCGACGTAGAAGCCACCCTCGAAGACGTCGCCCACGGTGACCGTATCCCCCGCGACGACGCCGAAGCCGTGCCAGGTGAACCGCAACTCGACGACGCCGATGTCGTTGCCGATCGTCGACCGGACGAACGCGTCACGGCCGAAGCCGTCGGCGGCCATCTCTCGGTCGGTCGCGTTCTGGCCGGCTCCAACGAGCCCGGTCGCATCGGATCGGAAGTTTCGGTAGAGATCGGTCTCCTCCGTTCGAAACCGTTCCGCGAACGTCTCGAAGGAGTCCCGTTCGTCCGCGGATTCGAGCACGCGTTCGTACCGCAGCGTCCACACGCCGCGCCCGTCTTGACGGACCGTTATCTCGAAGACGCTCCGGTCGAACCCGCCCGAATCGGCCTGCGGCTCGTGGGGTATCGGCCCGATCGCCGTCGTCCCCGTGGGATCGGTCCCTTCCACGACGGCGGCGGTTACGTCTCCCCCGGCAGCGGTTACGTCTTCCCCAGCGGCGGGTGTGCCTCCCTCGGCAGCCGTTGGAGCGATAGCTCCGGCGAGTCCCGCAACGAGCAGGACGAAACAGCAGCCGATGCCGATCGCGACTGATCGCCGCATTCGTTCGGAAGGGCTCGCCCGTGAGTAAAAGCGCTTGCGTCCCGCAGTCGGCCGTCTCCGATCTTCGGGACCGCCCGACGATGGTCCGGGCTACTCGTCGTCGGCCGGTTCGTCGTCGTCGGCCGGTTCGTCGTCCTCCTCGTCGGCTACGGCGTCCGCGTCGGCCGGCAGGTCCGGCACGACGTCCGTAATGTCTCCTTCGGAGACGACCCGGTAGCCGTCGGCTTCGGTGATGGTGGCGATCGAGAGGTCGGCCGCCGTCAGGTCGTCGGCGTACTCGCCGAGCGCGGTGACCGCCAGCTCGATGCCGTCCTCGAGGCTCAGCGAGTCGGTCCAGTTCTCCTCGAGCGTCGACTGGATCTCCTCGCGGCCGTCGCCGATCACGGTTGCCTTCCACTCGTGGGGCGTTCCGGAGGGATCGGCGCCGAACAGGCGCGGCTCGCCGTTCTCGATCCCGCCGATGAGCAGCGCGGCGCCGTACGGGCGCGTGCCGCCGAGTTGGGTGTTCTCCTGGATGTGGTCGGTGACGTGTTTCGTCAGCGTCTCGATGCCGACCGGCTCGCCGTACCGTAGCTGGTTGACCTGGGTCTGTTGACGCGCCAGGTCGATGAGCTTGCGTGCGTCGGCGACGTGGCCGGCGGAGGCCGTCGCGACGTGGTCATCGAGCTTGTGAAGCTTCTCGATGCTTTCGGCCTCCATCAGCGGCGAGGAGGTCCGGCTCATCGCGGCCAGAACGATCCCCTCGGCGGTGCGGATGCCCACGCTCGGCGCGCCGCGCGAGACCGCCTCGCGGGCGTACTCGACCTGGTAGATCCGACCGTCCGGGGAGAACAGCGAGGTTCCGCGGTCGTACGCCTGCTGGTCGTTACCCCTCATCGGTGCCCACCTCGTCGCTGCACTCCGTCGTCGATCATTACCTCTCGATAGCGTCTCGGCGGGGAAAAACCCTCCCTATTGGGATGCACTGTCGCCAACACGAAGTGGACACACTCGACGCTCGACCTCGACGACTTCGAGTTCAACGGAGTCCAAGACCGGGCCGACTCGCTCGAAGGGAGATGGATGGAAGACTGGAACTCACGGCAAGGTCCCGCATCAACGGTCTCTCAGTCGATAGCCGCGATCGTGGTCGATATCGCTGCAGTGGTGGATACGTCGGCGCTGATTCAGGTCGACGACTGTCGGTCGAGCGGGTCCTCGAGTTCGCCCATTACCGCTTCGAGGGCATCCGTCGCCGTGAGGAGCCCCACGACTGCACCGTCCTCGAGGACGAGCGCGAGCTCCTGGTCTTCGGTTTGGAACTGATCGAACGCGTCGCTAACGTTCGTCTCTGCCGCGAGCGTCATTGGGGGTGCTGCGATCTCGGTGAAGGAGATGGTTCCGTCCATGAGATCTTCGTAGTGGTCGATGATCGACGGTGCGTACACGACCCCGTGAAACGTCGTCAGCTCCTCACCCACCAGCGGAAATCGGGTGTGAGGCGTGTTTCGGATGTGGTCGAAGTTGTCCTCGACTGTGCGGGTGGTTGAGAGGGCAATAATGTCGTCCGCCGGGACCAGTATCTCGCTGACCGCGATCTCGTCGATGTCGAGCGCCGCGAGGATTTCGTCGCGGCGCTCCTCCGGGAGTTCACCCTCCTCTAGAAGCGAGTGCAACCGGTTTCGGAGTTGGGCTCGTGATTCGAGGACTTCCTCTTCGGTTTCCAGCCACGCCCCAGTCATCTCGACCCCGAACAGCTTGAGCGTGGCTTTGGCGATCCAGTCCCCGAGCGTAATGAGCGGGGAGATGAGCCGGTTGAACCAGTACAGCGGCGTCGCTCCGTACCGGCACACCAGCCGGGATCGCTCAACGCCGAGGTAGGTCGGCGTCTGTTCGCCGTGGGTGAGATGCAGGAGATTGATGATTCCGAATGCGATTATCGCCCCCGCGCCGATCGACGCAAGCGGGGTCGTCGCAAAATACGGCTCGAACAGCGCAGCTAGTGCCGGTTCAGCGACGATCCCGACTGCGATGCTGGACGCGGTAATCCCGACTTGACACGTCGTGAGATAGATCTCCAAGTTGTTCGTCATCTCCCAGGCTCGTTCGAGGGCCGGGGTGCCATCGATGAACTCCTGCTCGCTGAACTGTCGCGCCCGGGTCAGCGCAAACTCGATCGCGACGAAGAAGCCGTTCGTCAGGATGAGTAATACGCCGGCGATCAGTCGGAGCGACAGCTCAAGCGGGGTCATCACGGCACGCTATCGAGTCGTGGCATAAATAAGCACAGGACGGCTGTCGGAACCCCCTACGACTGTACGCCCGATCGTGAGGCGGGGGAGTTCGGCGGGGCGTTCGTGGTCCGTGCTGGACTCGGCTCACCGGCGACGGTACGTCCGGAACGTGAGCTCGTCGCGCTCGTCCCGGTCCGTTTCCGTCCACTCGTCGGCGTCCCACTCCGGGAAGTGCGTGTCGCCCGTGTAGGACTCGTTGATCTCCGTGAGCACCAGCTCGTCCGCCAGCGGGAGGAATGCCTCGTAGATCGTCGCGCCGCCGGCGACGTAGACGGTTTCGACGCCCAGGTCGGCGGCAGCCGCGGCGGCGCGGTCGAGCGCGGCCGCGATCCCGTCCGTGCCGACGGCGCCGTCCGGAAGATCGAGATCCGACCGCGAGAGGACGACGTTGACCCGGTCGGGAAGCGGTCCTCCGAGTTGGGCCGCGATGCTCTCGTAGGTCCGCCGGCCGAGGATTACGGGATGCCCCGTCGTCGTCCTTTTAAAGTGCTCAAGATCTACCGGATAGTGCCAGGGCATCCCGCCGGAATCGCCGATGACGCCGTTCTCGGCCACCGCGGCGATGAGGGAGATCGTGAGGTCGTCGGGAACGTCGACGTCGGGTCCGTCGGGAACGTCGACGTCGTCGTTGGGTCGGTCGCTCATCCGACGTCACTCCGCGACCGCGAACGTGATCCCGTCCGCGGAGTCGTAGTCGCGAAGCTCGACGTCGTCGAAGGCGAGTTCGTCGAGCGGCTTGTCGGCGATCTCGATGCGTGGTCGCGACCGCGGCTCCCGGGAACACTGCTCGAGGAGGCCCGGGACGTGGTCGTATCCCTCCTTCTCGGCGGGTTCGTCGGGCGCAACTCCCTCGAGCCATCGCTTCACCTCGCGGTAGTCGTCGGTCGTCTCGACGTCCGCGAGCCGGTCCTGCAGCCGATCGAGGTTGTCCGCGTACCACGCGCCGCGGTCGCCCTCCCCGCAGTACACGTGTGCGTCGACGATGCTGTGACCGAACTCCCCGACCTCGAAGCCCGTCCGCTGGGCGATCGCCGTCGCCAGCAACGAGTAGGCGGCGATGTTGAACGGGACGCCGAGCGCGATGTCGCCGGACCGCTGGGTGAGATGCAGGTTGAGCCGGCCGCCCTGGACGTTCACGACGAACGTGTAGTGACACGGCGGCAGCGTCGAGACGGCCGCGTTGGCGGGGTGCCAGGCGTTCACGACCATTCGGCGGGAGTGCGGGTTCTCCTCGAGAGTGTCGAGGACGTACTGGATCTGGTCGAACGTCCGGTGACGGGTCCCGTCGGCGTCCTCCTCGACGGTCACCCACCGGTGTGCGTCGTCGGGCCAGCTCTCGCCGTCGAGGCCGCTCTCGGGAACCGGATAGCGCCGCCAGAAGCGCCCGTAGGCCGTGTCGAGCCGCCCCTCCTCGTCGGCCCACGCGTCCCAGATCGCGGTGTGTTCCCGGAGGTTCCGCACGTGTTCCTCACCCGAGAGGTACCAGAGGACCTCGTGGATGAGCGAGTTCCATCGGTAGCCGTCCAGCTTCTTGGTGGTCAACAGCGGGAATCCCTCGGCCAGATCGACGGTGTACCCGCCGCTGAAGTTCGCGATCGTGTCCACGCCCGTGCGGTTCGGCTTATAAACGCCCTCCGAGAGGGTCTCGTCGACGAGATCGAGGTACTGTTGCATGGTGGATCGAGATCGGCCCGGCGCCGACCGACGGACACGCCGCGGCGGTCCGATCGGTCGACGAGCGTTGTCTCGACAAGCGGCGTCGATCTATTAAAACCGCGTCATCCCGAGTCGCGGTCTCCGTTCCCCGTGGGATGCTGGTTTCCGCCGGATGCCGTCTCCACCGCACGGGCAAACCTTCAGCACGGCCAAACCTTCAGGGACGTCGCGTCCGTGTCCGACGTATGGATCTGTTCTGGCACCGGCGTGACCTCCGGGTCGCGGACAACGTCGGTCTGTCGGCGGCCGCCGACCACGGACCGGTCGTCCCGTGTTTCGTCCTCGACGACGCCGTCCTCGAGCATGCCGGCCCGCCCCGCGTCCGATACCTGCTCGCGTCCCTCGCCGAGTTGCGGGACGCCTACCGGGAACGTGGGAGCGACCTGATCGTCGGCCGGGGTGATCCGGCCGAGATCCTCCCGCAGCTCGCGGCCGCCCTCGGTGCCGATCGGGTGGTCTGGAACCGCGGCTATTCCGGGCTGGCACGCGAGCGCGACGCCCGGGTCGAGGAGTCGCTCGCGGAGCCGCTTGGGGCCGAGTCGCCCGACGTCGAGACGTACCACGACGCCGTCATCCACGACCCCGACGCGATACGGACCAACAAGGGGGACCCGTACTCCGTGTTCACCTACTACTGGAAGAAGTGGCGCGACCGGGAGAAGGCCACGCCCGAGCCGGCACCGTCGGAAGGGGACCTCCTCGACGCGGAGCGACTGCGAGCGGTCGTCGACGATATCGCGGCGGACTTGGATGCGGTGGATGCGACGATCTCCGTCGGAACACTCCCCACGATCGCGGACCTCGGGTTTGCCGAGCCGGAGGCGGACCCGATCCCGGCCGGCACCGCCGGCGCACGCGATCGGCTGTCGTCGTTCGTCGAGGCCGACGTCTTTCGCTATGAGGCGCTTCGCGACGTTCCCGCGGCGTCGGCCACGTCCGACCTCTCACAGGACCTCTCGTTCGGGACGATCGGTCCCCGCGAGGTGTACGCCGCCACCGAGGACGCGATGGAACGCGCGGCGGCCGGCGACGCCGACGACGCGGTCGCCGACCTCGAAGGCGGGGACGCGGATTCCGAGGACGCCGACCCGGTCTCGAGCGTCAGGGAGTTCCGGAGCCAGCTCGCCTGGCGGGAGTTCTACCTGCAGGTCCTGTTTCACAACCCCGGGACGGTCTCGCGGAACTACAAGAGCTACGAGCACCCGATCGACTGGCGCGATGACCCCGACACGCTGGCCGCCTGGAAACGCGGCGAGACCGGCTATCCGATCGTCGACGCCGGGATGCGGCAACTCCGAACGGAGGCGGATATGCACAACCGGGTGCGGATGATCGTCGCCTCCTTCCTCACGAAGGACCTGCTCGTCGATTGGCGCGAGGGGTACGCGCACTTCCGCGAGCACCTCCGGGATCACGACACCGCCAACGACGTCGGCGGCTGGCAGTGGGCCGCCTCCACCGGAACCGACGCGCAGCCCTACTTCCGGATCTTCAACCCGATGACGCAGGGCGAACGCTACGACCCCGACGCCGAGTACATCACGACCCACGTTCCCGAACTCCGCGGCGTCGATCCCGACCTGATCCACGACTGGCACGAGCTCGATCCGGATCGGCGCGAGGCGGTCGCGCCCGAGTATCCGGCACCGATCGTCGACCACGCCGAGCGCCGGGAGGACGCCCTCGCGACCTTCGAGGCGGCACGCGGCGAGGCCGACGACGGCTGATTCGGGGTCGGCGGTATCGAGCCGACGGGAACCGAGCCGACGGGAACCGAGCCGACGGTATCCGTTCCCGCGACGTCACCGATCCGCCGCGATCAGCGCCTCGAGCACGCCCGCGGTCCCGTCCATATGTGCGTCCGCGAGCACCGTGTCGGCGGCCTCGCGCGCGACGTCGTCAGCGTTGGCCACGGCGTACGACTCGCCGGCGACCGCGAAGGTCGAGGCGTCGTTCTCGCTGTCGCCGATCGCGACGAACGCGTCGGGGTCGTACTCGAGCAGCTCGCAGAGCTCCTCGAAGGCGTCACCCTTCGAGACGCCCGGCGAGGTGACGTGATAGGCGTACCCCGTGTCGATCACCGTCTGGTCGTGGTCGGCGGCGATCGACCGAAGCAGCTCCTCGTCGGCGTCCATTGAGATTGCGACCTCGGTCTCACGCCATCGGTTGACCGTCGTTCGGCCGCCCCAGCCCAGATTGCCGCCGCGCTCGATGAACTCCTCGGCGACCGCCCAGCAGGCGTCCGGGTCACCCGTGAACCGGGTCTCGCCGTCGGCGTAGACGACGCCACCGTTCTCCGCGATCACGTGTTCGGGCAGACCCAGAAAGTGCGCGAGTGCGACCGGATACGGGAACGCCTTCCCGGTCGCGAACACGACCGGCGCCTCCCAGCTCGGCAGCAGCTCGAAGGCCCGGGGGTCGATCCGGTGGTCGGCGGTGGTCAGCGTCCCATCGATGTCGAGCACGAGCGGCGGCACCATACCGGCACCCCGAGCGCGCGGGACAACGACCTTACGATCCGGCCCCGGCGTCCATCGACCGGATCGTCTCGTGGACGCCGAGGACGAACGCGGGGACGACGACCATAAAGACGTGCTCCTCGATCGGGATCCCGAACAGGTCGATGCCGGTCCGGGTCACGATCGCGAAGACGCCGACCTCGAGGGTGTACCAGTCCCAGACGTACGCGACCGGGTAGATCGCGGCGATCGTGACCGCGGCCCGTCGGAGTGCGTTCACCCGGTACAACAACGCGACCGCGACCGTCCCGAAGAGGACCTCGGTGGCCAGATAGGTGACCGGTCCAAGCGCCGTGACGTCCGGGAGGCCGACCGGATCCAGGGGCCGGTACCACGTCGCGACGACCAACAGCGCAAGGAACAGGTACGTCCCGCGGATCAGCAGCATCGTCGCCAGCGTCGACGGTGCCCGGTAGGCAACCATCGCGACCGTCGCGAAGACCGCCACGGCCACGGGCGCGGACGCCGGAAACACCCCGGAGACGGTCCCCCACAACACCATCGTCCCGCCGAGCCCGAAGAGCCCGTAGGCGAGCCGGCGGGCCCGCTCCGGGCCGAGCAGGACCGCGACGGTCCGCTTGTCGATGCTCGCGTCGTAGGTGTGGTCCGATTCGTCGTCGACGACCTTCACGCCCGTCAGGACGACGAGAAACACGACCGCGAACGCGAGGATCGTCGTCGGGTCGCCGGGTGCCCCGATGGTGCCAGCCTGGGCGGCACCAGCCGGGACGACACCGGTCTGCACGACGTGGCCACCGACCATCGCGACCGCGATCCCGGTCGGATAGCCCATCGTCGAGCCGAGGGGAGTCGTATCGAGCTGCGGCGCGTGCAGATAGCCGATGACCCACATCGGGAGGGTGAGCGCGGCCGCCGTCGGACCGGCGAGGGCGCCGACGGCGAGCAGGCAGGCGAAGAATCCCGCACTCGCCCCGAGGAGCGCGATCCGACAGCCGTCCGCGGTCATCGGGTGGTCGTCGTCCTCGCCGCGCAGGTGGAAATCGACGTACCCGTCCTTCACGTGGGCGGTGTAGACGGCGAAGAAGGCCGCGAGCGCGTGGACGGCACCCGCCGAGATCGACGGCGCGCCGGCGACGATCGCGCCGAACCACGACGCCGCGATCGGCGGCAGCATGAACACGGGGTGGATCTGGGAGGCGAGCGCGCCGACGTCGGCCCGAAACCCGGTCGCCGTCCTGGCGAAAGCCATACTGTATGTGATCACGGGACACGCGACCTTAGTGTTTGGCGGCGGAACGCACGGATGGCGATCGGTCGCCGGGGAGCCGCTTCTCATCGACGCGTCTCGTGGCCCGGCGTCGCGGCGTCAGCCGATCGTCGGACGCCCCGTTCAACTTATACCGTCGCGCGGTCTGTGACCGGACGTGTCACTGGGACCGGACCCGCTCGACGAGCTCGCCGTCCCGGACGGGACGACGGTCGAGGAACACGACATCGTGACCGACGGAGACGTCCTGATCGGCGGGCAGTCGACCGTCGAACTCGGGATCCGCGGTCGAACCGTCGCAGCCGGCGAGCGCGTGACCGTCGCGGGTGACATCGAGGCGGCCGGCGATTGCCGCCTCGATATGCTCTGTGACGTCGACGGCAACGTGCTGGTCGGGGAGGACGCGTATCTCGGCGAGCGCGTCCACATCGCCGGCCGGCTGATGGTCTCCGGTGATCTGGACATCGGCGACGACGTCGACGTCGAGGAGGGCTTCGACGCGAACGGCTGGATCGTCATCCGAAACCCGGTTCCAACCCTCGTCTTCTACTTCATCGTCCTTTCACAGCTGCTGCGCGCCGGGGATCGCGAGGCGGCCGATGAGCTCGCGGCCGCGCTCTCCGAGGACGGGGACGGGAACGAGGACGGCGAGGATCCGCTCGTGGTTCCCCGCGGTGCGACCGTCTCCGACGACGCCTGGCGCGTCTCGACGCCGGCGACGATCGGCGACGACTGTCGGCTCCACGGCAACGTTCGAGCGGAGTCAATGGCGGTCGGGACCGGGAACACGATCTTCGGTTCCCTTCGCGCCCGAGAGGACATCGACGTCGGTTCGGACACGACGATCCACGGCGACGTGACGACCCGCGGCGGAACCGCAACGATCGCCGCCGGCGCTCACGTCCGCGGCGACGTCTCGGCTCGGGACATCGACGTCCACGCTGACGCGACCGTTGACGGGGCGCTTCGGGCTCGCGGGGAGCTGACGCTCCGTAGATCGGCGGATGATTTATAAGATCTCCCCGACCCGTTTCGGGATATGTGCGGCGGGACGCGCTCGGCGTATTGGGAGTCGGTCGCGAGCGTCGTCGAGCGTGCACGCCGGCGCCACGAGCGATTCGATCCGACCGACGACGCCGCCGCCGCCGCGATCGACGACGGGATCCGTCCGATCGTCGTCGTGTACGCCCGCGCGCGCCGTGACGGCGTGACCCTGTCACCGGTCGAACGATCGCTGCTCGAGAGCGTGCTGAACGAATGGATCGCGACCTACGCGGACTGTCTCGACCGGTCGATCGAGAACACGTACTCCCTCCACGAGATCGCCCGCACCTGCCGCGATCACGGATCGATCGACGAGGCCGTTGCGGCGATGACCGAATCCGGTTGATGATCGTGGTGATCGTCGCGCCCGGTTGACGATCGTCGCAAGGGGGAGTTTTTACACGGACCTTCCCGTATCATCGATCGGAATGTACGATCAGATCCTCGTTCCGACCGACGGAAGCCCGGCAGCCGACGCGGCGATCGACCACGCGATCGACCTCGCGAAGCAGTACGATGCACGAATCCACGCGCTGTACGTCGTCGACGGCTCCGCCTATTCGACGCTTGAGGCGGGGTCGGAGATCGTCGTCGGCGCCCTGGAGTCGGAGGGTGAAGAGGCGACCGACCGTGTCGCCGAGACCGCGGCCGATGCGGGCGTCGAGGCCGTGACGAGCGTCGTCAACGGGACTGCGTATCGAACGATCTCCGAGTACGTCGACGACAACGCGATCGACCTGATCGTGATGGGAACCCACGGCCGACAGGGACTCGACCGATACCTCCTCGGGTCGGTGACCGAACGAGTCGTGCGCACCGCTGACGTGCCGGTGTTGACCGTCCGAGAAAACGACGAGTGACCGTAAAGGAGGGACCGTCGACGTCGTCGTTCCGCAGCACCGATCGCGGCGTTTCGCTTGTCGATGCCGATCGACTGCCGGTGTGATCACAAGACAATAGTCGACTCCGTCACATACCCGGCGTATGCGCGATTGGCTCTCCCACCGCGTCGTCGCCGCGCCGAACGCGACCGCGCTCGTGCGGGCGGCGGACGGCGAGGCCTGGACCTACGCGGATCTCGACCGGCTCGTTGAGGAGACTGCGGGCCGGCTGGCCGCTCACGGCGTGACTCCCGGGACGCACCTCGGCGTGCATCTCTCCCCGCGGGTGGGGTACGTCGGCCTCGTCCACGCCGCGATGCAGCTCGGGGCCACGCTCGTGCCGATCGGTCACGAGCTCACTCCGCGTGAGATCGGCGTCCGCCTCGACCGGGCGGACGTCGACGTGCTCGTCTGCGGCGCCGAGACCGAACGGACCGCGATCGAGGGCGCTTCGGGGACCGGGATGTCGATCCTCTCGGTGGACACCCCGGGCGACATAGGGAACTCGGGTGACTCGGGAGTCTCAGTGGCAGAGGATTCGGAGGACTTGGGAACCGCGATGGGTTCGGGGGACTCGGTGAGTTCGGACGAATCCTCCGGGAGCGTCACCGCGCTTCACGACCCCGATCCGGAATCGGTCCCGACCCCGTCGTGGGAGCCGGCGGATCGGCTCTGTGTGCTGTTCACCTCCGGAACGAGCGGCCGGCCGAAGGCGGTCGAGCTCACCGCCGGCAACGTCCTCTTCTCGGCGATCGCCTCCGGGTTTCGGCTCGGCGTTCATCCCGACGACCGGTGGCTCGTGACGCTGCCGCTGCACCACGCCGGCGGGCTCTCGCCCATCTATCGATCGGTCCTCTCGGGGACGACCATCGTGCTTCGTGAGGATTTCGATCCCGGCGAGGCCGCCGACGACATCGACCGGTACGACGTCACCGGCGTCTCGCTCGTCCCGACGATGCTCACCCGAATGCTCGAGCGTCGCGGCACCCTGTCGGACTCGCTGCGGACGGTCCTGCTCGGCGGCGCGCCCGCCACCGAGGGCCTGATCGAGCGCTGTGAGAACTACTCGATCCCGGTGTATCCGACCTACGGGATGACCGAGACGGCGTCCCAGATCGCGACGGCCACGCCCGAGGAAGCCTTCGCGAACCCGGGAACCGTCGGACGGCCGGTCTTCTGGACCGACCTCACCGTCGTCGATGACGAGGGAGAGCCCGTCGATCGCGGCGAGACCGGCGAGCTCGTCGTCGCCGGGCCGATCGTCTCCCCGGGCTACTACGGCGACCCGGATGCGACCGCTGACGCAACCGGCGAACACGGCCTCCACACCGGCGACGTCGGGCGGATCGACGAGGACGGCAACGTCCACGTGATCAACCGGCTCGACGACCGGATCGTCACCGGCGGGGAGAACGTCGATCCCGGCGACGTCGCCGGTGTCCTCGCCGATCACGATGCCGTCCGTGCGGCGGCCGTGCTCGGGCTCCCCGACGAGACGTGGGGCGAACGCGTCGGCGCACTGCTCGTTCCCGCGGACGTGGAGGACGCCGCTGCTGACGATGACCGCGCGGGAGACGAAACGAATCCGGTTCCCGGGTCAGCTGGGACCGAGCCGGGTGGCGTGGCGGACGAGGCAGCCGATCGTGATCGGACGAACGACGCGGACGGAGCCGACGAGGACTCCCGCGTCGAGAACGCCGATGCCGACGCCGATACCGATGCCGAGCGTCCCACGGATCCGGTCGACTCGGCCGACGACGCGGAGATGGCGGGCGAGCGGGCAGCCGGGTCCGGTGGGGACGATCCCGAAATTGACGGCAACGCACCCGCGGACGATTCGGACGTGCCCGCCGAAACCGACACACCCGCCGAAACGGACGCGAAACGCGACCCGCCGATCGACGAGCGAGCCCTCCTCGAGCACGCTCGCGAGCGTCTGTCCGGGTTCAAGATGCCACGGACGATCGCCTACGTCGAGGAGGTGCCGCGAACCGTCTCGGGAACGGTCGATCGGGAAGCCGCACGCGAGCGCCTGATCGAGGAGGGCGTCGATCCGGAGATCCCGTCCGGGGAGTTCGATCGTGCCGGGTTCGAGCCGGCCGATCCGGAACCGGTTGACGAGACGGATTCCGAGCTGGTCGACGAGGATTCGGAGCCGATCGACGATGACGACTCGGAACCGGTCGACGAGAATTCGGAGCCGATCGACGACGACTCGAAGCCGGTCGAGACGGATCGAACCGACCGGTGAAGCCTGCGCTGGCAGCTCCCCGTTACAGGGACCATTCGTTCCGTGAGTGCCTCGTTTCGGGAGCTACTCGTTTCGGGGACTGCTCGGGTGATACTCGGTGTCGTATTCCCCGGGTTGGTCGTCGATGCGGTCGGGGGTGATCCGGCCGCCGAGCAGCATGAAGTCGAGGACGGTGACGTACAGCATCGCCTCGACCACGGGGACGGCCCGCGGCGGGAGGACGGGGTCGTGGCGGCCGACGACCTGGATCTCCTTCTCCTCGCCGGTCTCCCAGTCCGCGGTGCGCTGCCGTTTCGGGATCGACGTCGGCGCGTGCCAGGTCACCTCGCCGTAGATCGGTTCCCCGGTCGTGATCCCGCCCTGCAGGCCGCCGTGGTCGTTGCCGACCGGAACCGGATCGCCGGGCTCGCTGACCGTCTCGGGATGGTCGCCCTCGTCGAACTCCCAGTCCTCGTTGCGCTCCTTGCCGGTCACTTCGGTCGCGTCGGTTCCCAGCCCGAACTCGAAGGCGGTGGTCGCGGGGATCGACATCATCGCCTGCCCCAGTCGGGACGGGACGCCGTCGAACCGGGGGGCACCGAGTCCGCGCGGGACGCCGCGCGCCTCGAAGTAGATCGAGCCGCCGATCGAGTCGCCCTCGTCCTGGTACGCCTCGATGCGCTCCTGCATCCGGTCGGCGGTCTCGGGGTCCGCACACCGAACGTCGTTCGCCTCCGACTGCTCGAGGATCTGCTCGAAGGGGACCTCCGGGGCCTCGATGTCGTCGATGCGGTTGACGTGGGCCTTGATCGCGACGTCGTGCTCGGAGGCGTCGAGGACCGCCTTCGCGACCGCGCCGGCGGCGACCCAGTTCACCGTCTCCCGGGCCGAGGAGCGGCCGCCGCCGCCCCAGTTGCGCGTTCCGAACTTCGCCGAGTAGGTGTAATCGCCGTGTGAGGGTCGCGGCGCGGTGACGTACGGCTCGTACTTGCCCGACCGGGCGTCCTTGTTCTGGATGACCATTCCGATCGGCGTCCCCGTGGTGTAGCCGTCCTGGACGCCGGAGTTGATCGTCACCTCGTCGGGCTCCCCGCGGGAGGTGGTGATCATCGACTGGCCGGGCTTGCGCCGATCGAGGTCGCGCTGGATCAGGTCCTCGTCGAGCTCGACGCCGGCCGGGCACCCCGAAACCGTGACGCCCATCGCCTCGCCGTGACTCTCGCCGTAGGTGGTCACCTGAAAGAGGCGACCGAACCGGTTGCCGTTCATTACGCACACGTGGGACTTGGGGGCATATATACGTTGTATCTCACATACGCGACGCCACATTCCCCGTCGGTTGACACAAGGGATTTGTAGGCCGCTGTATGAGTGTCGGGTATGTCCCGGCTGCTGCCCTCCCCTCCCGACATCTCCCTCGGCGACCAGGAGCCGCGGGTCGTCGACGTCGATGACGAGCTCGCCGACGAGCTGTTCGCGGCGCTGTCCTCCGAAACCGCCCGATCGCTGCTCTCCACCCTTCACGAGGAGCCCGCGACGACCTCCGAACTCGCCGAGGCCACCGACACGTCCCTTCAGAACGTCCAGTACCACCTCGGGAACCTCTCGGATGCGGACCTGGTCGAGGTCGCCGACACGGTCTACTCGGAGAAGGGCCGCGAGATGAACGTCTATGCCCCCACGAGCGACCCACTCGTGCTGTTCGCCGGCGAGTCGCGCCACAGCGACGGGATCAAGACCGCGCTCAAGCGCCTGCTCGGGGGGTACGGGATCCTCGGGCTGTCGGCGCTGGCCGTCCAGCGACTGTTGGCGGTCACGGTCCCGACCGGCGGTGCGGGAACCGACGGCTACACCGTCACCGATTCCGGGAACGGCGGGGACGGCGGGGACGTCGGCGTCGAGTCCACGGACGGCGGCGATGCGGGCGTGATGCAGACCGAGCCCCCCGAAGCGGAGGCGACCGGCGGCCCGATGACGACGACCGACGGCGGGTCGGGCGGCGGCGACGTCGTCGAGGTGATGTTCGACGGGGCCGCCGCCGAACGCGCCGAGGCGGCCGCCGAACACGCCGTCTCGTTGCTCGAACCCGGCGTCGTCTTCTTCCTCGGCGCGGCGCTCGTGTTCACGCTCACGTGGGCCTACTGGCACTACAACCTGGGCTACTTCGACGACTAGCCGGCCGATCCGGGTCCACGAGCCAGGGGTAGGTACAAACCGTCGGGGGACCTACGTCCCGTATGGACCACCAGGCAGAGATCGTCGCGATCGGTGCCGGGACCGGCGCCGGCGGCGAGGAGATCCCGGCAGTCCTCCTCGCGGCACGCGGGGAGATCCTCCCCGTGTTCGTCACGCCCGACCAGGCCACGTCGATCGGGATGACCCTCGAGGGAGAACCCTTCGAACGGCCGCTCTCCCACGATCTGCTCGTGAGCGTGCTCACCGAGTTCGGCGGCGCGATCGACCGCGTGCGGATCGACGACCTGAGCGAGGGCACCTTCTACGCGAAGGTCGACGTCGAACGGTACGACGACGGCGAGGCGGAACGGTTCGTCTTCGACGCCCGACCCTCGGACGCGCTCGCGGTCGGCGTTCGCGTCGAGTGTCCGATCCTCGTCGCCGACGCGGTCATCGACGAGGCCGGTCGGCCGCCGTCGGAGTTCGGGTTCGACGTCGAACCGGCCGCCGAGGGTGGAGACCCGGAACCCGTCGGGAACCGCGATTCGATCGCTGACGCCGACCCCTTCACCGAACACGGGTCGATCGACGACCGCGACCCGTTCGCGGACCGGGAGCCGGCAACGGACCGGGACTCCGCGATGGATACCGGTGAGGGCGAGCACGGGAGCGAGGACGAGCCGCGATCGACTGACGCGGACGACGCCGATCTGCCGGCCGAATGGACCGAGGATCCCGACGAGGACGACGGTCCGACGTAGCGTCCGGCGATCCCGCATACCGTCCGGCGATCCGAACGTTTCAACCGGCTCGGGGGTGTGCGTCAGGGTATGCCAGACCTGCTGGACACGTATCTCGAAAACCGGTGGTTCGTTCAGCCCGACCAGGCGAACAACCTCGATACCGCCCACGGCGGGCACGTGCTCAAGTGGATGGACGAGCTGGGTGCGATGTGCTCGATGCGGTTTTGCGGTGAGACCTGCGTCACCGCTCGCCTCGACGAAGTCAACTTCAGGCGTCCCCTGCCGATCGGCGCCATCGCGGTCGTGAAATCCTACGTCTACGAGACCGGGGAGACGAGCATCCGGATCCGGACGCGCGTCTTCCGGGAGGATCCCGAAAGCGGCGAGGAGAAGCTTACAGCCGAGTCATACATGGTCTTCGTCGCGATCGACGAGGACCGAAACCCCGTGGCCGTCCCCGAGGTGACCGTCTCCTCCGATCGCGGCCAGGAGCTGCTCGACGTCGCCCTCGAGAACGAGCCCTAGCACTTCGCGGCCAGCCGACCGTGTGCGTCCTCGACCGCGGCCACCATCGTGTCGACGGCGTCACGCCGCGCCAGGTGGCTCTCACAGTCGCAGTCGGAGGCTCCGAATCCCGGGACCGGTCCGTCCCCGAGCCGGTCCGCGATCGCACACTCCACGTCCAGACCCTCAGTCCGGACGACGTCGGCGATCCGGACCGCCGGGCATCGATCGGGGGTCCGTCGGGCACGCAGTTATCAGTGCCCCATTCGGGACGCCAGGACGTCGGCACGTTCGAGCGTCGGATGACCTCGGGAAGCGTTCTTCCGGCGCCGGTCCGGGGTTGGATCGATTCGTTTCGGCTATCGTGTCGATCATCTCGGACGATCCCCGATCGAAGTAGACGGTCCATCGTGTCCTCGGGCGGAATGGCATATTGGTCCTGTTGGCGAGGTGACCACGTCGTCGACCCCCTCACCAACACTTATTCCGTTCTCACCACGTATGTAGGACATAATGGCAACCTCAACGCGGGACGCCGACGCTCACGAGGATGAGATCCGTCTCTGGCGGGAGGAGGATTCGTGGGTCGCCAAAGACGTTGAAACGGGCGTGACGACCCAGGGGAACTCCCGCGATGCCGCGTTGGCGAACCTCGACGAAGCGGTTGCACTTCATCGAGACGAGATCGGACGGGAGCCGACCGAGCAGGAACTCGAAGCGATGGGAATCGATCCCGAGGACAACACGACCGGCGACCAGTCTCCTCCGGACGTCCTTCAATAGATGGGGAGACGGACCTTTTCTGGGCGGGAGGTAGTCACAGTCCTCGTCAATGCCGGGGATTTTGAGTGGCGACGGACGGCCGGTGATCACGCGCAGCTGTACTATGAGCACCCGACGAACGACGACGATCGACGTCACGTAACCGTGCCACTACACGACGAACTGCGAATCGGAACGCTTCGCGAGATCGCGGATGAAGCCGGTGCGCGAGACTTCGACGCCTTCTGCGACTGGATCGACGGAAACGCGTCGGTATTGGAGAGGGCATCACAGAACGCTTCATACGATGTTTTTTCTATCACATCCTATCTTAATCTCCTGCTAGAACCTGCAAATCTCATCGATCAGAATCTATTCCCCTGCGCTTCTTACATTCTCCACAAAAGTTTGAAGGGAGATCTGATACGGAACCGATCTGCTTCTCGGAAGTGAAGTGGTTATGGCTCGCGTAGTGATCTGCCCATCCACAGCGAGTGTTCTCTGCGAAGTGCCACTTCTGATCTTCTTTTCGTTTTATTTCCACGACAAAACGAAAACAGGCAAAATACATCAGCGTTAGGTACTCACACTGTACTGAGTGGTTCGTGAGTAACCTGGATTGAGTCAGTTATAGATCATTTATCAAACTGAGTGGGAGGGATCAACCCCGTTCGCGAATACATATATGAGTCCGACTTCAAAGACCCCTATGAGCGGTTCAAATCCCGATCACACGGGATGGTTCACGGATCTCGATCCGGGAGGCACCGACTCGGCGACGGCGGCGATCGCCGAGGGATCGGCCGATCAGCCCCGACACTGGCCCGAGATCGCCGTCGAGTCGGGGGTCGCGGCCGACGCCGACGACTACTACGACCGGCTTCACGAGGCCACCCTCGACGCAACGCGGGCGGCGGTCGCCGAGCGCGAACGCGCCGACGACCGGCAGCTTGTGCACGCGATCCGATCCCTGGACGACTGTGAACGCACCGCAAACGAACTCGCCGAGCGCGCCGCCGAGTGGGCCGGGGGCCTGTTCGCGGACGTCGACGCCGGCATCGAGGGCGCGCGCGAGGTCGCGACGTACGAGCCGGAAACGGCGGCGGAGCGCCGGGCGGTCTCGTTGGCGACTCGGGTCGTCGATCTCGCCGACGAGGCCGAGGCGATACGCGAGTTCATCGAGCGGACGGCGCCGGCCGTGGCGCCGAACCTCGCGGCGATGGCCGGGCCGGTGCTGGCGAGTCGCCTGATCGCGCTTGCGGGCGGCCTCGAGACGCTCGCGAAGAAGCCCTCGGGAACGGTGCAGGTCCTCGGCGCGGAGGACGCGCTGTTCGCACACCTCGAGGGGCACGCGCCGTCGCCGAAACACGGCATCATCTTCACCCACGAGTACGTCCGCGAGACCCGCCCCGCCGACCGCGGCTCCGCGGCGCGGGCACTCGCCGGCAAGTTGACGATCGCCGCGCGGATCGACCACTATAGCGGCGATCACCGCGAGGAGGTCCACGAGGACCTCCGCGACCGCATCGCAACGATCCGGGCGCGGGCCGCGGACGACGAGGACGGCGCGGAGGGCGACCAATGAGCGATGACTCCGTCCTTCCGGCCGGCGTCGAGCGACGCACCATCGCCGGGGAGGAGACCCTCGCGACGCGCGGCGAGCCGGTCTACGGCGAGCCGACCGACGGCGACTGGCGCGCCTGGAACGCCTCGCGGTCGAAACTGGGTGCGATGTTCGAGCACGGGATGGAGACGGGGCTTGCGGGCGGCGATCGCGTCCTCTATCTCGGTGCGGCCGCGGGAACGACGGTCAGCCACGTCGCGGACTTCGCGGGCCCGACCTACGCGGTCGAGTTCGCGCCGCGGCCCACCCGCGACCTGCTGGACGTCGCGCAGTCCCGCGACCGGCTCTTCCCGCTGTTGAAGGACGCGCGGGCGCCAGAGACGTATGCCCACGTGGTCGAGTCCGATCTCGACGCGATCGTCCAGGACGTCGCGACCAGGGGGCAGGCCGACGTGGCCGTTCGCAACGCGCAGTTTCTGGCCGACGACGGCCGGCTCGTGGCAGCGATCAAGGCACGCAGCGAGGACGTGACTGCGGACCCCGAGGCCGTCTTCGACCGGGCGGTCGACCGGCTCGGCGACGCCTACGAGGTGCTCGATCGGCGGCGGCTCGAGCCGTATCACGAGGACCATCTCGCGGTCATCGCGACGCCGCGGTGAGTGTCGCCGTCGGACGAACATCCTCGCGGATTCGTGACCGCCATCCGCCTTCCGACCTTATATAGTGTCCCACGAATAAGGGGTGATCGATGGAACTCGGTTCGCGGGACGCGTTCGACCGGATGGGCACGCTCGGCATCGAGGAGGAGTTCTTCATCGTCGACGAGGCCGGCCGCCCGACCTCCGGGATCGCGGACCTCGTCTACGGGCCCGACCCACCGGACCCGATCGCAGGCGCCGTCGACCACGAGCTGTTCGCCTGCACGATCGAGGTGCAGACGCCACGCATCGACGATCCCGCGAACGCTCGCGACGCCCTCATCGACGTTCGAAACGCGCTGATCGACCACGCGGAGTCGCAGGGCTACCGGATCGCCGGCGCCGGACTCCACCCGGAGGCGCGCTGGCGCGAGCTCGACCACGCCCAAAAGCCCCGCTATCGCTCGCAGCTCGATCGGATCCAGTATCCTCAACACCGAAACACGACCGCCGGCGTCCACGTCCACGTGGGCGTCGACGACGCCGATGCCGCCGTCTGGATCGCCAACGAACTGCGATGGTATATGCCCGTCCTGCTCGCGCTCTCGGCGAACTCCCCGTTCTGGAACGGCTTCGACACCGGGCTCGCCTCCGCCCGGGCAAAGATCTTCGAGAACCTCCCGAACACCGGGATACCCTCCCGGTTCGAGGACTTCGAGGCGTTCCAGCGGTACGAACGCCGGATGGTCGAACACGGCTCGATCGAGGACCGGGGCGAACTCTGGTTCGACGTCCGCCCCCACACCCAACACGGCACCGTCGAAGTCCGTGCACCCGATGGCCAGCGCGACCCAGACGTGACGTTGGCGTTCGCCGAATACGTCCACGCGCTCGTCGTCGACCTGGCGGAGCGCTACGCCGACGGTGAATCGGGGTCCGACACCCGCCGGGAGATCCTCGACGAGAACAAGTGGCGTGCGCTCCGACACGGCCACGGCGCGTCCGTCATCACTCCCGACGGTGAGGGCGTCGTCTCCCTCGAGGAGGTCGTCGACCGCGAGTGCGACCGGCTCGACGTCACCGGGATCCGGGAGGTCCTCGACGACGAAAGCGGCACCGAGCGACAGCGACGGATCCACGAGACGGAGGGGATCGACGCGCTGTGTGCGGACCTGAAGCTTCGACGGCGCTGATCGGCGCGTCGGGACGTCCGGTCACCGAGACGTCACCGTGACGCCTCCTACTCCGAGGTCACCGACACCGACTCGCCGACGAGTTCGATCTCGGTCGGAGTCGCGTGCTGCAGGTTGTCGCCGACCGGGCACCGCTGCTCGACGTCCTCGAGCCACGCCTGAAGCCGTTCCTCGTCCGCGTCCGTCTCCGCGTCGATCGCCACGCGGATCTCTTGGTAGCCGGCTCGTGCGTCGTCGGAGACGCCTTGGAGCTTTCGGGGGTCGAGATCGCCCTCCAGGGAGATCTCAAGCGAATCGATCTCGATGTCGTAGTCGTCCGCGACGATGTGGGCGACGACGTTGAGACAGCCCGCCCACGATCCGAGGAGGTACTCGACCGGGTTCGGGCCGTCGTTCGTTCCGCCGAGTGCCTCGGGCTCGTCGACGACGAACTCGAAGCCGCGCGTCTCGACGGCGGTTCGCGTCGCGCTTTCGCCGTGTGCATCGACCGTGTACGTGTGCTGCTGTGCGGATTCGCTCATCGATCCCCGATACGAGCGCGATAACTATAAAACATCAATACCCACCCAAGAATAACCGGTAGATATGACGCCTGGCGGGAACGGGGTTTCGGGACCTGCCGAGCGTCGTGCGGTGTCGATCCCGCCCATTCATGTGCCACGCCCACCGACGTGGTGTATGGAGCCCAGTCACGTGCTCGTCCCGCTTGACGGGTCGCCGCTGGCCGAGGCGGCGCTGGCTCACGCGCTCGACGTGTTCGACTGTCGGACGACGATCTTGAGCGTGGCCACGCCCGTTAGCACCGGGATGAGCGAAAGCGGCGTCATCGAGCGGGAGGAGCAACGACGCGAGACCGCCCGCGAGCGGGCCACGGCACTGCTCGAAGCGGCCAGGGAGACGGCCAGCGAGGCCGACACGGCTAGCGAGGTCGAGACGGTCGTCAAGGAGGGCGAGCCGGCCGAGACCATCATCGCCTACGTCGAGGACGGTGACGTGGACCACGTCGTTATGGGAGGACACGGAGGGACCACCGGCATCGCCTCGCGTCTCCTGGGCACGGTCGCCACCACGGTCGTTGCGGAGGCGCCGGTGACGGTGACCGTCGTCCGCTGAACCTACTGCGCTAGGATCGGTGCTGCCAGCCGGTAGAGCCCGTACCCGATGGCGATCGATCCGGCGAGCGTCAGCACCCAGAACACGAGCGTCGTGGCGATCTTGCTCCGGGAGACGCCCGCTGAGCCGCCCGCGAGGCCGCCGCCGATGATGCCCGAGAGGATGATGTTGTTGAAGGAGATGGGGATGCCAAGCAGGATGGCCGCCTGTGCGATGACGAAGCCGGGAACCAGCGCCGCGATGGAGCGGCGGACGCCGAGTTGGGCGTACTCCCGGGAAGTGGCCTGGAGCAGTCGGGGCGAGCCCATCCAGGCACCGCCGAGGATACCCACTGCCCCCAGTGCGAGCAGAACGATGCTCGGTAGGCCGAGTTCGACTCCGTAGAGGTTCTCCAAGGGACCGGTGGCGAGACCGACCTGACTGCCGCCGCTGGAGAAGGCGACGATGCTTCCCAGCACGATGAGGAAGGTCTTGATGCCGCGGTCGACGGAGGCGACCGTCCGTCGGCGGATGAGCCGGAAACTCACCGCCGCGGCGACGAGGGTCGCGATGATCGTCGCGGCGTCCACGCCGGCCACGGTGGGCGTCGAGACCACGCCCGAAGCGAGACCGGCCAGCGAGCCCCGTTCGGCTCCCGTCGGCGAGGGGAGGATGCTCAGCCGGACGTTCGCGACGATGGCACCCACCAGCGCAGCCAGAAACGGGATACTCAGCGTCTCCGGAACGTCGTCGTGGCGCAACAGCGTGGCCGTGGCGTAGGCCAAGCCGCCGGAGACGGGCGGCACCAGGACCCAGAAGGTGGCGATCTGTCTGTAGGTGGTCATCGCCGGCGACCCACCCAGTGACAGCCCGACGCCGATCATCGCACCAGTGGTCGCGAACGCCGCGGGGACCGGGTAGCCGCTGTAGATGCCGAAGGCCATAAATCCGGTCGCGGTCAGGAGCCCGACCGTCGCCGCAAGGGACGTGATGGCGACGCCGTCGACGAGGCCGGACCCGACCGTCTCGGAGATGCTTCCGCCCTGCGTGAGCGCGCCGAGCGCGGCGAGGATGCCGATGGCGAAGGCCGCCTTCATCGTCGAGATGGCGTTGGCCCCGATCGCGGGAGCAAACGGTGGCGAGTTGCTGTTGGCGCCGAGCGTCCACGCCGTGCCGAGGCTGACCACCGTCGCCAGCACGATCAGCAGCCAGAAGACGACGCCGTTCACTGACGCCCCTCGAACGATGTGGCCGGCAGAGTTTGCGCAGCAGTCATCAGTCGGGCGTGTTTCGGCACTGACCAGTAAAAGGGTTCCTGCGGTCGTCCGTCGGTGGACGACCCCCCTGCTGCACTCAACGATGGACTCCCGACCGGACGGGCGATATGCGCCGGAGCGGATTTGAACCACGGTCGCAGCAGAGCTGCTCCCTGATTCAAATCCTCGGTTCGCACCTGCTGCTCTCGGCGATGTTCTCAGTAGAATGCGTGGGACCGGATTCGAACCGGAGCCACTTCGCTCGCGTCCGCTCGCTCGTGGCAGGGTTCAAATCCGCTCCGACTCCCTCGCTCACTCCGTTCGCTCAGTGCGTGGGACCGGATTCGAACCGGCGGACCCCTACGGGATAGCGTCCTAAGCGCTACGCCGTTTCCGTGCTTGGCTACCCACGCGCACCGTGAGGTACTGGCAGGCTCCCCAAGTACCTGTCGAACCGCGGAACTATTTATATACCCGACCCCGCTAGGGAGAGGTATGTATCGAGCGAGCGACCACGTCGCCAACGAGGAGTGGATCGACCGGATCGACGAGGCATGTGCGACACTCGACCTCGGCGACGACGTTCGATCGACGGCGGTTGACCTCTTCTTGTCGAACGTCCCCGATGCCGACCGCTCCAAGGCGACGGTCGCCGCGGCCAGTCTCTACGCCGCGGCGCTGATCCGCGGGCAGGAACGTCCCCAGTCGGCAGTCGCCGACGCCATGTCGGTGACGCGGCTCAGCGTTCACACACACTGGAAGGACGTCCTTGAGGAAGCGGGGTTCACACCGCCGAGCTGGTGATGGGCTGGGAGTGGTCCGGTCGGTGCGTGTCCGATGGCGGGCCCGATCGCCGGTTGCTCGATGGCGGGTGGATCACTCCGGCCGCGTCGCCTCACGACCCTCGCGGTCGGGCGTGAGGGCGCCGTGTTCGTCGATCTCGCCTTTCACGATCCGGGTCGAGGAGATCCGCTCGCCGTCCTCGGCGGGCACGTGATCGACGACGACGACGTCGAGATGATCGTGGCCGGCCTCGCGGCGTATCTCGTTGATTCGCTCGCCGCCGTCCTTCGTCTCCGGGGAGACGATCAGCGCGTCGAACTGCGGTTCAACGGCGATCCCGGTCGGTTCGGTGAGCGTTCGAATCGTGTACTCGCGGCCGTGTTCTGCAGCCAGCGGCGCGAGTTCGGCCTCGAGATCGCGTTTTCGCTCCTCGAAGGGGCGTACGTACCGCTCGACGTGACGCGTCTTCGGCGCGAGCTCGTCGCTCGTCAAGCCGACCGTCACGTCGCCGAGTTCGAAAGCACGCTCGAACAGCTTCCGGTGGCCGTCGTGGATCGGATCGAACGTGCCACCTAGCGCGACGTCCATACCCGCCCGTCGCGTCGGCGCACCTTAAAAGGTCCCGAACCGTCGGCGGCGTCCCGCCGGCGCGCCTCGCTTACGTCCCGTCGGTGTCTCCCGTGGTAGTGGTGTCGTCGTCGACGTCATCGGCGGCGTCGTCGTCGCCCTCGGCTTCCGCCCCCGTCTCACCGTCGTCACCGCTCTCGACGGAGATCCGGACCGGCTCGCTCCGATCGTCGCTCGAGTCGCCACCGAGACGTCGGTCGAGGTTGAAGACGGTGTTCAGCTCCGATTGCACCTGCCCGGCGACGCCGCGGACGAGATCGCTCGGGGCGATCGCCTCGTACTCGTAGGGGTTGTTGCCGGCGCCGTCGCTTTCGCGTTTCTCCCGCATGACGGTCTCCTCCTCGTGGAGCTCGGCCACCGCCTCCCGAACGGTGCTCGGGTATAGCCCCGTCCCGTCGGCGATCTCGTCGCTGGTGCTTCGGGGATGCTCCCGGAGGTACACGTAGATGCGGGCGCGCGTTTCGGTGTCGAGCACCCACGACAGCAGGTCGACGATGCCCTCGTCGAACTCCTGAACCGCCTTGTCGGCACCCTCGCCGAGTTTCTCACGCGTCTTGCGGATCTCCTCGCGGGTCCGCTCTCCCGGTGCGGTGTCCGTCTCCTCGTCGGTCTGGACCGCGTCATCGTCGGTCGAGTCCGTCCCGTCGTCAGCCGGAGATGTGTCGTTGTTGGGCGTCATTCTTACCTCATACTCGCCGCTGAGCGGGGAAAAGGGTTTCTCGTCGTTTCGGATGGGACGGAACTGGCCGGTACGGCGACGGCGTACGGCCCCTCGTCGTCGCCCACCCCGCCGTCGACGTCGGGCGTCTCCTCATCGGCGACGACGTCGCCGTCCCACCGGTACGTCGACCGGCACGGCACGCGGTTGACGCAGGCAACGAGCCGTTCTGCCACCACGGTCTCGGCGATCCGCTTGGCGTGGTCCCGCGGCACGGTCACGTGGAGGATCGGCGTACGGTTGCCGTCTCAGTCACGGCGATCGGCGGCGTCGCCGGCGTCCGCCGTGTGGTCGGCCTCATCGTCGAACGGGAGGAAGTCGCCGTTGATGTCCCATTCGTGGATGCAGAAGGTGTCGCCGGCCTCCTCGACGCGCCAGCTCTCACGATCGTCGTCCCACCGCTCGATCCGGCCGCAGTTCTCACAGACTCGCTCGTTCGGGGTTCGAAGCGCGGACATACCTGCACGAGGGACGCGCACCGCAAAAAACGTGTCTCCACCGGGTGGACCTGACGGGGCCGGTTCCTCACGTCGCGTCCTCGATGACGCCGAGCCATTCCAACAGCTCCGCGAAGATGTACGGCCGCACCGCACAGACCACGCCGACGGACGCACACACCACTCCCTGGACGGGCCAGGACATCATCACGACGATGCCGACGCCGCAGATACCGGCCCCGAGAAGCCGCGTCAGCGCTTTGTATACCCGAACGCGTCGTTGCGTGACCATTCGTCCCGTCGCGTACGGATGGATCCGGCTCGCGCGTACAAATCCCCGTCGCTCGCGGCGACGATCCGGGGTGAAACGGCGGATCGACCGCTACAGCAGGAAGTCGCCCGCCGTTGCCTCCTTGGACTCCTGGACGAAGGTCCGCGCGTTGAGAACCTCCCGAACCACGAACAGGAGGAACACCACCGCGAACAGCAGGGTCGCGCCGTACAGCGAGTACCGGAGGATCGTCAACTCGGTCCCGATCTCGTTTCGCGTGTCCGCGACCGCCTCCGCCTCGCCGGTCGCGCCGGCCTCGCGGAACGCGGATTCGGCCGCATCGAGGTCCCCGGAAACGCTCGCCGCGTGAGCGGTGACCTCGTCGATCCGTGCCGGGTTCAACACGAACGGCTGGCCCAGGACCGTCAACGTGGCGTTGTCGGCGAAGGCCCGGTGGTCGTTCATCGCCGTCGTTCGATGGTCGACGCCGGTCGAAACCTGCTGTTGGTACTCCGCGAAGCTCGACTCGGCGGTCGATTCGTACTCGTCGACCTGGTCGCCGTTGCCGCGCTGTCTGGCCAGCTCGGCCAGGTTGTCGCTCGCGAAGTGTCGTTCGAGCGCGGTTGCCTCCCCGTCCTCGAGCACTGATTCGTAGTGGGACCGCTGTTCGTCGACGATCGATGCGACCGGGTCCTCGGTGGCCGACACCGACGTCTCGAGCGCGTCCGCCGTCTCCTGGTCCTCGATGTTCGAGGCGTACTGGGCGACCATGTTCCGGGCGATGATCGCGCTTATCACCTCACGCTGGGCGGCCTCGTAGTTGCCCTCCGACTGGAACTGTTGGGCCGATTCGACGGAATCGATCAGCACGACGGTGCTTTGCCCGACCGTCAGCGTCCGCTGGATGTCCCCGTTCGAGAAGGATTCGCCTTCCTGGAGGCGGGTCTCCATCGACCGCAGTGCCCCGGTCGTCGACTCCGCGGTCGTCGCCTGCCACCCGCCAGCGCTCGCCTGCTCCTCGAGGTCGCCGATGATCGCCTCCGGCGAGAGAAGCCTGGCGACCGCCGTCACCTCGATGGTCTCCGTCTCGACGCCGTCCGCGGAGACGCGATAGCGCCAGGTGTACTCCTGATACGCCTCGGCGTCAGTGTCGAACTGGAGGCTATAGACGAGCGGTCCCGTCTCGCCGGCGTCGATGTCGCTGGGCGGCTCCTGGTTCACCGTCAGCCATCGGTCGGACCCGGAGACCCGCTCGAGTTCGACGTTCGAGAGGTCGTTGTACCCGAGCGCCTCGCCGACGTCGATCGTCCGCGTCCGCTGTTCGGTGATCGTCACCTCGCCGAAGGCGACGTTCGACTCGCCGACCGCGAGGTCGGTACCGTGTTGGACCTCGATCTCGCGCGTGATCGTCTCGGTGCCCGCGTCGCCGGCATCGACGCGCACGTCGAGGGCGTAGGTTCCCTCCGGCGTGTCCGGATCGGCGGCCAGTTGCACCGTCGCCTCCCCGGTTCCGCCGCCCGGAACGGCGCCCGGGACGTCGGTCACGCTCGCCTCGATCCGCGAGTCGCTCACCGACGCGTCAACCGACTGGACGTCCATCTCGAGGTCGCCGCCGTTCTCGAACTCGACGGTCGCGTCGGTCTGCTGGGTGGAGACCGTGCGTGGCTCGTCGAACTCGAAGGTGCGCATCGGAACGCGCACGTCCGCGAGCGTCGCCGGATAGATCACCCGCGCCTCGAAGGTGACGGACGTGGCCGGGCTGTCGGGATCCGTCCCCGAGATGTCCGTCGTGAACCGGAGCGTCTCGTGTTGTCGGGCGTCCGAATCCGCGGTGATCCGAACCGCGGCCGTGTCCGACCCGCCGGCGCTCGTCGAGAAGCCGCCGGTGTCGAAGGCGATGGATCCGTCCGCATCCGACCCGCCCGACACCTCGAGGCCGTCGAGGCCGGTGAACCCGCCCTGTTCGGTGACCCGGAACTCCGCCGTCGAACTCGACCCCACCAGCACGTCGCCGACGTCGACCGTGCTGCCCGCGACGCCCGCGACCGGCGGCGTGCTCACGTCGACGTCGAAGCTGAAGTCGCCGCCGGACGTGCCGAGGTTGTCCTGCACCGTGCCGGACACCCGTGTCGTCCCCGTCGGCGCATCCCGATCGACGGTCACCTGGAGGTCGATCGTTCCCTCCCGGTTGCCGTCGATCCGCGACGGCATTCGGTCGACGCTCACGGAGATCCCTTGCGGCGTGTCGAACGCGACGTCCTCCGGAACCATCGCGCCGTTCCCGGTGTTCGGGACGTCAAGCGACACGCTCTGGGTCTGTGAACCGCTACTCGTGAAGACGACCTCGACGGGCGCATCGTCGACCTGAACGCTCCCGAACCGAGGTTCCGCCTCGTCAACGGTTAGATCTAGGGACTCCGTCGTCGCGGTGCTGCCGTCGTCGTAGTATAGGCTGGCGGATTCGCTGTATGTCCCCTCGGACGCGCTCTGGTCGGCAGTCGCTCTGTAGGAGACGCGGTAGGTCTGGCCCGCCTGCACGGTCATCGGGAGCCGATCGTCGAACGTGAATGAGACGTCGCCGGTCGACGGCTCATCCGCACTCGTGATCGTCCCGTTCTGTGGGGCCGTGAACGTGAACTGCATCGTCGTCGACTCCGATCCGCTGTCGATCGCCGCATCGACCGTGACGCTGCCGGAGGCCGCCCCGACGGGCATCGAGAGCCCGACGAGCACCGACAGGGCGACGGCCATCACCACGAGCCGCCGCATCCCGAGCGCCTCAGGCATCGTCCACCTCCAGGGGTGTCACGAGCTCGTCGAGGGCGCTCGTGTGGAGATCGCGTGCCCAGACCGAGATCCGCCAGATCACGCCGGCGGCGACGGCGATGAAGACGCCGGCGTAGAAGAACGCGAGGATGGCGCTTGCGACGCCCGCGGACACCATCGCGGTGAAGGCCCGGCTCTCAAGCGCCGCGGCCTCGCTCGTGTCCCCGTCGAGTCCGTGTTCCTCGGCGATCGCGGCGGCCTCGCTGGCGTCTCCGTGGGCGCTCATCGCCGCCGTGTACTCGGAGATCGCGCCGAAGGGGCCGGAGAGGACGTAGTCGGTCGTCCCCTCACAGGCCGCGCCACAGCCGTCGAGGTAGGTGTTCGCGTCGCCGACGAGCTCGTCGTGACGGTTCATATCGCTCTCGTACTCCGCGAGAAGCTGGTCGCGTTCCAGCTGGGCGTCGGCGAACCGCTCCGACTCCCCGGCGCCGTCGAAGGCGCGAACCGACGCGTTGAGGAGCTCGAGCCGCCGTGGGGTCGATTCGGCCGCCTGCGCCTGCTCGTAGAGGGTTTCTCCCTGGGTCGCGTAGAACCGCTCGAGCGCGACCGTCCCCAGGCCGGCGTACTCCTCCCCGCCGGCGTCCGAGAGCTGGTTCAGGTGTGACTGCGCCTCCGTGGCGTGGTCGACGCTCTCGATCGGGTTCTCCTCGGCGTCGGCGTACGCCTCCTGGAACGCGAGGATCGCGTTCAAGAGGTGATGCATCCGCGTGTCCATCGACGAATCGAACTCCGCGGCCGTCTGTAGCTCGACGACCGCCTGGCTCCGTGCCAGGTCGAGTTCGGTGTATTCGGTCAGTGCCTCCGCGTTCCGGAGGTCGTTCAGTTGCGTGAGGTACTCGCCCGCGGACCCGTGGTCCGCAGAGGCCCCCGTGACCGCGAGCGAGGACAACGCAAGCAGCGATACGCCGATAACGATGAGGGATCGTCGCGTCACCATGTTAGAACACCGTCTCCTCCAGTCGGTCCACGAGTTCGGGGTGATCGAACACGCGCTGTACGGCGTCGAGCATCCACGCCGACACCACGAACTGGACCCGCGTTTCGGTCCGGGTATCGCCGGGCGTACTCGACAGATGGTCCTTGATCCGGTCGTACTGCTCGCGGACGGGCGAGACCGTCGAGACCTCCCCGCGCCGCTCGCTCAGGACCGCCTCGGTCTCCTCGAGCCGGTCGGCCGTCCGCCCGCGGTGGTCCGCCCGCTCGGCCGCCACCACCGTGATCAGCTCCTCGAGCATCGCCGTCCGCTGGTCGCTCCCGCGGGGACCGCCCGTCCCCCCGCCGGAACGCCGCCCTCGCCGATCGTCGGACCGACCGCCACTCCGGCGCCCGGATGAGGACCGCCGCCCGGATCCCCCGGATCGCCGATCGTCTCCGGACGTCGTCAGGACCGCGGGATCGCCCTCCCAGCGGACGCGCTCGTTGCGCAGGGAGGAACACGCGCCGAACAGGTCGACGTTCTGTTTCGTCGTCATCGCGTCGCGGGTGTACTCGATCGCGTCCGCGACCGCCGCGAGGACGGCCTCGGTCACCTCGTCGGGGTCGACGCCGTGTTCGACGAACAGCAGTCCCTGGTCGGGGAACGTCGAGAGGAGATCCAGCGCCGCGGTGAGCACGCTTCCGTAGTAATACGGGATCGCGCCGTCGCGGTTCGACCGGGTGAGGTCGGCGATCTCCTCGTTGAGCTCGTCGATCCGCACCTGATACGGCGCGAGATCGAAATCGAACGCGCCGTCGATCGAGACGCGGCGCTGCTCGTCCGCCACCACCTCGACGGTCTCCTCGTCCACGTCGACGATCGCGTCCGAGTCGAACGACGCCGTGACCCGGTACTCCCCGATCACGAGGTCGTCGATCGTCACCGACCCATCGTCGTCGCTTCGCGCCTCCGTGCCGCCGTCGTTGGCGCGCGGGAACTCCCCGACCGGTTGAACCGACACGGGAACGTTGCCCGCCGACTGCCCGTCGATGCCCGTCTCGACGACGATCGTCCCCGTCTTCGGCTCCAACCCGATCGACTGCTGGAGTCCCGACTCGGTCGACTCGTAGCGGTCGTGTTCGACCTCCAGCGTCACGGACTCGGGATCGACCGACGGCGGCAGCTCGAGGGTCGTCGTCCCGTCGCCGTCGGTCCGCAGGTCGTCGCCGTCCACGTCGGTGGTGATGACGTCCTCCGGGGTCCGGCACCGGATCTCCGCGTCCGCGATGCGTTCGTCCTCGTCGCGGGCGCTATGCACGGTGACCGTCCCCTGCTGGGGCGGCACCTGGACCCGGATCGACTCCTGGCCGCGCGGAAGCGTCGTGCCCGTGTCGCTCCCCTCGACGCGCACGTAGTACTGTTGCTCCGGGACGTCCACCTCCCCGCTCCCGGCAACCCGTTTCTGTTGCGGATTCATCGTGTTCGCCATCCCGCCGGTCGGCTCGAAAACGACGGTTCGCGTCGTGTCGACGGGGTCGCCGCTCGCGTCGACGAGATCGACGTCGACGGTCTGGATGCCCATCCCGCCGCCGGCTCCCGATTGACCGCGGCCGCCGGATCCGCCGGGACCGTCCGATCCGCCCGAGGAGGTCAGTTTGAAGACCCCGATCCCGCCGATGACGACCACGAGGAGGAACCCGAGGATGGCCTGTCCGATCGTCGATCCGATGACGGTACCGACGATCCCTACGATCCCGCCTGTACCGCCGATACCGCCGGTCAGGGGTTCGACGCCGGTGTCCTCGTCCGCCGATCCGTCGACGGTCGAGGCGACGGCGGTCTCGTCCTCCTCAGTGACGATCAACAGGGTATGTCCCGTTCCGGTGAGCCGGTAGCCGGTCTCGGGGACGACGAGCGTTTCGTTGTCGACGTCGACCGGAACGTCCTCGAGGAGGCGCGGCTCGCCCGACCGGTTCTCCCAGGAGACGTAGACGTCGACGGTCGGCGTGGCGTTCTCGTCGTCATTCGTGTCGAGTGCGACCGTGTCGCTCAGTCCGGAGACGGCGACGTTGGAGGCGTTCGTCACTCTCGCCTCGAGGACCGTCCCCGAGATCGTTGCCGTCCCAGATCCGACCGTTCCGCCGTCACCCTCGATCTCGACTTCCACTTCGGATCCGGGCGCGCCGAGCACCAGGCCCCCGGAGGAAAACCGGAGTTCACCGCCGTTCTCGGCGGTGATGCTGCGCGTGGTGATCGGGGACCGCTCCCCGACGGTTCCCTCGATCGTGACTACGTACTCGCTCCCGTTGGCGATCTGTGGGTGAGCGACGACCACGTCGCCGCCGTCGAGGAGAACCTGCGGGTTCCCCGTGATGTCGTCCACCGCGATCGTCGTCGGAGATCCGACACGCGGGGCATCTTCGTGGTCCGCGGCCCCGATCTCGATGTCCTCGCCCGTTCCGATCAGGGTCTCGAACCCGGAGCTACGGACGAACCGGAGCCGGTCGCGGTCAGCATCACTTGCTGGGCCGATCCGTTCGGCGTAGACGTTCGTCTCCTCATCGCCCGCCGAGAGGGTGAACAGCAGATTCCCCTGCAGCCCGATCGACTGCTCGATCGGCACGACGAGCCGGTTTTGTGCGTCGAAGGCGGCGCCGTCGCTCGCGAGGTCGACGTACCATAATGTGCCCGTTCCATCGCCGAGTGATTCCCCGTCACTGGTCCGTGAGACCGTCACCGTCGCGTCCGAGAGGTCGTCGAAGGACCGTTGGGTGAGATCGACCTCGTAGGTGTAGGTGCCATCCGTCTCGGACCCCTCGACGTTCTCGTAGGGGTCCGCGTCCGCGACGACGACGTCGATCCCGGTCTCGTTCTCGCTCTCGAAGGCGTCGGCGGAGACCTCGATCTCGAGCGTCGATCCATCGAGTGTGAACGAGAGGTTCGAGTTCCGTGCCGTGCTGTTCGTCTCGACGTTCCGTGCCGCCGGATCGGCGGCACCGAGAGCGATCGCCGTCGACGTCGGACGGTCGTCGACGGTCGTGCTCTCCCGTGCGTCGACGGCGGACTCGCCACCGGCGTCGACGGCGGACCCACCACCCGTGTCGCCGGCGACGCCGCTATCGCCCGCACCCAGGGCTGCCCCCGCGACCGGTGCGATCGAGAGCGCGACCAGCAGCAGGAGGGTGAACGCGACCGCGTCGATGCGTGTCCGGGTCCGGCTCATTCACTCCTCCAGGAACCTGATGTACTCGTCGAGGTTCTCTTCGATCCGGGTCATCTGGTCGGCGGCGATCGACGCGTTGCCGAGCCGCCGGCCGCGTTCGAGCCGCGTCTTGTGCGTCTCGAAGGCGTCCCAGGAGCGGTCCAAAAGCGGCTCCAGATCGAAGCCGCCCAGCAGCAACAGGACGTCGACCTTGTCGCGGGCACCGTCGGTGATGGAGACGGTCGACATCCCCGGCGCGTCGATACCCCGATCCCGCTTCCAGGATTCGAAGGCGGAGTTGACCGCGTTCTCGCTGAACTCCTCGTCGTTCGCCAGCCCCCGGGGCGCCCGGACGATCGCGAACGCCGTCTTCGTCGTCGAGACGTCCATCGGGACGAAGGCGTTCTCTGCGGCCTTCTCGAACATGTACTCGAGGTCGTAGACGTTCGCGTTCATGTCCGTCGCGATGGCCGGCGTGAAGTGGTACGCGCCGATCTGTGAGGGAACGCTCACGTAGTCCTGGACGTCGATCACGCCCTGGGTCTCCCGGCCCGCGCTGATCATCAGGTCGAACGCCTCGATCAGCCGCTCGTTGACGATGTCGTTCGGATGGCCGTGTGGATCATCGTCGCCGTTGCCCATCTGGGCGATGTGGGTGTTCGCGCCGAGGAGGACCATGTCCGCGTTCTGTGTCCCGTCCGGCATTCGCAGGAGGCGGGAGAGCCCACAGACCGCGTTGAACTGTTGTTGGGGCGGTTCGTCCTCGTAGGGCCATACGCCGATCGCCGCGTGGATGACGTCCTCCATCCAGGGCTCATAGGCATCGCTGTCGCTCCCGTTTTTGAACGTTCGGATCGTGTAGGGGATCGACCCGTTCCCGGTGCCGCCGCCGAGCGTCGCCATATGCATAAACGCGTCCGCGGTCGGCACCACGCCGCGGATCGAGCGGATGATCTCGTCGATGCTTTCCTCGGCGAGGCGCTCGCCGTCGGCGAAGACGTTGCCGGCCCCCTCGTCGCTGCCGAAGACCATCGCGTGGTCGCCGAGCGAATCCGAGTCGCCGAGGGTGTTCTCGAGGCGGTCGATCGTGTTCCGGATGTCCGTCCGGTTCGTGTTCATGACGAGGATCCGGTCCTCGACGCCGGGGTTCTCCCGGCGGCTGAAGAACTGTGAGGCGATGCGACCGCCTCCCTCGCCGGATGCGATGACTGCCCAGCGCGTGTACGTATCGGTTCGTTGGGTGTGGGACATGGTCGATGGTGGGGTTAGGATAGCTTCGTCACTTCTGTTTCGTCACACTCGATGGCCGACGCGACCGGCGATTCCTGGAGGGTGTCGACGATCAGGCCGTCCGAGGCCGGCACCGCGAGATACCGGTTGCGGATCTGCGTATACGGGATCGATTCCCCCTCCGAGAGGTTGTGTCGGACGATGTTCGCGAGCCGGTTGCTGAACTGTTCGCCGTCGTAGACCAGGACGTCGCCGTCGGCACGCGTGGCGGTCAGTCCCTCCTCCTCGGCCCACAGCGCGAGCAGACACGGCAGGAAGTCGTCACTCATCGGGAAGTCCATCGCCGTCGAGAGGTACTCCGTCTCGTTGAACTCCGACTCGAACAGGTCCCGGGCGTCCGGGAGCGCGTCACGGGCGTCACCCTCGATTCCGGAACAGACCTCCTCGCGGAGCGCGACCTCGGCGATCGTCGCCTCCAGCTCCAGGTCGTCGTCGACGACGACCTCGCGCTCGACCGTTCCGTAGGCCTCCTCGTCGGTCGTCACCGTGAGGTCGTACTCCCCGTAGGGGACCTCCTCGAAGGTGACGACGTCGAGCAGGTGGGTCTCGATCGTCCGTGATTCCTCGAGGGATCCACCGACGAGGGAGACGTCGATCCGTCGTTCCGGCCCTCCCTCGTCGAAGCCGGCCTGGACGGTGACATCGTAGGCTTCCCCGAAGTCCTCGGCCACGAGCGCCGGCGCCGAGGGATCGTACGTGGCGTTCTCGTGGAGATCCGCGTACAACTCGAAGAACGCGGCCGCCTGTTTGACGGGGACGTCGGACGCCCCGACGCGACCGGTGGCACGCAGCGTCTCCGTGATGTCGTCCTCGACGGTTCCGTACGCCTCCGCGACGGCCGCCTCGTCCTCGACGGCGTCGATCGCCGCCGAGAGCTCGCCGGCGGCGTTGAGCCAGATCGACCGGTACGCATCGAGGTCGTCCGCGGCCCGCAGATCGCTCACGTACGACTCGTCGGCCGCCGACTGGTACTCGTAGTAGTCGGCGGGGACGTCCGCGTCCGCAAGGGTTCGCAGATGGTCGTCCAGTTCCGTGCTCATCGTGTCGATCATCTCGGTACAGATCGAGCGTGTGTCGGCAGTGAGTTCACGGATGCGCGCCATATCGAGCGCGGAGTCGACCGTTTCGAGCTCCTCGTGGACGTCCTCGAGGTCGTCGAGAAGAGCCGGCGAGACGTAGTCGGTCACGACCGACGACCCGGCGGTGTCGACGAACGATTCGAGGCTCGACCGCTCGCTCTCGAAGTCCGTCGAGAGGTCCTGTTCGAGCGCGTCACGCGCATCGAGCAGCGCGTCGGCCACAGCGTGGTACTCGCCCGCCTCGAGGGCGTCATCGGCCCGGCCGACGCCCCGATCGATCGGGTCGAGGGGGGCGTCGGTCGCCTCGGCGATCGCGTCGAGCTCGGCGGCCGCGTCGTCGATCGCCGCGTCCATCGCCGCCTCGGCGCCGTCGAGCGCATCGAGCAGCGCCGCGAACGACTCGCCGTCGGGAGGCTGGGGCTCCTCCACGCGGTCGATCAATCCGGCGTCCTGGAGGCGGCGCTGTGCGTCCACGCAGTCGTCGAGCGTCCCGCCGACGTGCGTGCGTGCCGAGTCCGCGATCTCCGAGCGCAGTTCGGAGACGCGCCCCTCGATCCGCTCGAGATCGCGGACGTCGCCGGTTCCGGTCACCTCGAACCGATTCGTCGCCCGGTCGAACTCGACGCCCGCCTCCGCGAGCCCCTCGAGCAGGTAGGAGACGTCCTCCTCGATCGGGTCGGTGTCCCACGTCGACAGCTCTCCGGCGAGCTGCTCGTAGTCCCGAAGCAGGGTTCGGACGTCCTCGCCGACGCGTTGAGCCTTCCCCTCGAAGTACTGCGTCGTCCCGCCACCGCCGGTCGGCTGTGACTGCCGCGCATAGACGACGGCGGCGCCGATCACGACCGTCGGGATCCCGACGATCAGGGCATAAAAGCCGGCTTGCGAGCCGAAATACCAGAAGATCCCCAACCCGAGGATCGTCGTCACCAACACGATGCCACCGATCTGTAGCGTGTATCGAACGTTGTTCTTCATAAGAGCACCTCGAGGAGCGTCGATCCGAGCAGGAACGACGAGAGGAGTCCCGCGATCACGCCGAGGACGGCGATCGCGAACGCCTTCTTCAGGTCGCCCCAGCCGTATCCCACGTTACTGCGGCGGCGACGTTCACGGCGGATCGACTGGAGGTCGCGGCTGGCGATCCAGCTCCCGATGCCGCCGCCGATGCCGCCGAAGACCACGAACGAACCGAGGAGGGCCCCGATGGCGGTCAGCCGGGCCGTCCGCGCCTCGGCGGCGGCAGCGGCCAGGTACGTGTCGACCGACTCGTCGAACGCCGCAAGCGCCCGGTCGTGGTGGTCCTGATGGGCCAGGTACCCGTCGGCTGCCCCGGGCGTTCCGTTTCGAGCGGAGGCGAAGAGCGCGACCGAGAGCGTTTCCCCGGTTTCGTTGATCCGGCTCCGTGTGGTGGTGAGATCCGTGGCAGTGACGTCGGCGCTCAGCGGCGCGGAGGAGTTCGCCGCGCGTTCGAGGATGGATCGGTTCTCCGCGGCCACCGTCAGCGATCGGTTGTACGCGGCCAGTTCATCCGCCACCGGACCGGACGAATCACCCGTCCCGCCCGCATACCGGATCGTCACCGGATCCTCGAGGTACGACAGCGTCGACTCGCTCGCGGTCACGATCCGTAGCGTCGGGCCGTCGGCATCCTCACCGGTCGTCTGGTCGATCAGCGTCGTGAGATCGCCCTCGAAGTCGGCGTCAGTCCGTACCGTATAGTAGGTGTCCGTGGTGTCCGTCCGGCGTAGTGAGTCGGATTCGCTGAGGGACCAGACCCCGTTCTCGCCGGTCACTTGGGCCGTCGTCCCGTCACAGAAGACGAGTCGTGCCTCCGTGTCCGGATAGAGATCGACGGTGTCCCCCGGACCGGACACGTTGCCGTTCTCGAGCAGGAGCAGCAGCGAGAACTGACTGCTTGCCGCCTCGCTCGAGCACGCCGCGTCCGCGTCCTGGTAGCCGGCGGCTGCGGCACCCGAGGCGACGCCGCCGACGGCGAGCGCGACGACGAGCCAGCAGGCGACGAGGCCGGTGAGGGCCCGCGATCGCCCCGTCCTCATCGATCCGTCACCTCCTGGTGGTAGGCACGGAGCGCGCCGATCACGGACCCGGCGGCGAGTCCGAATCCGGCGCCGACGCCGATGAGCAGCGGCAGCTGCTCCGTGAGCGCGACCGCAGCCTTCGCCGCCGCCAGTCGCGAGGCCGGGTCACTCCCGGCCGTGATCGGAACGAACAGCAGGATCGCGACGACGGCGGCGCTGACGAGGGCGACGCCGATGGCGATCCGATGGGCGGGTGCGTCAGGCCGCTTCATACGTTTCGGCGATCTCCTCGATCTCCCGTATTCGGTTGAGGTCGGTTCGCTCGAACGTGTACACCGTCGTACACGAGACGAGGTTGCGGCTCGTCGGCACCATTCCGAGGTTCACCTCCGAACAGTGCTCGTTCAGCCGGCGGCGGACCTCCGAGATCTCGATCTGGTACTCGGGGTCGGCGATGTACTGGCGCGGTGCGCGGACGTGGCCGATCGCCTTCTTCGCGTCCCCGAAGGAGACGTCGTCGACGCTCTGTTTGGCCTGTGCGAGATACGCGAGCTCGGCGGCGTCGACCTGTTGGTCGCCGATGACCGGGAGGAAATATCCCGGCAGCGATTTCGTCATCTCGATCGACCGGCCGATCGTCCCGTACCCCGGCTCACCGTCGGGGCCGGCACCGAACGACAACGAGGTGACGATGTCCTGGATGTCGATGATCGGCGCGTCGATCTCGTCGTACTCCCCGGGGTCGATCCGCTCGACGACCGGCCCCGAAACCAGGTCGACGACCGACCCGGCGACGTACTCGTTGTACTCGGCGAAGCGTCCCTCGGCGGCGTCCTCATAGCCAAGCCGCTGGTTGTCGACCAGCATGATCCCGTCGACGGTCTCCTCGAGTCGATCGAGCCCGTAGACCGCGTTCGAGGCCTGCCGGCCGGCGCTCACCGTCTCGTCGTCCTCGGAGGCGTCGACGTGAACCGACTCCTGTGTGTTCGGCAGGACGGCGACGGCGATCACCTTGACGTCGCCGGCCGCGTATCGGCGGATCGCGTCCACGACGTGCGGGGCGATCCCACACCCCGTCCCGCCGCCGAGGCCGAGGAAGACGAACGCGAAGGGAACGTTTCCGTCCTCGCCGAACCGGTTCTCGAGCATCGGAACGAGCTGTTGGCCGTGCCGTTCCATCACGTCGTTCGCGCGTCGCGGTCGCCGCCCGAACCCCCCGGTGACGACCTCCTCGAACCCCGCCTGGGTCCCGGGAACGAGCCCGTCGGTCTCCGAGACGCCGATCCACTCGTCGTCGTCGATGTGTGTGAGATTCTCGAGATCGCGCACCGTCGAGTTCAACGCCAGCGGTGCCGCTTCGATGCGGATGCCCTCGTGGGCGAACACCTCGTCCACCAGAGCGCTGCCCGCCTGTCCCGTACCCACGAATAGATACACCATACCCGAAAGTCAAATAATATGTCTGGCAACTCCCACATATATCTTCCGAGTGACCGAGCGGTGACAGGTTCTGTCGGGGTGACGGATCCCTCCAGCGTCCGTCCGTTTCGATCCCGGCCCAGCGTCCCACCGGTCGGCCCGCCGTGAACGTCGGATCGCCGACGCCTACCCACGGAGGCTCCGCAACATCACGCTGTACTGGTTCTGCTCGTAGAGTCCCTCGATGTGGTCGATGACGGCCTCCGTCACCGTGCAGATCCCGTCGGCACGAGCCGGCTTTCCGGCGTTCAGTCGTTCGGTCGCCTCCTCGAGGTACGTGTCAGCGATCGAGAGGAAGTACAGCGGGATGCTGTGGTTGTGATCCGACCGTTCCTCGACGTACTCCGTCTCGATCGTCTCTCGACGCTCGCGAAGCGAGGCCACACGGTCCCGGACCGCCTCCGCATCCGCTCCCGCGCCGGAGCCGGTCGTCGCGTCCAGTGCGCCCAGGAGCTGTCGGTCGTAGAAGGTCAACTCCTCGTGAGCCGCGACCAGGAGGACGCGGTTGGTCTCGTCGATCCGGTCGATCCGTGAGTCCAGCTCCTCGACGCGGTCGGCCAGCCGGTCGACGATCGGCCCCTCGTGATCGGCCAGCCGGTCGTCGATCGTCCCCGCAAGCGTGGAGACGTCTCCGGGATCGACGCTGTCGAGCAGGCTTCGTGCGGTCGCCAGCTCGTCGAGCCGCGTCGCGGCGGTCTCGAGCGCGTCGGTCGTCGGCTCGACGCGCCCGGTCTCGAGCGCCTCGAAGAGGGTGCGCGCCTCCCGTGACCGCGGCGTCGTCGACTCCCGAGCCCGTCTGACCGCGGTTCGAACGCTCTCCGAGTCGTCCGTCGATCCCGAAGCCGTCCCACCGCGGGATCGGTCGTCCCGCCGCCCGTCTCCTTCGCTCGGTCCCTCCCTCCGACTCGGTGCCGACTCTCGACTCGGCGTCGGCTCCCGCTCGCGCAGCGTTCGGGTCGCCTCCCGAACGCGGCGGTCGAGCGTCTCGTCATCGTCCACGTCGACGTCGACCGCCGCAAGCAGCTCCGTGACCGCCTCCTGAAGCCGGTCACGACCGCTCTCCGCACGTCGGTTTCGCCGTGATGCGTCCCGGCGTCGTTCGGCGAGTTCGGCGACGTCCTCGACCCCGTCAGTCCGGTCGACGACGTCCATCGCCCGCTCGTGTTCGTCCAGGTGCTCGAGGGCCTCACGGAGGGTTTCCTCGACCTGCTCCTCGGTGGCCCGTCGCGATCCGGACAGCTGATCGAGCAGTCGGCTCGACACCGACGCGCTGGGGCGAACCTCCCGGGAGACGCTCCGCGCCGCCTGCCGAACCGTTTCGGCCTCGGCCGCCGCCCGATCGCGACCGCCGGTACTGCCCCGTCCTCCGGTACCGGCGTGTCCGCTGCGTCCATCGTTCCCGCGGCCGGGGGCAGACCCCTCGATCCGGATGCGGTCGGTTTCGATCGCCCGGCGGAGCGATTCGGCCTTCTCGACCGGGTCGGAATCCGGCGACGGTCCGGCCGACTCAGGCAGGTCGGCCGCGGAGACGAGCCGGTCCATCGACCGCCCCAACGTGTCGATCCGCCGTTCGACGTCGGCCGCCGACGCCGAGGCGCCGAGCCGGCTCGCGATCCGTTCGATGTCGTCGCCGTCGTCGCTCGACCGGTCGAACAGGCCCAAAAAGACCGTCGGCAGGGTGTTCACGGGCATCGTCCTCAGGCCATGTTCTCCCGGCCCAGACAGGAGAACAGCGGCTCGACGTCCTGCCAGACCGCACGGAGGTTCTCCGCCTGCTGGCTGTTCCCCTCCTTGATGTTCTTTGCGTGGTCGTACATCCGCTCGAGCGATGGCATCCGCGGGTTCCACAGCGTTCCCCACAGGTAGACGTCGTCGAGGTCCGGAGTGACGAGCTGCTCGACGTGGATGTCGATCGACTCGGTCCCGGGCTGGTTGGCCGCATCGAGGAAGTCCTCGCTGGCGAGGATGTCCCGCGCGACCCCGTCGGAGACGAGCCGGGAGACCTCCTCCATCTTTCGCTCCGGACCGTACAGGAGGAAGGTGCCGCCCCAGGCCGTCTCGGGGTCGAACTTCGCGAGCCGATTCTGATACAGGGCGTTCGAGACGAGCGTCTCGAGTTGCGATCGATTGATCGTCTCCCCGCGTGCGCGGCCGAGCACCGGGGCGAGGATCACCGCTGGCCGGTGGTCGGCGTCGAGATCGAGCGGATACTTATCCTCGACCGGGCGGAAGCTGTCCGCGACGTCGAAGACGTCGCCGTGGATCGACATCGAGGCGTCCTGTTTGACGAACTGCGGCGTCGAGGACATGGTGAACGCCTCCAGGAACGCCACGAGCGGTCGGTTGAGGTCGGCGTAATGGGGCGGGTTGTACTCCTGCAGCCCGTCGATCCGCGGGGTGATGTCCGCACCCGCCGCCTCCAGACGCTCGTTATCGAAGGGGACGATCGCGTCGACGGCGGCCGACATTCTGGCCAGCCCGACCACGCCGTTCACGCGTGCCTTCCCGCCGGACATCCCGTCGTTCCCACCCTCGGAGGGGATCACGACCGACGAAAGCAACGCCTTCGAGATGACGTAATCGTCGTTGAGCACCTCCTCACGGATCTTCTGGGCCAACACCGGCGTCGACCCGCAGCCGGTGCCCTTCGTGACGCTGTGGATGAACATGATCGCCTGTGCGTCCTGAAGCGTCTGGGGGTCCATATCCCACCGTTCGCGGAAGGGGTTCCGGCCGTCCTCGAAGTCCCGCTCCATCACCTTCTTGCCGTGGTCCCACCGACGGCCCATTCCCTGGTAGCCGTGGGCGCCCTGGCCGATGATCGCGTTCATCATCAGCTGCTGGCGCGAGTAGCCGCGCTCCTCCTGGGCGTAGTAGGTCTGTTCGAGCTCGGCGATGTTGGTGTTGAGGATGCCGTAGCCCGCCAACCCGCCCTCCCAGATGAGCGCGCGGTTCTCGTTGTTCCGCCGCAGCGTGTCGCGACGGAGCAGGACCGCATCCAGGATGTTGTTCCCGGCGCCGCCGACGCCGATCATGAACCACTTCTTCCCGTAACTGTCCTCGAAGTCGACGTCGAATTCGGCGTCGGTCGGTGGATCCGGGTCGTCCTCGGCGGGCGGGTCCGACGACGTGCCGGGGATGTCGGCTCGGCGTTCTCCGTCCGAGGGGTCGTCGGCGTCCGCCTCCGCCTCGGGATCGACGATCGGGTCGCCGTCCTCGAAGAGGCGATCGTATCGGTCGGTATAGACCGCGCGGATCGCGGGCTGTTCGTCCCGGTGTGCCGTGAGGAGGTGGTCGTCGAGGTCGTCATCCTCCCACTGAGAGTCGGGGAGTGAGCAGATCTTACAGCGCATAAGCGAGTATACCGTATACCTGTCAGGACGATAGCTTAAGTGTAGGGGAACGGTCGAGTCACGTCATCGCGACCGACGAGCTCCGCCCATCGGTCGGCCCCGCCCACCGGTCGGCCCCGCCCATCAGCCGGTCCCGCCCATCGGTCGGCTCCGCCCATCGATCACCCGTATCGCTCCGTGTACCGGTCACGGGCCGTTCGGATCGCGTCGGTCGCCTGGTGCTCGTCGGCGACGACGACCTCGAAGAACGCGGGCGGGTCGGGATCCTGCAGCTCCACCTCGGTTATCAGGTCGGATTGGTTGCGCAGGAACCGTTCAACGTTCTCGAGCATGTCCGGCTCCGCGATCGTCGTCGGGAGATCGTCGATCTGGTACTGCACCCGGTCGCCGTCGGTCGAGCGTGCGTGTTCCTCGAGCTCCCGCAGGAAGTACAACGCGGCGTCGAGGACCTCCTCGGGCCGTTTGGTGGATGACGCATCCGCATCCGTGTCACTCCCGACTCCGCCCGCGGTCCCGTCGTCGACGGTCGACCCGGGACCGTCGGCGTGTCGGTTCTCCTCGCGATCGGCACCGGTGTCGCGGGTCGTATCGCGGGTGCTCCCCCGTCCGAACGCGGACTCGGCGTCCGTCTCGTCGTCGCCGATCCGGACCCGACCGTCTGTCACGCTGACCGACCGATCGTGGGCCTCCCCCATCGCCTCGGCGACCGCCTCGACGGCTGCCGAGTCCACCGCCGCGGGCACGTCGACGCTCGACCCGCCGTGTTGGACCCGGCCATCGAGCGCTCGGAAGAACTCCGCGGCCGCGACGAGTCGTTCGCTTTCCGCGTCCGCCTGCTCCAGCAGTCGCTCGCACTCGTCGAACGCGCAGTCGTGCAACGCGTCGGCCGCGTCGGTGAGCGTCCGCTCGATCGCAGTGCGGCCGGTGATCGACTCCTCGCGGTTCTCCACCAACACGTCGCGTGCGCTCGATCGGACCGACTCGGGGAGCCGGTCGAGCTGCTCGTCGACGGTCTCGAGCCGCGCCCGGACGCGTTCGATCGTCGCGTCGGCCCGCTCCTCGTGGTCAGCCAGGAACGAGTCGATGCGCGCCATGTGGTCATCGGCCGCGCCGATCGCTTCGCCGACGTCGGACAGCGCCGCTCCGCTCTCGATCCGATCCTGGAGGACCGTGTTGAGATCGGCCGTCCTGACGGCGGCCCCGTCCGGGGGGAGCGACACCTCGCGATATCGGGACGGGAGGTTCGCGAGGGTGTACGCGCCCCCGTATCGCGACCGGACCGTGATGTCGCCGAATTCGGTTCGAACGCCGGAGACGACCCGTTGCCGAAGGTCGTCGGCGATCCGGTTGACGGTAGCCGCCGGATCGAGGGAGTCGACACGCGATTCGACCGTCGAGACCTCCTCCCGACGCCGGTCGGGGTCCTCGATCCGCTGTGCACGGTCGATCTCCTCGAGGAGTTCATCACACCGGCCGTGAAAGCGGTCGGCCGCTGCCTCGGCCTCGCCGACGCCGGTGGGTGCGACCGGTTCGAGGGCGTCGAGCGGCCCGAGCCGGTCAGCAAACCGCGACTCGAACCGGTCCCGGGCGTCGCCGATGCGTGCCTCGAGATCGCCGAGTCGACCGGACGTCTCCGCGAGCACCTCCTCGGACCAGTCGTGGATCCACGCCGCGGAGACGACCAGGGCGGTGGCGAGCACGGGGACCGCGAAGAACCCGACGAGCTGGCCGGCACCGATTCCCGACCCGAAAAGCGGGGAGTAGACGCCGAAGAACAGCACGAGATAGAGGATCGACGCGAGCCCGGCGGCGCCGAACGCGAGGTCGCGATGGTCGAGGGCGATCATCGCGGCGCCCTGGACGATCCACGCGATCGTGATGAGAACGAACAGCGCCGCGACGAGCGACGGTTGGTCCTTGAACACCTCCGCAGCCTGGAAGACGACGTCGATCGAGTAGATCGGGTCGAGCACGCCGCGGATCCCGAGCGTCTCGGCGGTCAGATCGAGCAGCGACAGGACCGTCTGGACGAAGGTCACGAGCAGCGGGAGCCCGGCGATCCCCCACGCCACGATCGAGACGTCGAGGCCGTCATCGAGGCCGAAGCCGGATCCGATGTCGGTATCGATGTCGAAATTCGTCATTAACTGGACAAGATCGGCGAGGCGTATTAAAAGTGTGTAGGGCCGGTTGTGCCGGGCCGATCGTCGATCGCCGTCATAAGCGGTGGCCGTCATTCATCGTGGCATCACTCGCCGTGGCGTCATCCGTGAACGGCGTCACCTCTCGGCGTCACCTCTCGGCGTCACTCGTGAGCGGCGTCCCACTCCTCGGGTTTTCGCATGTTGCCGCACTCGGTACACTCGATCCGTCCCATCGTGTCCATCGCGGTGTCGAGGCTCTCACAGTTCCCGCACAGGAATCCCCACCGCGTTTCGCCGCGCTCGTCGGCGTAGACGATGTAAAAGGGCCCCTCGCTCCCACGGTCGCCGGCGTTTCGATCGACGTAGACCCGATCGCCGTCGGGCGACGTCACGGCGTCTCGCTCCATACGGCGCGGTACTCGAGCAACGGTATAAACGGTGGCGTCTCGGTCGCTTCGATTCGGTCCCGATCGGTTCCGTGGCGGTCAACGGTTCCGATCGGTTCCGGGCGGCTCCGATCGGTTCCGGACCGGACTACGTCCGGAACGACTCCCCGCAGCCGCACTCGGAGACGACGTTGGGGTTCTCCACGTGGAAGCCGGCGGCCTGGAGGCCGTCCTCGTAGTCGAGGGTGCTGCCGCCGATGTAGTCCTCGCTTGCGGGATCGACGAAGACGCGCAGCCCGTGTCGCTCGACCACGGCGTCGTCGTCCTCCGGTTCCGTGTCGAACCGCATCCCGTAGGAGAGCCCCGCACAGCCGCCCTGCTGGACGAACAGCCGCAGTCCGCTGATGTCGGTATCCATCCCCTCCTGGCGCATCAACTCGAGCGCCTGTTCGGCTGCGCTCGGGGTCACTACGACCGTGGACTCGGCGCCCGCGTCACCGTCGCCGTCGGCCGTCTCGGTACTCATACGAAGACGTTCGGCGTCGACGATAAAAACCCTGGCGCTCGTGTGAGCGTCCCGTCCCCCGGCCGTTTATATGTCGAGGCCCACTTCGTTCGGACACTGATGGGTATCGATCCGAACTTCGAAACCAACCGCGAGGACGTGGGCGAGGAACACGAGGTCACCGTGTGGGGGTCGACCGACCCGCCCGAGGAGCTGGGGATCCGGGGGACGCACGTCGCGGTCGATTTCGACATCTGTCTGGCCGACGGCGCGTGTCTCGAGGACTGCCCCGTCGACGTCTTCGACTGGGTCGACACCCCGGGCCATCCCGAGAGCGAGCGCAAGGCGAACCCGACCGACGAGGAGCAGTGCATCGACTGTATGCTCTGTGTCGACGTCTGTCCCGTCGACGCGATCGACGTCGATCCCGGCCGCGAGAACCGAGTGTGACGCAGCCCGGATCCGATTTGTTTTAGGATCTATTCAACTACTTCGCTTCGAATAACCGATCACACTCCGTACGTATCGGACACGTATCCGTCGGGAGATCGACTACTGATCCGTGTTTGTGCCCTATATATCCGAACGGTGCCGAATCCCCCGTGTTTGTCTACATACCGCTTGGATCCCCTCTATATCCAACGACCGAAACGATTACTTGAACAGATATTCAATCAACTGTCGATGGCGCACGCGACACAACGACTCCAACGGTATCTCGAGGACGAACTCGAGGAGTGCCGCAGCGAGGACGTCGATCGACGTCTGGCGGAGCTCGGCACGCTCGAGGCCGCGATCGGAACCGACCGCGTCGAGGCGGAACTGGACGTGCTCTCGGCGCTTGCCTCGGAGACGCGGTACACCCTCACTCGCGTCCTGGTGGCCGCCGAGGAGGAACTGTGCGTCTGTGAGCTCCACGCCGTCGTCGACGTGAGCGAGAGCGGGCTCAGCCACGCCCTCTCGACGCTCGTCGACGCCGGGATCGTCGAGGGGCGAAAGGACGGCCGGTGGAAGAAGTACCGATCCACCAACCGCGCGGTGGCGCTCGTGACGGTCCTTGAGGGGAGCGTGAGCGTCGGTGAGTAACGTCGACCACGAGCACGGCCCGAACTGTGGCTGTCCGGACTGCGGGGACCCGCGATCGATGGACTTCCTCGACAAGTACCTCACCGTCTGGATCCTCGGCGCGATGGCGGTCGGCGTCGGGCTCGGCTCCGTCGCACCCTGGGTCACGCAGCCGATTCGGGACCTTCACCTCGTCGAGATCGGGCTGATCCTGATGATGTACCCGCCGTTGGCGAAGGCCGACTACTCGCGCCTGCCCACCGTCTTCAGCAACTGGCGCGTGCTCGGCCTCAGCCTGGTCCAGAACTGGCTGATCGGGCCGACGCTGATGGTCGGGCTCGCGGTCGTCTTCTTCGGCGGCGTCGTCCCCGGCCTCCCGGCACGCCCGGAGTTCTTCCTCGGACTCGTGTTCATCGGGATGGCCAGATGTATCGCGATGGTCCTCGTCTGGAACGAGCTCGCGGACGGATCGACCGAGTACGTCACCGGCCTGGTGGCGTTCAACAGCCTGTTTCAGATCCTGACCTACGGCGTGTACGTCTGGTTCTTCGCGCTGGTGCTCCCGTCGCTTTTGGGTCTGGAGTCGCTCGTCGCCGGCATCACGACCTTCGACGTGACGCCGATGCAGGTGTTTCGTGCGATCGTCGTCTTCCTCGGGATCCCGTTCCTCGGCGGCTTCCTGACCCGCTTCATCGGCACACGCCGCAAGGGGACCGAGTGGTACGAGGAGACCGTCGTTCCGTCGATCGACCCGCTCACCCTGATCGCGCTGCTGTTTACGATCGTCGTGATGTTCGCGACCCAGGGCGGCGCCATCCTCGCCGCACCGGGTGACGTGCTGCTGATCGCCGTCCCCCTGACGATCTACTTCATCGTGATGTTCCTCGTCAGCTTCGGAATGGGTCGGGGGATCGGCGCGGACTACTCGACGACGACGGCGATCGGCTTCACCGCCGCCTCGAACAACTTCGAGCTCGCGATCGCCGTCGCGGTCGCCGTCTTCGGCGTCGGATCCGGCGTCGCCTTCGCGACCGTCGTCGGCCCCCTGATCGAGGTGCCCGTCCTGCTGGCGCTTGTGAACGTGGCGCTGTTCTTCCGGCGTCGGTTCGACTGGGACGGGTTCGACGCCGGCAGTCTGGAGGCGCCGCCGACGGACGACTAGCGGACGCAGATAGCACCCCGGATCATCCACTATGCCACCCGAACCCAACGCAACCGACCGTACCGCAACCGACCGTACTGCAACCGACCGTACTACAACCGACCGTACCGCAACCGACCGTATCGCCAACTCCACCGACGCAACTGGCTCGAACGACGCCGACGACCCGATCCGCGTCGCATTCATGTGCGTCCGAAACGCCGGCCGGTCCCAGATGGCGACCGCATTCGCGGAGCGTGAACGCGAGCGTCGCGGGCTAACGGGCCAGGTCGAGATCGTGACCGGCGGCACCCGGCCCGCTGATCACGTCCACGAGGAGGTCCTCGAGGTGATGACCGAGGTCGGGATCGACCTCTCGGACCGAACGCCGACGGCGATCACGATCGCGGAGCTGCGCTCCTGCGACTTCGTCGCGACGATGGGGTGTTCGACGCTCGACGTCGGCGAGCTCGGCGCGGACGCGAACGTCGACGTTCGCGACTGGGCCCTGCTGGATCCCGACGGAGAGGACCTCGATCGCGTCCGGGAGATCCGCGCGGAGATCGCCGGTCGCGTCGAGGACCTCTTCGCGGAGATCACCGACGATCTGGGCACGACGTCCGTAGACGCCGATGCGGAGTCTCCTGACGACGACGCAGCTTAGAAGGCGGCGTCGAACGCTTGCTGGAGATCCGCCTTCATGTCGTCGACGTGTTCGATCCCGACGGAGACACGGATGAGGCCGTCCGAGAGCCCGGCCGCGATCCGCTCCTCGCGGGGGATCGCGGCGTGGGTCATCGCGGCGGGCTGTTCGATCAGGCTCTCGACGCCGCCGAGCGACTCCGCGAGCGTGAACACTTCGGTCTCGGCGACGACCGTCGAGCCCTGTTCGAGACTGCCGTCGAGCTCGAAGGAGAGCATTCCGCCGAAGTCGTCCATCTGGTCGCTCGCGAGTTCGTGTTGTGGATGACTCTCGAGGCCGGGGTAATACACCCGCTCGACGGCCTCGTGGTCGTCGAGCCACCGGGCGAGTTCGGCGGCGTTCCCGCAGTGCCGGTCCATCCGGACCGGGAGCGTCTTGATCCCGCGGAGCACGAGGAAGCTGTCGAAGGGACCGGGGGTCGCGCCCACCGAGTTCTGATAGAACCCGAGCTTCTCGTCGAGCCCCTTCCCGTCCACGATGAGCGCGCCGCCGATCGTGTCGGAGTGGCCGCCGAGATACTTCGTCAGCGACTGCGAGACGATGTCCGCGCCCAGCTCGAGGGGCCGCTGGAGGTACGGCGTCGCGAAGGTGTTATCGACCGCACACAGCGCGTCGCCCTCGTGGGCGATCTCGGACAGGGCCGCGATGTCGTTGACGTTCATCAGGGGGTTCGTCGGCGTTTCGACCCACACGAGCTCCGTCTCCGGGCGCATCGCGTCCGCGACCGCCTCGTGGTCGGTCGTGTCCACGAACGTGGTCTCGACGTCGTACTGCTCGTACACCTGCGTGAGAATGCGGTGAGTCCCGCCGTAGACGTCGTCGCCGGCGACGACGTGGTCGCCGGACTCGAGCAGGTTGAGGACGGTGTTGATCGCCGCCATTCCCGATGCGAAACACCGCGCGTGGGTTCCCGACTCGAGGTCGGCCAGGTTCGCTTCGAGGTCGGTCCGGGTCGGGTTTCCGGTGCGGGAGTACTCGTAGCCGCGGTGTTCCCCCGGGGCGTCCTGTTTATAGGTGGAGTTGGCGTGAATGGGCGTCATCAGCGCGCCAGTCTCCGGATCGGGCTCCTGGCCCGCGTGGATCGCGCGCGTCTCGAACCGGCGGTCGGCTCGGTCGCCCTCGGTCGATCCTCCATCGGTCATCCGATCGTCGCTCGCGGCGCCGTCGGCGTCCTCGTGATCGGTCTCGTCGCTCATACCGGATCCTGGTCGGGCGGCCGTGTGACTCTTGCCCTTTCCGTCGGCGTTTGCCGCCGTTTCGGTCGGCGGCCGTCTCGGTCGGCGGCCGTCTCGGTCGGTCGTCGTCTCGATCGGCCGGCCGGTTCCACATTCGGATCCCGCGTTCGGGTCCCGGATTCCGAATCCCGCATTCCGGGTCCGCCGCTCACTCGATGATCTCGGATCCGCCGGGCGGGAGGAACTCCTGGATCAGGTCCGCGCTGGCGACCTTCCGGACGAACGACTGGTCGACAAACCGGTCCTTGAACTCCCGGTAGACCATCATTGCGGCGTCGTTCTGGGCGTACATCCCCGGCTCCAGCTCGATGCTGGTCGCCACGCGGTCGCGGATCGCCGACGGCGGCCCGCCGATCACCTGCGTCACGGGTTCACACTGCACGCCGACCGCGACCCGGGAGGGAACGTCCTCGAAGTAGGTCCGGTCGCCGCGGATCGCGAACCCGCCCTTCTCGAGGTACTCGCCGCTCTCGGGCGTCTTCGAGACCTGGTCCGGCTCGACCATGTACGCGTCGCCGGCGCCACGGCCGTCCTTCCAGTCCGAGGAGTACGAGACCGCAAACTGCGCCGCCTCCTCCAGGCTCGCGTCGGGGAAGTCGACCGGTTCCGAGGACTCTGAGGGGCCGGACGCCTTCAGGAGGGTCACCGGCCCGCCGTGTGCCTGCGTGTGGAAGAAGCGGTCGTGAGTCCCCATATACTTCTTCACGAGTTCCTCGTTCTGGTCGGCGTTGCGCCCGCCGATCACGAGGAAGTCGTCCGAGGTCCGGAACCATCGAAACCGTTCGTACCAGTCGTCGGTCGTTCGGATGGGGATCGACGAACGGGCCAGCCAGTCGATCTCGTGGTCGGCGTCCTCGGCGTCGCTCGCGTCGTCGCCCTCCGAACCGTCCTCCCCCGCCGCGTCGGTCGGATCGCCGTCGGCCGCCTCCCACTCAGTCTTGCGATCGCGAACCGCTTCCAGTTCCTCGCGGGTCGACTTGATGGCCTCCTGTGCGCCGGCCTTCTTCCCCTCGATCCGCTTGGCCTCCTGGTAGAGCCGGTCGGCGTTCACCTCGACGCCCGCCGTCGCATCCAGCTCGATCGTGGCGTCGTCGAGCCGGATCGTCACGGTCCCCTCGCTGCCGTCGACGTTCTCGACCGCCTCCGCGGCCGGAATGTCCCGTTCGGCACCTTCCGCGAGCGTCTCCCCGATCGCGTCCCAGCTCAGCCCCTCCTCGCGGGCGGACTGCACCGTCGAGAGCACCTCGTCCACGAGGTCGTAGTTCGCGTACAGCAACTCCGCGCGCTCGCGCTCCGCCTCGGCCTGCTCCTCGAAGCCCTCGATCGCCGACTCCTGCTGCTCGATGATGCGCTTCTGTTTGGCGATCTCCGCCTCGAAGTCGGGCTTTTCGGGCTCCGCCGCGCCGGTTCCGCCGTCCTCGCCGCCGCCTCCGCCGTCACGATCGAACCGGTAGAAGTAGTCGTCGAGGGCGGCGTTGAAGGAGTCGAAGGACTCGCTCGGCAGGTCCTCCCGCTCGGCGAGCGGGAACGGGGTCACGTCGACGACGCGGCCGTCCTCCTCGTAGACGCGGGGGTCGAACTCGCCGGACCGAAGGCGTTCGTCGATCCGGGCGATCGCGTCGTGGAGGTCGCGGTAGGTCGACTCGTCGGCGTCGTCGATGTCGAGCGTCTTCTCGACGCCCGCCCGCGAACAGACCTCCTCGGCGTAGAGCCCGCCGAGGTTCAGCTGCGTCGCCAGGGTGCGCACCACATCGGTGTCCGACTCGTCCATCCGCCGCGAGAAGGTCTCGAGGGGGATCTCAAGCGGGTTGAGTCGCGAGGACGGGTACTCGTACTGGGCCCCCGGCGCGACGGTTCGGGACTTCAGCCGGACCGTCGAGAGCGCCTGGACGACCTCGCCGGTCTCGTCGAGCACCGCGATGTTCCCCTGCCCGAACAGCTCCGCGACGATCCGGGTGTCCTCGTCGCCGCGCTCGAACTCGAAGGTGAGTATCCGGTCGAACTCGTACTGTTCGACGCCGACGAAGTCGGCCCCCGAGAGCCGGTTCCGCAGCATCTTCGCGAAGTTCGGCGGGCGCCCCGGCGCGTCCGGCACGTGTTCGACGTCGGCGGTGTGTGCCCGCTTGCACTCGTCGACCTCGATCAGCAACTCGACGCGGCCGTGATCGAAGTCGCGGAGCTTCAGCCGGAGGAGGCTCTCGGGATAGAGGTAGGCCTTGTCGACCTTCGCGCCCGTGTATCGCCCGAGCTCGGTGACGAGCGCGCGCAGGTCGATGCTCGACAGTTCACGTTTCGGTTCCATACCGGTCCCACACGCGGCCGCGGAAAAGGCGTGTCGTTCCGGCCCCCGCAACCGGACGTCCGACCGATTGAACCGGTCAACTGGACGGGTGGCGGCCTTAGGCGAGCTGGGTGGTCAGATCCGTCGTGGAGACCATCCCGACGTAGTCGCCGTCATCGTCGATCACCGGCAGATGCTTGATCCCGAAGGTGGTCATCATCGCGGCCGCCTCCGACAGGTCTTCGGCGGTCGTGATCCGCTCGACCGGCGCCGTCATCACGTCGCCAACCGTCGTCTCATCGAGATCCGCCCCCTCAGCGACGGCGGCCACCACGTCCGTGGTTGTGATGATCCCGGCGTCGACGCCGGGGACGAACAGCGCGTTGATGTCCTGATCGCGCATCCGCTCGGCGGCCTCCCGTACGGTCGCGTCCGCGGCGATCGTCTCAAGCGGGGCCGTCATCACGTCGGCGACCAGGGTCTGCGGTGTGGATGCCATACCGGATCACGGACCGCCCCGCGCTTGTGCCTTTCCCTCACGCGATCCGACTCCTGGCTACAGTCGCTTCGAGACGTAGGGGCCGTCCTGATGGTAGCCCAGCTTGGTCCGGTAGTACTGCCGGGCACCGATCCCCGAGATGACCGCGATCTTCGGGAAGCCGGCGTCGCGCGCCAGCTCCTCGGCGTGGTCGATGAGCCGACGCCCGTATCCCTTGTGCTGCCAGTCGCTGCCGCCCGCGCCGGCGTCCTCACCGATCGCCGCCTCGCTGCCGTAGACGTGGAGCTCCCGGACGATCGCCGCGTCCGCCAGCTCGCGCCGGACCGGATCGGCCTCCGTGCCCGGCGTACCGGGCTGGCCGGCCGCGTAGGAGGGGAACCGGAGCCGACAGAATCCCACGAGGAGGTCACGGACCGGATCCTCGAACGCGATGAAGTGCTCGGTCCCGCCGGCGACCTCGTAGGTCGTCGTCGACAACTCGATCGCGTCCGGATCCGGATCGGCGTCGTTCATCCCCACCTCCCGCGACCGGACGTCGCGGATCTCGATGCCCTTCTCGGCGGCACGCTGTTCGGCGAGCTGCCGGAGGTTCGACTTCCAGACGCCCGCATCGATGAAGTCGGCCGGGATGTCCCGCTGGACGCGCTGGAGCCGGGTGTACTCGGGGATCTCGCCCATCATCTCGGCGATCAGGTCCGCGGCCGCCTCGTTGTCGAGGGGCTCGTACTCGTCGTTGTACCAGCTGTCGTACACCCGGGTGCCCCGAACCACGAGCGTCGGGTATATCTTCAGGTAGTCAGGTTGCCAGTCGGGATTCTCGAAGAGCTGCCGGAAGTCCTCGAGACACATCTCCCGGGTCATCCCGGGCTGGCCGGGCATCATGTGGAAGCCGACCTTGAAGCCGGCGTCGCGCAGCCGTCGGTTGGCATCCTTCGAGGCCTGGGTGCCGTGGCCGCGGTGCATCTCGCGGTTGATCCGCTCGTAGGTCGTCTGGACGCCGACCTCGACCTTCGTACCGCCGAGATCGAGCATTCGGTCGATCTGCTCGGGGTCACACCAGTCGGGCTTCGTCTCGAAGGTGGTCCCGATGTTGCGGATCTCGTTCGTCTCGTTCTCGGCGATCACGTCCTCGAGGTACCGGAACTCGTGCTCGTCGGGGTCCTGTGCGAACGACTCGTCCTCGGCCGGCTCGGGATCGGCATCGAGGTCGTAGTCGTTCATCGCCTCGAGGGCGCGCTTGACGAACCACTCCTGGTAGTCGTGTGAGCGGGCCGTCATCGTCCCGCCCATCAGGATGAGCTCGACCTTGTCGACCGGGTGACCGATCGCCCGGAGCTGCTCGAGCCGGAGCGTGACCTGCCCGTAGGGGTCGTACTCGTTCTGCTCGCCGCGCGCGGCGGCCGGCTCGTGGCCCGTATACGACTGCGCGGAGGAGAACTCCGAGGCCGGCCCGCCCGGACAGTAGAGACATTTCCCGTGGGGGCACAGCTCCGGCGAGGTCATGATCGCGACCGGGGAGACGCCGGAGGCGGTCCGCACCGGCTTGCGGCGCACGACCCGTTCGACCTCCTCGCGGGCCTCATCGGGGGCGTGATCGAGGATGTCGGTGTTCTTCGGCACCTTCGGCGAGGAGTGGGTCGAGCAGACGTCGAGTTTGGCTGACTCGAGGTCGTCCCGGTCGATCTCGCCGGCAACGATCCGCTCGGCCAGCTCCTCGCAGGCGGCGACGAACGCCGCGGAGTCGTCGGCGGATCCCTCGCTCGAAGCGTCGGTACTCATTGTGCGTGGATCGACGGGATTCGTGGTTAAGGGTGTCGCTCCGGCGGGTCCGGTGTCTGAACGGGGTCTCCGGGATCTAGACGAGGTCCGCGACCGCGGCGATCACGGCGTCCTCGACGGCGTCGCGCTCGCCCGAGAGGAACTCGATCGTGCCGTCGCGGACGCTCGCCGTCGAGATATCCGCGTCGGGGGCGATATCGGCGGCCGCGGCGGCGATCTCGCGGACCGAGAGGTCGGCGGTCGACCGGAGGTAGAGTTCGTCGGTCCCGATGCCGAGCGTGACCGACACCTCGTCGGACTCGTGCGTCCGCCGGTGAAGCGTCTCGATCAGCAGCGCGGTCGGCGGGAAGTCGTAGCGGTGGGTGTAGGCGTCGGTGTCGAGGACGGTGACCCGGACGCCGTCGACGTCCTCGGTGTGGAGGTTCTCCCGCGCGGTGGCCAGTTCGGTCTCGAGCTTCTCGCGGAACTGCTCGGAAACGTGGACTGCCAGGTCGCCGGCGTCGTCGAACAGCAGATCCTCGACGAGTTCGCGTTTGTCCTCGTAGGACTGGTAGTACGCCTCGAGGGCGATCGCCTCCCGAAGCTCGGCGACGCGGTCGGCGTCGTAGCCGGCATCGGCGGCGAGGTCGGCGTACGCCGCCGGCGTCCCGCCCCAGTAGCTCACGGCCGGGAGGTGACGGAGGTCGTCGTGGACGTCGTCGTTGACGGTCGCGGCCAGCGAGGCCGAAAGCGCCCCGGTCGAGAGGTCGAGGTCACCGTCGACGTCGGCGAGCTCCGGCGAGACGAGCGTATCGACCGACTCGCGGGTTTCGAGGTCCGCGACCGCGGCGTCGATCACCACGGATGCGGCGTCGTAGACGTCGAGTAGCCCGATCCCGTCGGCCGACTCGACGGTCGATCCGGTGCCGACGAGCACGAACAGGGGGAGCTTCTCGTCGTGCCGGTCGCGATCCTGCAGCATTCGGGTGACGTCCGTGGTCGCGTCGTCCATCTCGTAGACGGACCCTTCGAGCGGACGCCGGGTGAAGTAGTGGTAGACGGCGTCGCGTTTCGCGTGTTCCTCCCGGATGAGCGGCAGGGCCGCACGCTCGATCGCCGCGCCGGCGACGTAGCCGTCGGCCGTGGCGGGGTGGCGAACCACGATCGGTCGGGACTCGAGGACGGCCCGGCGGATCGCCTCCGCCGCGTCGAGGACGTCCTCGGAAAGCGCCGTGACGGCCTCGTCCGCGACCAGCGCGTCGAGCTCGTCCGGACGGGCCCGGTCGGAGAGGGCCTCGGCAAGCCGTCGCTCGACCGCTTCCGCGTCCGCGCCCTCAAGGACCGCCAGTCCCTCGGTCTCGAGTTGGATCTCCTCGCGCCGTCGCTCGACCTCGCCGTCGATCCGCACGACATCTCCGAGTTCGACGCCCGGATACGCACGGACGCCGGCCTCGACGAAGGCGGCGACGTCGACGACGCCGGTCTCGTCGCGGACCTCGAAGACCGTCGGTCCGCCGGTCTGACGAACGCTCACGACCTCGCCCTCGATCCGAACCGATTCCGACACGCGATCACCGAGCGTCTCGACCTGCACACGATCGTAGTCGGCAGTGGGTGCGGGTTCGTCGTCGGTTTGATCGCCGTCAGCCGTCGCCTCCTCGCCGGTCGTTGCTTCCGTTTCGACCGTCTCGTCGGTATCGGCCGCGTCCATCCCCGCAGTCACCGCATCCGTGGTCGAGCCCTCAGCGACGTCGGTCTCGTCCGTTTCCGAGTTCCCGGCGTCGGGTTCCGCCGTGGCGGCCGCGACGTCACCGCCGCGCCCGTTTCCCTCGTCCACCGCATCGGCGTCCGCGTGGGCTTCGTCGGCGTCGTCTGCTTCGTCTGCTTCGTCGGCGTCGTCTGCTTCGTCTGCTTCGTCGGCGTCGTCCTCGTCCGAATCGTCGTCATCGGGAAGCCGCGAGGTCCCGTCCTCCTGGACCAGCGTGCCGCGGAACTCCCGAATCGACTGGCGGATCGACCATCCCAAGTCGACGTTGCCGTTGTCGCGGACGTTCTTCACCTGGACGAAGACGGTGTCGCCGGGCTCCCACGCGAGGGATTCGAGCCGCTGGTCGAGCTCGGAGCGGTGCAACAGCCCGGTGACGCCGGGCGCGAGGTCGACGAAGACGCCGAAGTCGGCGTAGCCGTCGACGGTGCCGCGGTAGAATCGATTCGAAACGAGTTCGTTCGGGGCGTTCCCGCGAAAGTCGAACACGACGTCCTCCTCGTGGGAGTCGCAGATGCGACCGTCCACGGAGGCGCCGCAGATGATACAGGATCCCATTTGATGTGATAAAAATCCTCCCGCCTAAAACGGTTGTCGAAAGCCATCCGGCGTGGGATCCGCCATCAATCGCCCGGGAGGACGGACGAGCCGCCCGAATCGGCAGCTACCACCCTGCCAGTGCTCGGAACGCGAAAAGCGATCGATAGCCGAACCCAAACCCGATGACCGCCGGTGGCAGGCTCGCGATCACGGTACGGGGCCAGGAGAGGCCGTGAATCCTCCGAAACCCGATCACGAGCAACCCTGTGGCGTAGATCGTACACGCGACCCTGAGCGCCGGGAGCGGCGGGCCGGCGAGTGCGAACGGCGCCGACGCGTACGCGACGACCTGAACGGTCTCGCTCACGCCACCCCGGTCAGCCGTCCCGATCGATCCTGTCGCCGTCCGTCGCAGGCTCGCGACGATGGCGGCGATCACCCCCGCGACCGCCGTCAGGTGGAGCCCGACCGGCGCGGCCAACACCCCGACGAGGACGAGCGTCACCGCGGCGGAGGCCGCGGCTGAGCCGACGATCCCCGGAATGGCGGTCGGATCGACGAGGAACCAGCCCGCCGTGAACGCCACCGCGACGGCCATCGCGAACGTCAACCCGGGCGCTTGGTCGCCGGGACTCACCCCGTTCCGGAAGAACCGCCCCGGTCGGAGAAGGACTTCGGCCCACGCCCGCACCAGCCCGCGCGGGCCGCGAGCGCGCCCGCCGGTCGGGTTCTCGATCCACGTGGTCACGGCTCCCCGTTGGACCGGTGTGCGTAGAACGGTTGCGATCGACCGCCGCAGTCGCGGATCGGTATTTAAATTCGCCCAGTGAGCGTGGAACTGGGCCGACGCTCGGTGACTATACCGGGCTGGCGTTAGCTCTCAGCACCATCCACAGAGCCGGCTCCGGCGGCGTCGGCGCTCCCGTTGCCGGCACCGGCGCCGCCCTCGCCGCCGGGCGTCAGCTCGGAGATGGTCTCGCCGATCCCGCCCTCACCGCCGCCGAACGACCGGATGGCGTCGTGGATCTCGCCCACGAAGTCGGGCACCGCGCCCGGCAGGTCGGCCGGCGGTCCGGCGAGCGCGATCGTCTCCGCCAGGTCGATACTCCAGGTCGCCAACAGCGATGGGTCGGTTTCGAACATTGCATCTCGGCGTAACGGCCGGGGGGTAATGAGGGGTGGCAGTCGTGAACCCGTTTTTAGCCGGATTACGGCGATTCAACGGTTATACCGGGAGATTTAATTCTATTTAATCGTCGGTGACGTCACGGACTGCGCTCACGTCCATCGGTCGAGACCGGTCTGGGCGATCGACTCCTCGATGCGTTCGAACCCGCGCTCCACCTCGGCCGGATCGACTTCCCACTCCTCGGTCACGTACCGGCGTGCCGCCTCGATATCGGGATCGAGAGTCGTGTCGATCGCGTAGTCCTCGTGGACCGGCGGGTCGAGAAAGAGGGACCGGATCGCCACCGCGTCGGGAATGCTTTCCCCGCGCGCCTCGAGGACGCCCCAGAGGTCGCCGTGCTCCTCGATCTCCGAGACCGCCGTCTTGGGACCGATGCCCGCGATCCCCTCGTTGAAGTCGGTGCCACAGAGCATCGCGACGTCGACGAGTCCCTCGCGCGTCAGCCCCAGCTCCGCGAGGGTCGCCTCCAGATCCATCAGCTCCGGATCCCCCTTGCTGGTGAGCTGCCGGAGCGTCGCGGGGGCGCCGAACAGCAGCGTGTCGTAGTCCTCGCTGCCCGCGTAGTCGACGTCGCCGACCGCGTTCATGTGGGCACACTGCGCCTCGCCCTCCGCGGGCGCCTCGACGACGGGCACGTCGAGGCGGTCGAGCAGCCCCCGCGTCGTCTCCTGAATGACGTCGGTCAACCGCTGGGTGCGCGCCTCCAGCCGCGCGGCCTCGACGGCGTCACCGCGCTCTTCGGCCTCGGCGAGGCGCTCCTCGGCCGCCTCCCGCTTCTCGCGCCGGTCGGCGATCTCCCGACTTTTGAAGTCGGTCACCTCGCCGTCGAAGACGAAGACGGGGACGAGGTCGTGTTCGAAGAACTTCGGGAGCCCCTGGACGATCCCGACGAGGTTCGCGACCTCGGTCCCGCCGGCGGTGGTGTAGATATCGTCCCGCGTCCACTTGACCGTCGTCGTCAGGTACCGATACAGCCAGTTGTGCGCGTCCACCGCGACGACGCTCCCCTCGATGTCCGCGAACGTCACGTCGCGGATCGACGCCAGCGAACGCAGGTCGGCGTTTCCCATCGTTCGGAGTTCGTCGGCGCGATACCTTAAAAAGCCCCCTCGACGAGCGGCGGCGGTCCCTCGCCGTCGACTCGTTCATCGAGGAACGAGGCCTCCGGCTCGCCACGGTCGCGGTCGCGATAGACGTCGAGCCCCGCCCGATACGTTTCGCGATCGCGATCGGCCGGCGCGTCGATCGGTCGCTCGAGGACGAGTTCGGCAACTCCGGTTTCCCGGCCGGTGAACGCGAAGCCGACCTTATAAAGAGCCTCGTAGGCAAACGGGTTGTTCACCCCGATCCGGATCCGATCGATCGTGTCGGTCCGTCCGTCGCCCGTTCCGCCGTCGGTCGACTCACGATCGCGAACGCACCGCACCAGATCGGCGACGAGACGCGGGCCAAGTCCCTCGCCCCGCCGCGCCGTGTGCACCGACACGTACCGTATCCACAGGGTGCTCGGGTCCGTCCGGTCCCGGTTGAACGCGACCGCGGCGACGACGTCGTCCGCAAGGGTCGCGGTGTCGCCGTCCGCATCCGGCCGGGGGGCGGGGTCGGGCTGTGACGGATCCGGCTCCCAGCCCGGGGCCACCGCATCCGGCCGATCCTCCCGGAGGACGGCGACGCCGGTCCCCGAGGTCGCAAACTTCCCGGCGTAGCTGAACGCCCGGTAGTCAAGCCGGAGCGTCGGGTCCGCGTCGGGCCAGCCCAGCAGTTCGAACTCCATCCTGTGTGTGCTTCGCGCGGGACGCCCTTGAGCGTGATCGTCACGGATGAGTGTACCTGACACACCCCGTCCTCGAGTCGTCGATCGGACGGACTCAGGACGGAAGCCGGCCGGCCCGTTCGAGGCCGGCGAGCACGACCAGCGTCGCCAGAAGGCCGATCGCGGCGGCGCCGAAGACGGCGTCGTAGGTGTAGCCGCGCTCTATCAGGCTCCCGAGCACCGCCGAGCCGACCGACTGCGACAGCATCCAGATCGAGCTGAACACCGCGTAGGCGCTCCCCCGGGCCGAATCCGGGAGCGCGGTCAGGATGTAGGCGTCGGTCGCCGGGAACAGCGAGTGGATGACGAACCCCATCACGGCGGAGATCGCGGCGAGCCCGATGACGCCGTCGACGGCGGGCAGCGCCAGGAGACAGCCGGCGAAGGACGCGCCGATGCCCAACAACACCGGGACCGACGGCAGCCGGTCGACGACCTCGCCGGCGACGACGAAGGCCGGAACGCCGGCCGCGAAGACGATCGTCAACATCGTCGAGGCGGCGGCCGGCGACAGCCCCCGGGAGCGCATATATAACTCGTAGAAGTTGAACACGCCCTGCCAGATGAAGACGGCCACGCCGGCAAGCCCCAGGGCGGCGAGGATGATCCGCCACTCCGAGCGCGCCCCCGCGATCAGCGATCGGTCCGCCGCGCCGGCGGTCGGCATCTCGGTTGCGTGAGCCTGGATCGCGGTATAGACCGTTATCACCGCGGCGCCAACGGCGATCGTCCAGATCGCGTACCGCCAGTCGAGGCTCATCCAGACGGCGACGAGGGGAGCCGCCGCGACGGCAGCCATCTGGGTCGCCCCGCCGTGGATCCCCATCACGCGACCGACCCGACTCGGGAACAGCTCGCTCAACAGCGGGTTCGCCGCGACGAAATACACGCCGGAGGCGGTCCCCATCACGAACGCACCGACCATCAGCTGCTCGACGGTGACCGCCGCCCCGGTGCCTGCCGCGGACACCGCGAGCAGGCCCCCCGAGATGAGCACGAGATAGTGTCGCGGGACGCGGGTGAGCAGCCAGCCGGCAGGGAGCCGGAGGGACGCGCTGCCGAGCCACGTGAGCGTCACGATGAGGCCCGCCGTCGCCTCGCCGATCCCGAACTCGACGATGAAGACGTTCAACAGCGGGGCGAAGACGACTCTCGCCAGGTTGAGGAAGAAGACGAGCCCGCACAACGACAGCAGCAGACGACGACGGCTCACGTCGACGGTTCGACCGTGAGCGAGTCAAACGTTCCGGATCGCGCGCGGAGGAGAGGCGGATTTCGAAGGAGGGGCGGATCGAGGCGCTCGACGGCGGCGTCGTTTTCGTCGCCGCCGTCGTTCGATCCACCCGCACCGTCAGTTTCACCGTCTTCACCGCCCGTTCCGTCCGAGCCCGCCGAGGCGTTCTCGACCGATCCCGCCTCGTCGATCACGTACCGCTGGCCGACCATCGGATCGAGCAGGCTGTCCACGGGCGCGTAGTCGTCCCGAAGGACCGGCGCGTCGCCGACGTCCTCCTCGGTGCGATAGTCACCGATCTCCGAGGACAGATCGATCCCGATGTCGCGGCGCTCGTTGCGTTCCCGGAGGGTTTCCTCGGTCACGACCGTGGAGTTCTTCGTCGCGACCATCTCGATGTTCTGGATGACGCCGCCGCCGGCGGTCGGGAACGAGTAGACGTTGGGATAGACCGCGTTCATCGTGGCGTATTCCGCGCGGTAAAAGCGCGAAGCCGGGCCGCTCGGCGCGGAGATGACGTTCGCGAAGACCATCCCGTCCTCGCTGAGGCGGTCGTTGGACAGCTCCATGAACTCCTTCGTGGTGAGCTGGAAGGGGACCTTGTCCTTCTTGTAGGCGTCCAGAACGATCAGGTCGTAGGTCTCGTTCGTGTTGCGGAGGTATCGTCGACCGTCGTCGTTGTGGATCCGCAGTTGCTCCGACTCCTCGACGTCGAAGTAGCGCTTCGCGACGTCGATCACCTCGGGGTCGATCTCGACGACGTCAACGGTTGCGTCGTACTCCTCGACGAACCGCTTCGGGCCGGTGAACCCGCCCCCGCCGATGAACAGGACGCGATCGATGTCGTCGGGATCGTCGGCGAAGAGGGACGGCAGGTGGAAGTACCGCGTGTAGGAGAAGACGTGCTGATCGGGGTTCGACAGGTCCATCGCGCTGTGGCGCTGCCCGTCGAGGTAGAGCGTTCGCGTGTCGCCGCTGTCGATCACCTCGAGCTGCTGGTAGGGCGTCTGGGTCTGGTAGACGACCTGTCCCTCCGGGGCGACCCCGGCCGCACCGCTCGAGAACGCCGCCACGAGGACGACGAGGACGCCGACGACCGCGAGGATCGAGTCGCGGGAGGGAGACGGAAACAGGAGGAACGCGGCGGTGGCGACGAGCAGCAGCCCGAAGACGAGCCCGATCGCGTCGACGCCGAGGCTCGGGATCAGGAAGTAGGTCGTCCCGAACGCGCCGACGATGCTGCCGATCGTCCCGACCGCGTAGACGTGGCCCGAGGCCCGACCGAGTCCCTCCTTCCGGGAGAGCTCCGCCCCGTAGGGACTGATGAACCCGAGCAGGTACGTCGGCGGGCCGAACAGCAGGACGACCGCCGGCAGGGACGCGACCCGGCTCGGCAGGGGGAACGCCACCGTCGACCGCAACAGCAGGTCGCCGGCGAACACGAGCAGCGCGACCCAGACCGCCGTCCCCAACAGGAGCCTGGCCAGCCGTCGCTCGGTCGCCTCCTCGGTCGCGAGCTTCCCCCCGCGGTGGTAGCCGGCGCTCAACGCGGCGAGGAAGACGCCGATGATCGTCCCCCACGTGTAGATGCTGCTCCCGAACTGCGGTGCGACGATCCGGCCCGCGAGGATCTCCAAGCCCATGCTCGCGACGCCCGAGACGAACACCGCCGCCTCGGGTTTGCTCACACGACCGTCGAGAATCGCCGCCGGGGTCGACGTCGGGGAGGGATCGGCCATTACCGTCGTTCCGTCACGGATCGTGTTAAGGGTTGGCGCCGAGCGTTCAGCTTCGGAAGCGACCACGAGCGCCGATCACGGGTGCTGACCTCGACATCCGGAACGCCTTTTTCGGCGCATCGCCCAGTTCGGGGTATGACTGCACGCACGGAGCGATACCGATGACTGGGAGAAACCGATGATCGGGCGGAACCGATGACCGAGGAGTCACCCCTCGACGTCCGGTCGATCGCCGACCTCTCGCCCGACCACCGGCGCGCGTTCTTCGAGCGCGACGCCGGGATCGGTGCGGTCCGCGACGACGTCCGCGACATCGTCGACCGCGTCCGGACCGAGGGCGACGTCGCCATCCGGGAGTTCGCCGAGGCGTTCGACGACGTCTCGGTCGGCAACATCGACGTCACCGACGCGGCCGAACGGGCACACGTCGAGCTGGATGACGCCGACGATCCCCGCCTCGACGCGATCCGCGAGGCGGCCGCGAACGTCCGGACCTTCCACGAGCAGCAGGTCCCGGAGGATCACCGTGAGACCGTCGACGGGCGCGAGCTCGGCCGCCGGTTCCGTCCGATCGAGCGCGCGGGCGTGTACGTCCCTGGCGGCACCGCCGCGTACCCCTCGAGCGCGATCATGGGCGTCATCCCCGCAACGGTGGCCGGCGTCGACCACGTCGCGGTGGCGACCCCGCCGGCGGACGAGATCAATCCGGTCACGCTCGCGGCCATCCACGAGGCCGGCGCCGACGCGGTCTATCAGGTCGGTGGCGCGCAGGCGATCGCCGCGCTCGCGTACGGCACCGAGACCGTAACGGGCGTCCAGACGGTAGTCGGCCCCGGCAACCGCTGGGTGACGGCCGCGAAGGCCGAGGTGCGCGGCGACGTCGAGATCGACTTCCTGGCCGGGCCGAGCGAGATCCTCGTGCTCGCGGACGCGACTGCGGACCCCGAATTCGTCGCCGCAGATCTGCTCGCGCAGGCGGAACACGACCCGAACGCCTCCGTCGTCGCGGTGACGGACGACGAGGCGACCGCCGAGGCGATCGTCTCCGCGGTCGCGGACGGGATCGAGGGTCGCGACCGTGAGGAGACGATCCGTGAGGCCCTCGCGGCCGACGCGTCGGGCGTCCTTCTCGCCCGGTCGATGTCCGAGGCGGTGCTGTTCGCCGAGGAGTACGCCGCCGAGCACCTGTCGATCCAGGCCGACGACGACGAGGCGTTGCTCGACCGGATCACGAACGTCGGCTCCGCCTTCCTCGGCCCCTACTCGCCGGTCGCCGCCGGCGATTACGCTGCCGGCCCGAACCACGTGCTCCCGACGAACGGCGGCGCGAAACGCTATGGAGGGCTCTCGACGGAGACGTTCCTCCGATCGTCGACCGTCCAGCGGCTCGACCGCGAGGCGCTCGGCGATCTCTCCGACACGATCACGACGCTCGCGGAGGCGGAGGGGCTGGAGGCCCACGCCGAGAGCGTCAACAAACGGTTCGAGTAGGCTGAGCCCGTCCGGTCGTCAATCGGCCCGTCAATCGGCCCGCCTGCTCGTCAGTCAGTCCGCACGCAGCGACTCACCGTCGAAGGCGGACCGGTCCGCGTCGACGTCGAGCTGGTCGAGGATCGTCGGGGCGACGTCGAAGAGGTTGACGTCGTCACCGATCGTCACGTCCGCGTCGGTCGTGAACAGGCTGGCGTTGCCGAACTTGTGCATCCCGTTTCGGGGTCCCGTGCTGAAAACGTCCTTCTCGGATCCGAAGCCGGCCTTGAGGTCGAACCCGTCGGCGGGGATGATCACGAGGTCCGGCGCGATGTCGGCGTAATCGCCGTCGAAGGCGTCCTCTCCCGTCACGATCCGGTCGCAGACGGCTCGGCCGTCGGGACCCTCGAGGGACTCGAGGTCGGCGATCAGCTCGTCGCGGACCGTCTCGTAGTCCCCCTCGGGGATGCCCCCGCGGGGTTCACGGCCCTCCAGGTTGAGGAACAGCCGGCCGGGGATGAGCGAGTAGGCTCGGGCGTCGTCGGCGATGTCGGCGAGCTCGTCGGGCTCGTCGCCGGCGTCGGCGTCGTAGGAGAGCCACCCCTGCTCCTCGAGCCAGCGGTTGAGGTTCACCTCGTACTCCTCACGGGTGAACCCGTGGTCGGAGGCAACGACGAGTTCGGTGTCGTCGTCGAGTTTCTCGCGGATCGCGCCGATCACGGCGTCGAGCTCGCGGTAGAACTCCAGGAATTCCGCGGCGTACTCGCCGTCGGTCGCGTAGTCGCCGAACAGGAAGTGGTTGACCCGGTCGGGAGTCATGAAGACCCCGAAGAAGAGGTCCCAGTCGTCCTCGTCGACGTAGTGTTCGAAGACCTTCCGGCGGGCCGCCAGGGTGTCGTGGGCGTTCTCGATGAATGCGGTCTTGTCGTCGTCGTGGCCGAGCTTCGCGTCGGCGTCGATGGCGTAGTCGTACCGCTCGAGCGTCCGACGGACGTCGTCATTGCTTGCGGCCTTCTCGATCGACGGCGAGAGGAACCCCGAGACCTGCCGCTGGATCCGGTTCGAAGGTGGGAACGTCACGGGTACGTTCAGGACGGTGGCGTCGCGGCCATCCTCGGTCACGAGATCCCACAGTCGGGTCGCCTCGACGTGGCTCCCCATCGGGACGTAGGTGTCGTAGGAGCCGCGTTCGCGGTCCTGGAACCCGTAGACCCCGGTCTTTCCGGGGTTCTGTCCGGTCGTGAGGCTCGGCCAGCAGGCGCTCGACTCCGGCGGCACGATGCTCTCGATCCGCCCCGAGGTGCCTTCCTCGGCGACCGCGTGGAGGTTCTCGAAGACGTCCGGGTGGTCCGTGATCAGTTCGTAGGGGACCCCGTCGATCCCGAGGAAGACGACGCGATCGTCGGAGCCGCCGCGCAGCTTGTCGAACAGGCCCATATCGGCCAACGGGACCGCATCGGGGTTAGCCCTTCGGATACGCGACGAATACTGCCGGACGGTCGGACACGCCCGAGCGCGCGGCTTCGGGTGCGTCGTGCAGCCACGACACGTTTCAGCCGGATTCCCTCCCGATCGGCGTTCGATCGGGTCGACGGGAACCGTCCATACCGGCGACCGAGGAACCGGCAGTCACGCGGTTTCCCATATAGAATCTGTGGTATCGGAGCCGCGAAACCAGGTAGAAAGCCTGATACGTCCCCGCTGGTACCGTTCCGGTATGTCGTCGGAGTTTCCGGAGTACGTCGACGTCAAGTACGATGACGGCGAGGGGGAGTCGCCCGATGACTACCCGTCCCTGCAACACAAGATCGAGAAGGCGATCGAGGTGACCAAACGGGGGCTCGAGCAGTACGAGAACCCGGCCGTGATGTGGACCGGCGGGAAGGACTCCACGCTCACGCTCTACTTCATCAACGAGGTCGCCGAGGAGTACGGCTACGACAAGCCGACGGCGGTCTTCATCGACCACTACCAGCATTTTGACGAGATCACCGACTTCGTCGAGCACTGGGCCGACGAATGGGACATCGACGTCGTCTACGCGCGCAACGAGGACGTCGGCGAGTACGTCGACGCCAACGACCTCGAGCCCGGCGACGACATCCCGATCGACGCCCTCGGCGAGCAGAACCAGCACCACGTTCGGGACATCCTCGAGTACGAGGAGGACGAGTTCCCGTTCCTGCTCGACACCTACGTCGGCAACCACCTCCTCAAGACGGTCGCGCTGAACAACGCCCTCGAGGATCACGGCATCGACGGCGTCATCTCCGGCGTCCGTTGGGACGAACAGGAAGCCCGCGCCGACGAGACGTTCTTCTCGCCGCGCCACGACCCGGACATCTACCCGCCCCACGACCGGATCCAACCCATCCTGCAGTTCGCCGAGCGCGACGTCTGGGACGCCTTCTGGTACTACGTCGTTCCGGACTCCGTCGAGGGCTACCCCGAGGACGGCTACGTCCCCGACTCCGCCGCCGACCTCCCCGACGGGATCGAGCAGGCGGACGTGCCGATCTCGCCGAAGTACTTCGCCGGCTTCCGCTCGCTCGGCAGCGAAGTCTCCACCGAGAAGACCACCGGCGAGCCGGCCTGGCTGCAGGACCTCGAGAACACGACCGAGCGCGCGGGCCGCGCCCAGGACAAGGAGGACCTGATGGAGCGCCTGCGCGACCTCGGCTATATGTAGGTCGTTCGCACGCATCGCACACCGGTCGCGGCTCCCACCGCAGAAGATAAACCCCGTCCCGTTCTCCGAGTCACGTATGTACGGCGTCGTGCTCGCGGCCGGCCGTGGAACCAGAATGCGACCGTTGACCGACCGGCGTCCCAAGCCCCTGTTGCCCGTGGATGATCGCTCGTTGCTCGAGGGCGTGCTCGACGCCTGTCTCCCCGTCGTCGACGAGTTCGTGATCGTGACCGGCTACCGGGGCGACGCGATCGAGGAGGCGATCGGCGACCGCTACGCTGGCGCGCCGGTCGAATACGTCGAACAGGCCGACCCGGCGGGCACCGCGCACGCGGTCCTGCAGGCGAAGGGGATCGTCGACGACGACTTCCTCGTCGTGAACGGCGACGTGGTGATCGATGAGTCGCTCCCCCGATCGCTTGCCGAAGCGGACGGCACCGCGATCGCGGTCACCGAGGTCGAGGATCCGCGCTCGTACGGCGTGGTCTCCCTGGCGACCGACGACGCTGCCGCCGACGGCGGGACGATCGACGGCGGGACGACCGACGGCGGAGTGTCCGGGACGACCGAGCACCCGACCCTCGAGACGATCGTCGAGAAGCCGGCCGACCCGCCGACGAACCTGGCGAACGTCGGCTGTTACGCCTTCGAGGCGGACGCCTTCGACGCGCTCGAGGCGACGGGCGAAAGCGAACGCGGCGAGTACGAACTGACCGAGACCCTGGAGATCCTGCTCGCCGACGGGACCGAGATCGCGGTCGTCGAGTACGACGGACGGTGGCTCGACGTCGGACGTCCGTGGGAGCTGCTCGAGGCGACCGAGGCGGTCCTCGATGACCTCGAGGGACGCGTCGACGGTGAGGTGGCGGCCGATGCAACCCTCGAGGGCGAGGTCGTCGTGGAGTCCGGCGCCCGCGTTCGCTCGGGTGTGACGATCGAGGGGCCGGCGATCGTTCGATCCGGTGCGGAGGTGGGCCCGAATGCGTACGTGCGCGGATCGACCGTGATCGGCCCCGATGCCCGGATCGGCCACGCGGTCGAGGTGAAGAACTCGGTCGTGATGGCCGAGACGGCGATCGGCCACCTCTCGTACGTCGGCGACTCCGTGATCGACCGGCAGGTGAACTTCGGGGCCGGCACGGTCGTCGCGAACCTGCGCCACGACGACGAGCCCGTTCGGATGACGGTCAAGGGCGAGCGCGTCGACACGGGGCGCCGGAAGCTCGGCGTGGTGCTCGGCGAGGGAGTCAAAACCGGGATCGATACGAACCTGAACGCCGGCGTCGTGTTCGGCGTCGAGGAGACGACCGCGCCCGGCGAGACGGTGACGCGGGACCGTCGCTGACGTCGGCGAGGAAGGTGGCACGCCGGCCGGGATCACGGGGCGGGATCCAGCGACGGTCGCCGAGTGGTGAGGATTTATGCCGGACGGTCGTCTCCTTCCGGTATGACCGACGACCCCGTGACCGCCGTGGTGTTGGCGGCCGGCGAGGGGCGGCGCCTGGAGCCGCTCACGAACCGGCGGCCCAAGCCGATGCTGCCCGTGGCCAACCGGCCGATCCTCGAGTACGTCATCGAGGCGATCAGCGACGCCGGCATCGACCGGATCGTCCTCGTGGTCGGATATCGCCAGGAGCGGATCCGGAACCACGTCGGCGACGGCGACGACTGGGACGTTGACGTCGAGTACGTCGAACAGGCCAACCAGCTGGGGACGGGCCACGCGCTCCTCCAGGCGGAACCCGCCGTCGACGACCGGTTCGTCGTGTTGAACGGCGACCGGCTCGTCGACGCCGACCTCGTCGGCCGCGTCCGGGAGGAGACTCGGGACGGGAAGGCGCCCGTGATGACGGTGACCGACGTCGACCACCCCGGCGACTACGGCGTGGTGGCCCTCGACGACCGGGACCGGGTCACCGGGATCGACGAGAAGCCCGAGGGGCCGGTCCACACGAGCCGAATCAACGCCGGCGTTTATGGGTTCACGGCGGACGTCTTCGACGCGATCCGGGGGACCTCGCCCGCGGGCGAGCTCGCGCTCACCGACACGCTCGACCGGATCGCGGGGGAGGACCCGATCACGGCGATCGGCTACCGCGGACGGTGGCTCGACGTCTCGTACCTCTGGGATCTCCTCCGGGTCAACGCCTCCCTCGTCGGTGCCGAGTCCGGCGCCGATACCGGTTCCGAATCCGGCGTGCAGTCCGGCACCGCGTTCGACGCCGAGTCCGACGTGCAGTCCGTATCCGAGCCCGACGCCGAGTCCGCCCCCGGAGTCGCCGACGACGTGGTCGTCGGTACGGACGTCCGCCTGGGCAAGAACGCGGTCGTCGGCGGCGGGAGCGCCCTCGGCGAGAACGCGACGATCGGCGCGAACGCGGTCGTCGAGGGGTCGGTCGTGTTTCCGGACGCGGTCATCGAGCCCGGCGCGGTGGTGCGTGACGCGGTCGTGGCCGGGAACGCCCGCGTGGGCGCGAACGCGACGATCGCCGGCGGCCGCGCGACGGTCATCGTCGACGACGAGGTCCACGCGGACGTCACGCTCGGCGGCGTCGTCGGCGACAACGCGACCGTCGGCGGCGGCGCGACGCTCGTTCCCGGCACGGTCCTCGGGGATGCCTCGCGGGTCGATCCGGGTGCGGTCGTGAGCGGGACGATCGAGCCCGACGCGGTCGTTCGGAGGGGATAACGATGTGTGGGATCATCGGCTACGTCGGCGCCGAGGCGGCCGGCCCGATCGTCTACGACGGGCTCGAGAATCTGGAGTATCGCGGCTACGACTCCGCCGGGATCGCATTGGTGACCGATGGGGACCTCACGGTGCGGAAACGCTCGGGTGAGGTCTCGAATCTGACCGTCCCCGACGCGCCCGAGGCCACCTGCGGGATCGGGCACACCCGCTGGAGCACCCACGGCCCGCCGACCGACGCGAACGCGCATCCCCACACCGACTGCACCGGGTCGATCGCGGTCGTCCACAACGGCATCATCGAGAACTACGAGGAGCTCCGCGCGGAGCTCGACGCCCACGAGTTCACGAGCGACACCGACACCGAGGTCGTTCCACACCTCCTCGAGGCGGCGCGTGCGGACGACGACGTCCGGGACCTTCGCGCCGCAGTCGAGCGCGTGATCGACAGGCTCGAGGGGAGCTACGCGGTCTGTGTCGTCGACCGGGATGCCGACCGGATCGTCGCCGCCAGGGACGGCAGCCCGCTCGTGCTCGGCCACGGCGAGGACGCGGCCTTCGTCGCCAGCGACGTGACGGCGTTCCTCGACCGCACCCGCGAGGTGACCTACCTCGAGGACGGAGACGTGGCGGATCTGTCGGCCGACGGCGACGTCGAGGTGTTCGCGGCCGGCGACGCCGCAGGGTCAGAGCCGGTCGACCGTGGCGTCGAAACGGTCGAGTGGGAGGCCGACGCGGCCGAGAAGGCCGGCTACGAGCACTACATGCGCAAGGAGATCCACGAGCAGCCGTCGGCGCTCCGGCAGACGATCTCGGGGCGGATCGACCTCGACCGGGGACGCGTCGACCTCGACGTCTCGTTCCCGCCGGGCTTTCTCGCCGACGTCGAGGAGATCCAGATCGTCGCCTGCGGCACGTCGAACTACGCGGGACGGTACGCGGCGCGGCTCTTCGAGGATCTCGCCGGGGTGCGCGCGACCGTCGAGACCGCGAGCGAGTACGCCTTCGGCGCCGGACGGACTCCCGACCGAACGCTCGTCGTCGCGGTCACCCAGAGCGGGGAGACCGCGGACACGCTCGGCGCGGTCCGGCGCGCGAACGCCGCCGGCGCGCGAACGGTCGCGGTGACGAACACCCTCGGGAGCACCGTCACCCGCGAGGTCGACGACACCGCGTTCATCCGCGCGGGCCCGGAGATCGGCGTCGCGGCGACGAAGACGTTCGCCTCCCAGGTGGCGACGCTGTCGATGCTCGCGGTCGCCATCGGGCGGGAGCGGGGCGCCCTCGCCGCGGCCGACGCGCGGTCCGTCCTCGAGGACCTCCGCGGGCTTCCCGGCGCGGTCCAGCAGGTGCTCGACACCGAGGACCGGGTGCGCGAGGCCGCCCGCGAGTACGGCGACGGCGAGGCGTTCTTCTTCGTCGGCCGTGAGCTCGGGGTTCCCGTCGCCCTCGAGGGCGCCTTGAAGCTCAAGGAGATCTCCTACGACCACGCCGAGGGCTTCGCCGCCGGCGAGCTCAAACACGGCCCGCTCGCGCTCGTGACCGCGGAGACGCCCGTCCTCGCCGTGTTGACCGCCTGTCTCTTGTGCGCGTCTCCGCGCCCGCGGGGCAGGCTGCGGGGGCGGA
>NZ_JARANU010000007.1:0-120449 GCF_029889855.1 Halopenitus sp. POP-27 | reverse complement strand
CAGAGTATCCTACGGTCGGCGTAGGAGAAAGTTGCCTCCGTGGGGGTTCGGCATGAGCCGAGACCCCCAGCGCGAGGAATCCCCGCCCCTTCAGGGCGGGGAGGATGTCAACGGTGGTGGATGACGCGGAATGGCCGCGGCGGTGGCGAAACGGGCTCCGGCGCGATCCGGCGACGGTACAGCATTTAAGTCGACGCGGGTCGACGACCGGATAGGAACCGATGTCCGGACCTTCGGATGCCGAGCGAGAACCCGACGGGCGGCTCGAGACGCTTCGCCGCCGCGCCGTCCGAACCTGGGAGATGCTTCGCGGCTCGGACATCACCGTTCGCCCGTTTCGTCCCGGCGAGGACGGCCCGCTCGGTACCTTCACCGTCCCGGACGGCCACGAGGAGATCGACCGATACTGGGTGAACGCGCCGTTCGCGTACGTCGTCGTCACCTACGACGACGAGGAGAGCCAACACCGCTATCACGCCGTCGAGCCCGATCTCGACCGGTTCACCACGTCGCTGTTGCGTCGCGTCATCGACGACATCAGGGATCCGCTGCTGTTTCAGGACGGAGCGGGAACGACCGCGGAAAAAACGCTCAAAGCGGAACTCGAGACGCTGCTCGAACAGTACGGGGTTGACGCCGATATGGCGACCTTTCACGCCCTGGCGTACTATCTCTACCGTGATTTCCGCGGGTTCGGAAAGGTCGACCCGCTGTTGAACGACTCCCACATCGAGGACGTCTCCTGTGACGGCTATGACCTTCCGATCTTCGTCTACCACGACACCTACACCGACATCGAGACGAACGTCTCCTACCGGAAAGAGGAGCTCGACAACTACGTGATCCGGCTGGCACAACAGTCGGGACGTCACATCTCCGTCGGGGAACCGATCGTCGAGACGACCCTTCCGGACGGCTCCCGTGCGGAGCTGGCGCTCGGCGAGGAGGTGACCCCGCGTGGGTCCGCGTTCACGATCCGTCAGTACGCCGATGAGCCGTTCACGCCGATCGACCTGATCAATTACGGGACGTTTTCGATCGACCAGATGGCGTACTTCTGGCTGTGTATCGAGCACAACAAGTCGCTCATCTTTGCCGGCGGGACCGCCTCGGGAAAGACGACGTCGATGAACGCCGTCTCGATGTTCATCCCGCCGCGCGCGAAGGTACTCACGATCGAGGACACGCGCGAACTCTCGTTGTACCACGACAACTGGCTCTCCTCGGTCACTCGAGAGCGTCTCCACGAGGGTAGCGACATCGACATGTACGACCTGCTCCGCTCCGCGCTCCGGCACCGCCCGGAGTACATCCTCGTCGGCGAGGTCCGTGGCGAGGAGGCCGTCACCCTCTTTCAGGCGATGAACACCGGCCACACCACGTTCTCGACGATGCACGCCGACTCGATCGAGACCGTCATCAACCGGCTCGAGAACGAGCCGATCAACGTCCCTCGGGCGATGGTCCAGTCGCTCGATATGCTGTCGATCCAGACGCTCGCCAGGTTCGGAAACGAGCGCGTCCGGCGCGCGAAGGTGATCGGTGAGATCGGCCAGATCGACCAACGAACCGGCGAGCTCGACTACTCGTCGGCCTTCGAGTGGGTTCCGGAATCCGATACGTTCACGATGAACGATTCGGAGCTGCTCAGCGAGATCCAGGAGGAACGCGGTTGGAACCGTGCCGAATTGCTCACGGAGATCGATCGTCGGGAACGGTTCCTCGAACACCTCCGCGAACTGGGCATCACCGGATATAAGCGATTTACGGCCCTCGTAAACGAGTATTATGCCGATCCCGAACGCGTGATGGAGCGTCTCGAGGGCGAGTCGGAGACGGCCGACACAGCCGATCCGGCCGACACGAACTCGATGGGGACGGACGCGACCGACTCCGGGACGGGGGTGCCGGACGCGTGATCCGTCGTCTCGACGACTCCTCCGGCGAGGCCGACGATCGATGATCCAGGTGCTCCCGCTGGTCGCGCTGGTTCTCGCGGTCGGCATTCTCCTGGCACCGGCGGTGAACCGGCGGTCGAACCTGATCGTCACTCGACTTGCGCTGTCGCTGTTCGGCGAGTACGTCGCCGACGAGAGCCCGCGGAAACAGGACCAGCGGAAGCTGTTGCGGGCGGCCCACGCCGCGACGACACACCGTGTGTATGCCTCGAAGACGCTGCTGTACGCCGGGACGGCCGGGATCGCGGGGGCGATCATCGGAACCTATCTGGCCGCTGGCGTCCTGTATGCGCTCGAAGTCGGCGCCGATCGGATCGAGGCGGCGCTCCCGACCGGACTCGCGTTCCTTGCGGACCTCGCGCGGCTGTCGACGATCGGTGCCGGCGAGCTGTTCGTTCTTCTGCTGTTCTTTTCGGGAACGATCGGCGCAGCGCTTGCGATAAGCGTGTACTACGTCCGGTGGCTCCTGTTGGATCAACGCGCCCACACTCGCGGCGCACGGATCGACGCGACGCTGCCGCGAACCGTCGCGTTCGTCTATGCGCTATCCCGGTCCGGAATGACGTTTCCGACCGTGATGGACACCCTCGCGGAGAACGAGGACGTCTACGGCGAGGCGGCGACCGAACTCGGCGTCGCGGTCAGGGACATGAACACCTTCGGGACCGACGTGCTGACCGCGTTGCGTCGCGTCTCACACCACACGCCGAGTGAAAACCTCGAGGAGTTCGCTGAGAACCTGGCGTCGGTCCTCGGGTCGGGGCGTTCGATCTCGGCGTTCCTCAACGACCAGTACGAGCGCTATCAGGAGGAGTCGGAGGCCCAGCAGGAACAGTACCTCGAGCTGCTGTCGACGTTCGCGGAGGCGTACGTGACCGTGTTGGTGGCTGGACCGCTGTTTTTCATCACCATTCTCGTCGTGGTCGGCTTGGTCATTCAGGATACCGTTCCGATCCTCCAGATCGTCGTATATGCCGGGATTCCGCTCGCGAGCATCGGCTTCATCGTGTACGTCGACAGCGTCACACAGCCCGTCGACGACGCCACCGGTTCGGCAGTCGGCGACGACGCCGACGACGCCGACGCCCAGGCGGTTTCCGGCACCTCGGCGACGACTACCGGGACACGCTCGGACGGCGGCGGCATCGGAATTTCCGGGGAGACGGAGGCCGACCGATGGCAGGCCAACCGGGAACGCCTCGAGCGATACGACAGGTTCCAGTGGTTTCTCGGATGGATCAGGGAGCCGAAGCAGCTGTTGCTGTGGAACCCGCTCACGTCGCTTGCCGTAACGGTACCGCTGGCGCTCGTGTGGATCTGGTCGGCGTCGGCCCCGATCCCGACGTCGTCGATCGACGCCGCAGTTCGTGGCGTCGATGACGCCGTCGTTCAGTCGACGACGTTCGTGCTTGCCGTCTATGCCGTCCTCTATGAGATCCAGAGCCGACGAACGTCACGGATCGAGGCCGCAGTGCCGGACTTTCTCGACCGACTCGCGTCGATCAACGAGGCCGGGATGACCGTCGTGGAGAGCCTCGAGCGCGTCCAGCAGTCGGATCTCGACGACCTCACTCCCGAACTCGAACGAACGTGGCGGGACATCGAATGGGGATCGGACGCGGAGTCGGCGCTCTATCGGATGGAGCGCCGGATCAAGTCGCCGCTCATCTCCCGGTCGGTCGCGTTGATCGTGAACGCGATGCAGGCAAGCGGCGACATCGCCCCCGTGCTCAACATCGCCGCCGACGAGGCACGAGCAACCCGCCAGCTCCGGCGCGAGCGCAAACAGGTGATGATCACCTACCTGATCGTGATCTACATCTCGTTCCTGGTCTTTCTCGGGATCATCGCCTCGCTCACGCTCGCGTTCATCCCGGCGATCGAACAGGCCGGACAGGCCGGTGGCGCAGCCGGGATCGGCGGTGGAGGTGCCGGTGGCGTTGGCGGCGTCGGCGGCGGTGTCGGGGGTATCGCTGGCGGGCTCGGCGACGCGAACATCGAGGGATACGAGTTGATATTCTACCACGCCGCGGTGATTCAGGGGATCTGTTCCGGGATGATCGCCGGACAGCTCGGTGAGGGTGATCTCCGGGACGGCGTCAAACACGCCGTCATCCTTCTCGGATTGACGTACGTTTCCGCGGTCGCAATGGGTCTCATCTGATCCGAGGGTCGTCCGTCTGTCCATCCATCCGTCCGTTCGGATCGCCGTGAACCGCCACCGAATCCGAGTCGCCTGGGTTTTTGAGGGACGAACCCGAACGACGTCACGATGGCAGTACGCCCCCCGAGCAACGACGCCGACGAACCGGACGTGATCGAGTTCGGGATCGCCGCACTCGACGCCCGTCTCGACGAGTCCGACGTCGAGTTCCCCGCGACCCGCCAGGAGGTGCTCGCGGGGCTCTCCTCGACGGCGATCCCCTACGACGCCTCGGGACGATCGCTGGAACTCGCGGACGCACTCGATCGCGTCGACGCGGAGCGATTCGAGACGCGAGGGGAACTGATGAACGCGGTGCATCCAGTCTTCGAGGAGCGTCGTCGCCAGGGCGGATCGGTTCTCGACCGGATCCGCGAGGCGCTTCCGTTCTGATCGACAGTTCCGTTCCGAGCGACAGTTCCGTTCCGAGCGACCGTCTCGACCACCCACGCCCTTTCGACGGGGTAGTTCATTCCCGCTCGTGTCCGTCGATCCCTTCCCGATGCAGGGTGAGGATCATGTCCGCCAGGAACCCGAACATCAACAGTTGGAAGCCGAGCAGGATCCCGGCCGCGGAGACGATCGCCAGGATCTCGTGGCCGACCCCGTGTGCGATCCAGTCGTAGAGAACGTAGATCGCCACGAGGACGCCGCCGGCGGTCGCGGTCGCCCCGACGCTGCCGAAATAGAACAGGGGGTTGTTCGTCTTCGCCTTCCGGTACAGCTCCAGAAAGATGATCCCGCCGTCCCGGATCGGGCGGAGATTCGTGTCGGAACCCTCCGGACGCGGTCGGTACGTGATGGGGACGACCTCGACCGGAACGCCGCGTTTGACACACTCAACCGCCATCTCGGTCTCGATGCCGAACCCCTCCGCGGCCAGCGAGAGCTCCTCGAACGACTCCCGCGTGAACGCGCGATACCCCGACAGGATGTCCCGGTAGTCTCGGCCGTGGATCCGGGCGAACGCCCGGTTGATCAGTCGGTTGCCGATGCGGTTGAGCCGCGTCATCGCGCCGGGGCGCATATCCGCGAATCGGTCGCCGATGACGTGTTTGGCCCGCCCGTCCCGGAGGGGTTCGAGCATCGCCGTCGCATCCGCGGCGTCGTAGGTCGCATCCGCGTCCGCGAGCAGTACGAACTCGGCGTCGACGTGCTCGGCGACCGCCTCACGGACCGCCTGTCCCTTTCCCTCGCCCGACTGTTCGATCACCCGTGCGCCCGCCTCGGCCGCGAGCTGCCGGGTCTCGTCGGTTGACCCGCCGTCGACGACGAGGACGTTCTCGAACCCCGTCTCACGGTAGTCGGCGACGACGTCCGCGATCGTGGCGGCTTCGTTCATCGTCGGCAGGAGGACACATACCTCGGGCGACCCGGTCATCATCGAGTGGTGGTTGACCAGTGTGGTTAAGTATGGGGGTTTCACCGCTCGATCGCCGCCTCCACACCGATCGACGGGATCCGATCACCGTTCGAACGTCCGCGCCCCGACACACAACCACTATACGCGGGGATCGACTAGCGGCTCCCAATGCCCGATACGCCCGAGGAACCGGACGATCGATCCGGCGGATCGTCCGGCACCCCGCCACCGTCCTCGACCTCGTCCGTCCGTGAGCCGGACGTCGGGGACGACGCTGATGCGGACCATCCACACGCATCCACGTCGAACGCCGACGGCGACGGCGATATTGTCGGCGACTCCGGGTCTATGGCCGGATCCGGATCGGTGACCGTGGTCGGTACGGCCCACGTCTCGAACGAGAGCGTGACCGAGGTCGAGGAGACCATCGAGCGCGAGCGGCCGGACGTCGTCGCGGTCGAACTCGACGAAGGACGCTACCGACAGCTGCAGGGTGAAACCCCCGACGATCTGGACGCGAGCGACCTCCTCAAGGGGAACACCGTCTTCCAGTTCCTCGCCTACTGGATGCTGTCGTACGTCCAGACACAACTCGGCGAGCGGTTCGACATCGAACCCGGCGCCGATATGATGGCGGCCGTCGAGACCGCTCAGTCGTTGGGGATCGACGTCGCGCTCGTCGACCGCGACATCCAGACGACGATGCAACGCTTCTGGGCCCGGATGACGATCACTGAGAAGCTCCGGATGGTCGGCGGGCTCGCGTTCGGCGTGACGGACTCCCGGATCGTGGGGCTGCTCGTCGGCCTCATCGTGGGGCTGCTCGTCGGTCCGGCGATCGGACTGTTCGGCGGTGCGATCGGCGTGACGGACGCGATGCTGCTTCGGACGGCCGGCGGGGTGATCGTCGGCGGGATCGCCGCATACCTCGCAACAACGATCGGGTCCGGATCCTTCGACCCGGAGACACGGATGATCGCTGCGCTCGCGACCGGACTCTCTGTCGCAGGGATCGCCGCGCTCACCGGCGTCCTCGACGGCGTTCTGACCGCGTGGCTCAGCCCGTTCGCGATCCGCGCGCTCGGGAGCCTCGGCCTGGGTCTGTTCGGTGGCCTGACGCTCGGTCTGTTCGTCGCCGGCGTTCTCAGTCTCTTCGGTGGCCTCGAACCGACCGAGGAGGGCGGGATCGAGGAGTTGGAGCTTTCCGAACTCACCGATGCCGACGCCGTCACGATGATGATGGAGGAATTCCGCCAGTTCTCGCCCGGCGGTGCGGAGGCGCTCATCGACGAGCGGGACGCCTACATCGCACACCGGCTCGTGGTGCTTCGTGACCGCGGGTTCGACGTCGTCGCGGTCGTCGGTGCGGGCCACCGGCAGGGGATCGAGTCGTACCTCGCGAATCCCGCGACGCTGCCGCCGGCGGAGACGCTGGTCGGGACCGAACACACGAGCGCCCGCCGCATCCCGTGGGGAACGATCCTCGGGTACGGGATCACGATCGCGTTCGTCGCCTTCTTCGTCCTGCTGGCGATGGCGGGCGTAAGCAACGGATTCCTCCTCCGGGTGTTCGCCGCATGGTTCGCGATCAACGCCGTCTTCGCGTTCGCGTTCGCGAAACTTGCCGGCGCCAGATGGACGTCCGCCGGCGTCGGCGGCGCCGTCGCGTGGATGACGTCGATCAATCCGATGCTCGCGCCCGGCTGGTTCGTCGGCTGGGTTGAACTGCGGACGCTCTCGGTCAACGTGAGCGACATCGCCACGCTGAACGAACTCCTCTCCGACGAGACGAAGCCCGTATCGCAGATCCTCTCGGAAATGTTCGATGTCCCCCTGTTTCGGCTCATCATGGTCGTCGCGATGACGAACATCGGCAGCATCGTCGCGAGCTTCCTGTTCGCGACGTATCTGGTTCCGCTTTTCAGCGCCGAACTCGGCGGCGTCGCCGACGTCTCGCAGTTGATGGTCGATGGCGCTCGCCGGAGCGCACGGACGATCTGGGAGGTGTTTGTGACCCGATGACCCGCCGCTCCGTCGATCGTGGGGTCCGGATCGCCGGGCTCCAGTTTAGTCGGACGGAGCTGCGCGATCTCCTCGTCGCCTGGGTCGCACTCGGCGTGGCGTTCGCCGTGTTCTTCGAGGGTGGAGCGGGGGCGATCGGCGCGCTCGTCTCACCGACCGGGATCGTGTTGGTCGGGATCAGTCTGGCGACGGCCGGCGTCGCGTTCCTCCTCCACGAGGTCGCACACAAGGTCGTCGCGGTCCACTACGACCAGATCGCCGAGTTCCGGGCAGACCACGGGATGTTGTTCCTCGCCGTGATGTCGGCGTTCCTCGGGTTCATCTTCGCGGCGCCCGGCGCGGTCCACCACCGCGGTCGGTTGACGCCGCGGGAACACGGCCACATCGCCCTCGCCGGCCCCGCGGTGAACCTCGCGCTTGGCGTGCTCTTCGCGCCGATTCTGGGGATCGGTCTCGTGACCCAGTCGACGATCGTCTCGGTGCTTGGCGCGCGCGGCGTCGCGATCAACCTCTTTCTCGCGGCGTTCAATCTGATCCCGTACGGTCCCCTCGACGGGAAGACCGTGATCGGCTGGAACAAGCCGGTTTGGGCGGTCTGTTTCGTCGTCTCCGCGCTCGCGACGGTCGGGTTCCTGCTCGGCGGTGCCGGCGCGTACGCGTTCTGACCAACTGACCGTCGTCGGGGATGGAGCGCCACCGGACCTCGACGCCGACGACCCGGAACCGCTGCGGCCGGCAAGCGGTGTCCTTTTGGACCGGCGAGCCGCCTGCACGAGTATGACCGACGAGGATTCCGGACCGGACGCCGCGGCGGACGATGTGGCGGATGGCGACGGCGACGACGCGGAACTCACCTACGCGGACTCGGGCGTCGACATCGACGCGAGCGAGGCCGCGACGGCGGCCCTCATCGGAGCTGTCGGCGACTCCGAGGGCGACTACGCCGGCCTGCTCGACATCGGCGACCGCTATCTCGCGCTCGCGACCGACGGGGTCGGGACGAAGCTGCTCGTCGCCGAGGCGCTTGGCGACTACTCGACGATCGGGATCGACTGTATCGCGATGAACGTCAACGATCTCGTGGCAGCCGGGGTCAGACCGGTCGCGTTCGTCGACTATCTCGCCGTCGAGGATCCCGACGAGGACGTCTCCGAGCAGGTCGGACGCGGACTCGATCGCGGTGCCGACCGCGCCGACATCGAGCTGGTCGGCGGCGAAACGGCGGTGATGCCCGAGGTGATCCAGGGACTCGACCTCGCCGGAACGGCCGCCGGGCTCGCGGGGAAGGACGACGTCTTCGAGGGGGTCGCTCAACCGGGAGACGCCATCGTCGGGTGGCGATCCTCGGGGATCCACTCGAACGGGCTGACCCTCGCCCGGACGGCGGCGACGCGGACCCACGAGTACACCGACCCGTATCCGTACGACGACTACGAAACGATCGGTGACGCGCTCCTGGAGCCGACCCGGATCTACACGGACCTGCTTGACCCCCTGCACGCCCACGGTGTCCACGGGGCGGCCCACGTAACCGGCGGCGGCTGGACCAACCTCGAGCGGCTCGGCGACCATCGGTACGTGATCGACGATCCCTATGAGGCGCAGTCGGTCTTTGGGTTCGTTCAGGAGGAGGGGAACGTCTCGGACGAGGAGATGCACCGGACGTTCAACATGGGGACCGGATTCGTCGCCGCCGTCGATCCGGATCGGGCGTCATCGCTCGCCGACGCGAGCGGTGGTCGCGTGATCGGGCGCGTCGAGGACGGCGACGGCGTCGCGATCCGCGGGCTGGAGCTGTAGGCGATCGGGAGCGGTGACTCCGGATCACTGACGGACCGTCGATGGATCTTGATGGCGAACAGGGTACGCGTCGCGTGGATCCACTCCGGCGCGTACCGCACCCGTCCGGACCGGGAGTGGACGGTTCTCACCGCACAGGTGCGCTGGTTCGTACTGGCTTTTAAACGACGGGGCGATCCCGGATCGTGGGCTGGAGGACGGATCGCTATGAGAGATGCGCCGCGATGTCGGCTTCGGTGATGATGCCGACGGTCTCGCCGCCGTCGGTGACCATCACGGCCTTGTAGTGGTCGAGGAGGTTGCGCAGTTCGTCGACGGTGACGTCGCGGGCGACCGTGGGGAACGACTCGCTCATCACCTCGCTCACCGGATAGTTCCCGACGTCCTCGCCGGCCTCGTTGATGTCCGAGAGGCTGAGGGATCCGACCGGGATCCCGTTTTGGAGCACCGGGACCTGCGAGTACGCCTCCTCGTCCATCAGATCGAAGGCGTCGCTGACGCCGTCGTCGGGTGCGACGCTGACCACGGTTTCGTGCATCAGGTCCTCGGCACGGACGACTTCGCCTTCGGCCTCCTCGAGCGCATTGACGATCCGACGAAGCGTCGAGAGTCGCGGGTCGACGTCGCCGCCCTCGATCCGGGCGATGAGGGGCTGTGAGACGCCGGCCGACTCCGCGAGGGCGCTTTGGGTCAGTCCCAGGGAGGTGCGGCGTTCCCGAAGGTCCTGTGGCGTGGGTAGGTCCATAGGGGGGATAACTATGGGTTATACGAAAAGGTTTCGGCGCCGGTCGATCTCGCCCGCGAGATGGGTCAGATGGGCCGGCGATCGGGACTCCGTCGGCGATCGGGGATCGGTCCGCGATCGGCGTTCCCAGCTACTCGTCCTCGTCGGCCTCGGTCTCGACGATCTCGATGACCTCGAGGGGAACGTCACGGAGCGCGCCGCCGACCTCGCTTTTCGCGATCCGGGACGCGTGCTCCTCGCTGTCCGCGTTGAAGATCTCGATCTCCAGAAGGAGGCCGACGAGCGCGGTGCTGGCGGCGATGAACGCGGAGTCAAAGGGTTCGCCGCAGGCGGGACAGGGGGTCGCGCCGACCTCGACCTCCACGTACTGTTTGTCGGTCTCGTTGAGTCGCTTGCCGGCCTCACTGACCGCGACGCCGATGGCGTCATCGATGTCCTCGACGTCACGAACCAACCAGGCGGCCTCCATCGCGACCAGGTAGTTGCTCATACCCGTAACTGGATGCGGGAACACACGTGCTTTGCGGTTTGGGCTCGCCGTTCCGGCGGGGATCGATCGTCGGTACAGCAACGAGCGAGACCGACCGCGGAGTGGTCTTCACGACGATCGGAACGTGTCAGAAACACCCACGATGGAAGTGAACATATAAAATACACTTACGATCGGATCCGTTGATACGCGCACGACTCGACGTGCTTTTTCATACGTTATGAGAATAATACGAGGCGCCCAACCGTTCTATCGGCGTGGATCCGCCCACGGAGTGGTCGCGCGATCATCGTCGCGGTCAATCCGATAATCGACAGACTGCGGCGTGATCCGGCCGACCCGCCGGTGGGAAGGTTTATATATGTCCTCCGTCTGGTCCGGAGCGAAGATCGATGCTCAGCCGCACCCGACACGCCATCCGATTCGGACTCCATCAGCTCACCATCACTCTCGGTATCGCTCTGTTCCCGATCATCCTCGCGGCCCGCCAAGCCGGGATCCCGATCCCCATCGCGATCAGCCGGCTCGTCCGCGCAACGGGTGCGGCATCGGACGTGGCGAAGTGACGCCACCGATCGGTCTGCCGGACCGCTTCGGCGATCGACGATCGGCGCTCCCCGCTCGATTCATCCGCATGGATTCTGCTCCATCTAGCGTCGGCTGTGCCCCGCCATCGGCGCCGAATCGTTCTCCAGCTGTGTCGGACCGTGGTCTCGCCCGGCGTGGTCGCAGGGGACCGAAGGGTTGCCTTTATCAGCGCCCGTGGCGAACCGGTACCTAATGCGAACACCGACAGGCGACCTCTCGATGGAACCGTCGAGCGACCAGCCGGTCTTCGGTCCTGAGCTCGGCGAGTTTACCGATCGTGAGCAGCGAGCCGCCGAGGCGAACGACGGCGAAGGGATGAAGACCGGAACGACCACGGTCGGGCTCACGACCGACGAGGGCGTCGTGCTGGCGACGGATATGCGCGCCTCGATGGGACACATGGTCTCCTCGAAGGACGTCCAGAAGGTCGAGCAGATCCACCCGACCGGCGCGTTGACGATCGCCGGGTCGGTCTCGGCCGCCCAGTCGCTCATCTCGACGCTGCGTGCCGAGACGAACCTCTATGAGGCGCGTCGCGGCAAGGAGATGTCGATGCAGGCGCTCTCGACGCTTACCGGGAACCTGCTCCGCTCGGGCGCGTTCTTCATCGTCCAGCCGATCCTCGGCGGCGTCGACGAGGAGGGTGCCCACATCTACTCCATCGACGCCCTCGGCGGAACCACCGAGGAGGAGTACACGGTCACCGGCTCGGGATCGCAGTACGCGCTCGGTGTCCTCGAACAGGAGTTCGAATCGGGCCTCTCGATCGACGGCGCAAAGACCGTCGCCACGAAGGCCATCAAGTCCGCGGTCGAACGCGACCTGGCCTCCGGTAACGGGATCAACGTCGCGGTCGTCACCGACGAGGGCGTGGAGATCACGCGCCACAAGGACATCGACGGCCTGCTGTAGGTCGACAGTTGCGTCGGCGACGAGTTTGCTGTACAGCCGGGTTATGACTCAACCGTGATCGACGGGCACTACCCGTGAGCGACGGCGTTACCACTCCGTGAAGCTCCCGTCAACGAGCGTCTCCGCCTGCTTTTGAATGTACTCCCGTTGCGTCTCCACGACGGCGTCCTCGAAGGACGCGCCGTCGTCGAGTCGGTTGCGAACGCGCTCGCGCTTCCAGCGAGCCGGCGTCATCCGTTCGGTTGCCCGCCATCGGAGCGGTGCGATCCATCGTTCGGCAGTCGAGGGCGAACAGCCGGCCGACTCCAGGCCCGCGACCGCGTGGTCGAGGAGGTCGGTGAAGAGCTCCTCGTGGTCGTGGGTGAGCTCCCCGTGGTTGCCGATCCACGTCAACTCCGCGTCGATTCCGTCGGCGACGGCGGCGTCGAAGTTCTCGCGGGCCCGTTCCCACGGGAGATCGATGACGGGGTGTTCCCGGCGGGGCAGTTCCTCGAGCAAGCCGGCAAAGGCGGCCTGAAACGCGATCGAATCGCCGACGGTCGGCTGTGCGGGGATCGGACGGAATTCGATCCGCGCGTTCGCCGCCGATCGCGTTGCGCCGTCGAAGACTGGCCGAACCCACCGCCAGTAGGTGCCGTGTTTGCTCCGGAAGGTCGCGAAGTCGTCGTCGAATCTGGTTCCCGTCTCCGGATCGACGGGAACGAACGACTCGTCGGCGGCGATCCGGTCGACGGCCTCCTCGACCGTGTCGAAATCGCGCGGGAACCGGACCTTGGGCTCGACCGTGCGGCTGTTCAACACCGACTCGAAGACGTGGATCCGATTTTCGTGTGCGCCCTCGGCGAGCACCCGATCGCCGTCCCAGTCCTCGTCGTACAGCGACGGCGGGAAGAACGGCGAGTTGACCCCGAGCGCCAGCAGCGGTCCCGCGATCCGCAGCGCATACCTGAAGTGCACCGGCAACATCGCCGCCTGCGAGACCTGGTAGTGGGGCTGGATCGAGGTGATCAGACTTTCCGGCATCACCGTTTTCGTGGTCAGCGAGACGCCCGGCGCTTCGAGTTCGGTCTGCCGGCCGCTGGATCCGTCGGCGGTCGCGTTCGCCATCGCGTGATACCGGACCGCGTTGCTCATGTTCGTCGCGATGTGGACGCCGTCGATCTCCACGCTGTCGGTGAGATACTCGGTGGCGGTTTCGCCGGTCGGCGGGATCGTCCACAGACCGTCCGAGACCAGCCGCATCCCCTCGGCGGAGGCACACTCGAGTGCGGCCTGCAGACGGGCGCGCACCTCCGAGAGCTGCGCCTCGAGCCCGTGGTTCGAAAGCGGCTGCGGGCTCGTGGACATCTCGGCGTTGTGGAGGCCGAGCTCCTTTTCGAATCCCATCAGCTCGAGCAGGCGTCGCGGCACGCGCATCAGGGAGAACTCGCCGTCGTGGGATTCCGCGTTCCATCGGCCGTCGCCGACTGCGTAGAACTCGTACTCGAAGCCGACGATCGACTGATGATTGTCGAAGGCGCCGTCGCGGAGCCGCTGTTTGACGACCTCGGCGTCGGCCTCCGCCCGTGCGTGAAACGCCTCGATGTCGATGTCGAGGGCCTCACGGACGTGTGCGGAGAGCTCGTGGTCGGTGTCCATACAGGGTCCACACGCCCACGACGGTATAAATGTCCACGACCCGCGGCTCCCATCCCGTCCGACACTCGTGACGGCCAGCCACCGAGCTTGCCGAGTCACCGAGCCGCCGAACCACCGAGCCTCCGAGTCGTCTCCCATCGGCGTGTTTTTCACCGGGACCGGCGGATCCGGCGTATGGAGTTCGCCACGTTCGCCACCCGTGCCGAGGCGATCGAGAGGACCGAAGCCGACCACGCGACGACCCGGATCGTGGCGGATCTGCTCGCGGACGCCGACGAGGACCTCGAGACCGTCGTCCGGTTTCTGCTCGGTCGTGTCTTCCCGGCTCACGAAACGCGCACGATCGACGTCGGTCCGGCTCTCTGTCGGGAGGCGATCGCCAAGGCGGCCGGCCCGAACGTGGACACCGCCGACGTCGAGGACCGACTCGCCGACCGTGGCGAGATCGGTGCGGTCGCGGCGTCGTACGATATGGGTGGGCAGCGTGGTCTCGCCGCGTTCTCGACGGACGGGGCCGACGCGACCGTGGCCGTTGCCGACGTCGACGACACGCTTCGGGAGATCGCCGCCGTCGAGGGCGACGGCAGCGAGGGGACGAAACTCGACACGCTGTTCGGCCTGTTCAACCGACTCGACCCGCCGGAGGCCACGATCCTCGCCCGGCTCGTGCTTGGCGAAATGCGGCTCGGCGTCGGCGAGGGGACGATTCGGGACGCGATCGCGGAAGCGTTCCTGGCGACGGAGACGGAATCGGGATCGGCCGGTGAGGCGCCCGGCGATGTCGACGGAGCAGCGTCCGGTGACGGCGAGGCGGAGGCGACGGAGGATGGCGAGGATGTAGTACGCGAGGAGAACGACGTGCTCGCCGCGACCGAGGCGGACGTCGCAGCGGTCGAACGTGCCCTCCAGGTGACCAACGACTACGGGCGCGTCGCGACGATCGCTCGCGATCGCGGCCGGTCCGGGCTCGCGGAGCAACGATTGGTCGTGGGTCGGCCGGTGCAGGCGATGCTCGCGCAGGCCGGGACGGCCGCCGACGCGCTTTCGGAGTGGGACCGGGCGGCGGTGGAGACCAAGTTCGACGGTGCGCGCGTGCAGGTCCACTATGCGCCGCCGGCGAACGGCGATCCGCCGACGGACGAGAACACGCCGTCAAACGGCGACGTCGGCCCGAAACTCTACTCGCGGAATATGGACGACGTCACCGGACCGCTGCCCGAGGTCGTCGAGCTGATCGAGGACCGCGTCGACGTCCCGGTCATCCTCGACGGCGAGGTCGTCGCGGTCGACGCGGACGGCGATCCGCTCCCGTTTCAGGAGGTGCTCCGGCGGTTTCGCCGGAAGCACGACGTCGACCGGATGCGCGAGGAGGTCGACCTCCGGTTTCATGCCTTCGACTGTCTCCACCACGACGGCGAGGACCTGCTCGACACGTCGCTTGCGACGCGTCACGACCGGCTTCGCGAGGTGGTTCCCGACCTCGCGGCGACGCTCACGCTCGCGGACGACGTGGAGACGATCGAGGCGATCGAACGCCGGGCGTTGGAGGCGGGCCACGAGGGAATCATGCTCAAAGACCCCGAATCGCCGTACACGCCGGGGGATCGGGGCCGAAACTGGCTCAAGCGGAAGCCGGACGTTGAGACGCTCGATCTCGTCGTGACCGGCGGCGAGTGGGGTGAGGGACGGCGGGCATCGCTGTTCGGCACGTTCGAGGTCTCGGTCCGCGTCGACCGTGACGACGACGGGAACGGAACCACACACACGGACCGGCGGTTCGAGCCGGTCGGCAAGGTCGCCACGGGGATCACCGACGAGCGGCTCGCGTCGCTCACGGACCGGTTCGAGCCGCTCGTCCGGTCCGAGGAGGGGACGACGGTGGCGTTCGATCCGCGGGTCGTCTTCGAGGTGGGCTACGAGGAGATCCAGCGGTCGCCCACCTACGGGTCCGGCTACGCGCTTCGGTTCCCGCGGTTCGTCGGCGTCCGCGAGGACAAGGACGTTGGCGATGCGGATACGCTTGCGCGCCTCGAGCGGCTCGCCGACGCGCAGTGATCCGCGATCGACGTTGACCGATGCGGTCGACGACGATCCGTGCCTCGACTCCGGTGCGTCCCGTGACGGTAGCCTCAAGGCTGCGGCCCGCCGATCGCGACCAATGACGGTTCGGTACGGCGACCTGACGGTGGAGTGGCTCGGCTACGCGACCGCACGGCTGGAGACGGCCGACGGACTCGTGACCTACACCGACCCCGGTCGATACGGGGTGCTCGACGACTACTGGGCGCGGGACGGCGACCTCGTCGTGGTCACCCACGACCACCACTACGACCCGGACGGGATCCGGTCGGTCGCGGCCGCGGACGCGACGATCGTGGTCTACGACGGCGTCGACGCGGACCGGATCGACCGCAACGTCGAGCCGGTGGCCGATCTCGCGGCCGACTACGAGGTCGTCCGCGTCGACGAGACCGACCGGGTGATCGCCGGGGACGCGACGGTCTGGTCGGTGCCCGCCTACAACGAGCCGGACGGTCCCCGTGCCCGGTCGGACGGGACGGTCCCGCACCCGGAGGGGTTCGGCTGCGGCTACCTGCTGTCGCTTGCGGGGACAACCGTCTTCTGGCCGGGTGATTCCGACGCACTCGATGGATTCGCCGAGCTCGACGTCACGGTATTCCTCGCGAACATCGGCGGCGGGGTGGTCGCGGACCGCCACGAGGCGGCCGACCTCGCTGAGCGGCTGGATCCAGAGCTGGTCGTGCCGATCCATTACGACACGATCGAGACGCTCGCGACGGACGGGGGCGCCTTCGCCGCCGACGTCGCCTCGCGGTCGATCCCCGTGGCGCTCGACGAGCGCTCGGCGAACCAGTAGCGGGCGAATTCGCCGCTTTCCGGTCCTATAAACCTCCTACTCGGCGTCGTCGTCGAACGCCATCGCGACCGAGTTGATACAGAACCGCTTCCCGGTCGGCTCCGGCCCGTCCTCGAAGACGTGTCCGAGGTGGGAGTCGCAGTTCGCACACCGGACCTCGGTGCGGTGCATCCCGTGGCTCGTGTCGCGGTGGGTCGTGACCGCGCCGTCCTCGGCGGCGTAGAAGGCCGGCCAGCCGCAGCCGGAGTCGTATTTCGTGTCGGCATCGAACAGGGTCGTCCCGCAGGCGCCACACCGGTAGACGCCGTCGGCATCGTGGTCGACGTACTCGCCGGAAAAGCGCGCCTCGGTGCCGGCTTCCCGGAGAATCCGGTACTCCTCCTCGGAGAGCCGGTCGCGCCACTCCTCGTCGGTCAGCTCGTTCGGGTCAACGGTCTCCGTCGGGTCGGACTCGGTCGGCTCGGGATCGGTCCGATCGGGGTCGGCAGCGGAATCGCTCATACCCATCGTACTCGTCGGACGCCGAAGGGCGTTTCGGCGCTCGATGCCAGTTCGTGGCGGCTGCCGGTCGCTACTCCGGATCGACGATGACCTCGGATCGGCGGCTACTCCAGATTGACGTCGACGCCCAAATCCGCAAGCGTCTGGAAGAAGTCCGGGAAGGAGACGTCGACGTGTTCGGCGCCCTGAACGGTCGTCTCCCCGTCCGCGACCAGCGCCGCGACCGAGAGGGCCATCACCAACCGGTGGTCCCCGCGGCCGTCCACGGTCGCGCCGTGGAGGTCGCTCTCGCCGCCGTGGATCGTCAGCGTGTCCGGGTCCTCGGTGACGCTTGCACCCATCGCCGAGAGCTCCTCGGCCATCGCCGACACGCGGTCGGTCTCCTTGTACCGGACGTGTTCGCAGTTCACGATCCGGGTCTCGCCGTCGGCGACCGCGCCGAGCGCCGCGATCGTGGGGAGCAGATCGGGCGTGTCGCCGACGTCGACCTCGACCCCGGAGAGGTCGCTGCGGCGGGCGTGGATGGTCGCGTCCGCGCGGTCCCACTCGATGTCGGCCCCCATCCGGTCGAGAACGTCGACGATCGCCGTGTCACCCTGTGCGCTCTCGACCGCGCCCCGGACCGTGACGGCGTCGTCGGGGGCTGCCGCGACGGCGCCCGCCGCGGCGAGGTAGGAGATCGACGAGAAGTCCCCCGGAACCGTGTACGTCCCGTCGTCCGGGGCGTATCGCTGGCCGCCGGCGACTCGGAACCCGTCAGCGCCCGCGGCCGTGTCGCTGCCGATCGGCTCGGCGTCGACGCCGAAATCCGCGAGCACCTCCAGGGTGATGTCGACGTAGGGTGCCGACTTGAGGTCGGTCGTGAGGTCGATCGTGATCCCCTCGTCGCTTGCCGCCCCGGCAAGCAGCAGCGCGGTGATGTACTGCGAGGAGACGTCTCCCGGGATGGCGACGTCGCCGCCCGATATGGGGCCGAACACCACGAGTGGCGCCTGCCCGTTCCCGCGGGTCGAGTCTGCTCGCGCACCGAGCTGCTCGAGCGCGTCGAGGAGTGGACCCTGCGGGCGCGACCGGAGCGACGCGTCGCCGGTGAGGACGCTCCCACCGTCCGCGAGTCCGGCGGCGCCGGCGACGAGTCGCGTCGTGGTTCCGGAGTTGGCACAGTCGATGACGTCGTCGGGGACTGACGGGTCGCCGGCGAACCCGTCGATGACGAACGCCTCCTCGTCGGCCCCACCGGATGCGTCGGCGTCCGGGTCGCGATCGACCGTGCCGCCGAACGCTTCGACCGCGCGGGCAGTCGCCCGCGTGTCGGCGCTGTCGAGCGGGGACCGAACGATCGCCTCGTCGCTGTAGCCCGCCGCGAGGATCGCCCGGTGGGTGTAGCTCTTCGAGGGGGGTGCCCGGATGGTCCCGCCGACGTCGCCGGGCGTGATGTGTGCGTCCATATCCGTCCGTTCGCCCCCGGCCGTATCAGCGTACGGTTTCGATCGCAGCGTACGGTTTATAACACCGGACGCGTTAGCCGGAGGTATGCCACAGTGTGAGATGTGCGGCGCCGAGCAGGCCTCGCTGACGACGACGAAGGTCGAAGGCGCCGAACTGGAGCTCTGTGACTCCTGTACGGACTTCGGGACGGAGGTTCGCCAGGAGCCCGACTCCACGACCACGAGCAAGTATTCGACGTCTTCCAGCTCGGGCAAGTCGTCCGGCTCCTCCGGATCCAGCTCCGGCTCCGGTTCGGGGTCCGGCTCCGCCGGCTCCTCTGGCGGCGGTCGCCGTCGGGACATGTTCGACGAGATGGACGAGGTCGCGGCCGATTACGACGATCGGATCCGGAAGGCTCGGGAGGAACGCGGACTCAGCCAGGAGGAGCTCGCCGACCAGCTCAACGAGAAGGCGAGCCTCATCCGCAAGCTCGAGCGCGGCGACATCCTTCCGCCGGACGACGTCCAGCGGAAGCTCGAACGGACGCTCGAGATATCGATCGTCGAGGGGACCGACGTCGACGAGGAGTGGGACTCCGGGGACTCCTCGTCGATGACGCTCGGCGACGTCGTCAAGCGAAAGGATTGATCGACGGCGGACGATCGGACTGGAAGCAGACTGGAAGCGGGTCGGGTCCGGACCGGGTCACTCGTCGGCGCCGCCGGGTGCGGTGACGCCGTACGTTTCCGAGACGTGCGCGATCGCCTCGTCGACGGTTTCGTGGTCGTAGGTCCAGAACCCGAAGAATCGGTTCGGTTCACGCTCCTCGGCAAGCAGTAGACACGCGTTCTCCTCGAGACCGCCGCCGTCGTAGGCCACGAACCACGTCTCCCGGATCTCGGGTGCGCGTTCGACGTGGACCTCGAAGTCGGCATCCGGAACCGGCCCCTCCGGCGCGGCGTAGGCGTTGACGGCCAGCCCCTCGCGCTCCGCCAGTCGGTTGTACGTCTCGACGGTCCCCCCGAGCGTCGCAAGCGTCTGAAAGCCCGCGTGAAGCTCCCCGGATCCGACCCGCCACGCGCGGTCCTCGATCTCCCGGGAGGCCGCCACCATCTTCCGCTTCGAGTAGGAGGTGAACGTCGTCTCATCGAGCGCGTCGAGGACCGAGGCGTACGATCGCCGATCGAACTCCGGGGCCGTTTCGTCCGATGACGGGCCGCCCGATGACGAGTCGTTCTGCGAGGTCCGGGACGGGGACAGGAGGTCGTCGATCGCCACCGCGGTGACGAACTCCCCGTCACGAGCGAGCACGGCGAACCGGTCGGGTGCTCCGGGGAGCGTGGCCTCGGTCACCACGAGGTTGCGGTCGGCGAACGTCTCCGCCAGCTCCTCGCGTGCCGTGGCGTTCGCATTGACGACCAGCAGGGTTGCTGCGGTCGCCTCCACCCGGGCAATGAGTTCGATGAGTGACATACGGACGGTACGTATACGCCGACAGGGCAGTCGAACGCTTGTAGTTTTCGGCGATGCGGTTTCGGCGACCGTCGATGCCGAGTATCAAACTATTTGCGCGGGCACCGTCGACTGCGGGTATGTTCGTTCTCGTCAACCTGAAGGCGTATCCCTGTGACCCGATCGCGGTCGCGACGGCCGCACGAGACGTCGCCGACGACGCCGGTGTTCGGATCGCCGTCGCCCCGCAGGCGGCCGACCTCGCGCGCGTCGCCGACACCGGCGTCGAGACGTGGGCCCAACACGTCTCGCCGATCGACCACGGGTCCCACACCGGATCGACACGCCCGGCGACGGTCGCCGACGCCGGCGCGGTCGGCACCCTGATCAACCACTCCGAGCGCCGGCTCACGCTCGCGGACATCGACCGCGCCCGCGAGGTGGCCGCCGACAACGGTCTCGAGACGATCGTCTGTGCCAACAACCCCGCCCAGGCCGGCGCCGCGGCGGCGCTCGGACCGGACGCGGTCGCGGTCGAGCCGCCGACACTCATCGGCGGCGACGTCTCGGTCGCGAGCGCCGACCCGGACATCGTCACGGACGCCGTCACGGCGGTGAACCAGGTCGACGACGCGGTCGACGTGTTCTGTGGCGCCGGCGTCTCGACCGGGTCGGACGTCGCGGCGGCCGCCGACCTCGGCGCCTCGGGCGTCCTGCTCGCCTCCGGCGTCGCGAAGGCCGACGACCCGAGCGCGGCCCTCACGGACCTCGTCTCGAAGATCTGAGTCACGACCGCGGCGCACGGCGGGTGGCTGGCTACCGTTCGACACCGACGAGTGGGAGCGCCGCCGCCAGCCCGACGAGATAGCCGGCCAGGTGGGCCCAGACGTTCGATCCCGGCGGGACGAGGAGCATCGATCCGACGATCCCGGAGACGACGACGCTCGCGCCGAGGACGAGGAGGAACTCCCGAACCGGGTCGATCGGGGCGGAAGACGTCGGGGACGCGACCGAGTCCCGACGGCCGGATCCCGCCGACCGTCGCAGCCGGATCCGGGCGAACGCGAGCGCGCTCACCCCGGCCGCGACCGCCGCCGCGGCCGGATACTGGGGGAAGTACCACACCGACGAGGGGGTCGCAAGGATGACGGCGACCGACGCCGGCGCCGCAACCGATACCCACTCCCGCGGGATCCGGCCGTGGGTCGACCGATCGGCGGCGACGAACCACACGACGAGGAGGTACCCCAGGAGGGCGGTATTGACGTCGGAAAACCCGATCGACGGCGCGTCAGTGATCGGGCCGAGTGCGGTCAGCGTCGCCCACGCCGAGACGAGCGGAACCACGAGCAGGCACGCGATCGTGACGCCGGCGAACCGGGATCGCCATCCCGCCACCGCCGACAACGGGTACGCCACGCCGACGATCATCCAGTAGACGGCCACGTTGTGAAGCAGGTGGTTCACGTCCGCGTGGACGTAACTCGAGGCGAACGCCGTCCAGAGCGTCCATCGGCTCGTGAGGACGCTGTCGTTCGCGAGCGAGAACGCCCACGCGTCGCTGCCGGGCAGGAGGTGTGCGACGACGAGCACGCCCGGGACGACGAGAAACACCGCGGCGAGTTCGCCGCCGCCGACGGTGCGCGCGCCGTCCATCGCCGTGGCCACGATCCGACGGGCGACCTCCCGGGCCCCGGGCCGGTCCATACCGACTGCAGGCACGCGATCGACAAAAACGATCGTTCCCCGGGAGCGGAGTGCACGGGATCGCCCCCCGGGAGCGGACCGCACGGGATCGTCCCCCGGGAGCGGACAGCTCAGGATCGGGACTCGACGACCCGCTTCACCGCCGTCCGGTAGTGGTCGGCGGTGATCCGAACCGCATCGGAGTGGTCGACCGCGGACTCGCCGTAGGTTTCGGTCACGTCCTCGATCGCGGCGAGGGCGGCCTCCCGACAGATCGCGGCGAGTTCGGCGCCCGAGAGCCCGGCGGTCTCCGCGGCGATCGCGTCGAGGTCGACGTCCGCGGCGAGGGGCTGGTCGGTCGTGTGGACCTCCAGGATCGCGACGCGGGCCTCCCGGTCCGGGTTCGGGACCTCGACGTGGGTCTCGAGCCGTCCCGGACGCAACAGGGCGGGGTCGAGGGCGTCCCGCCGGTTAGTGGCAGCGATCACCACGAGCGATGGGTTCTCGGCGGCGCGGTCGAGTTCGGTGAGCAGCTGGGAGACGACACGCTCGCCGACCGCGGATCCGCCCCCGGAGCTTCCGGCTGCGCCGCCTCCGCCTCCACCACGCGCCGTCGCGATCGCGTCGATCTCGTCGAAGAAGACGATCGTCGGGGCGGTCTGGCGGGCGCGCTCGAACACCTCGCGGACGGACTTCTCGGACTCGCCGACGTAGCGGTCGAGCAACTCGGGACCCGCGACCTGGATGAAGTTGACCCCGCTTTCGCCCGCGATCGCCCGCGCAAGCAGCGTCTTGCCGGTTCCTGGTGGCCCGTGCAGGAGGACCCCGGTCGGCGGATCGGCCGCTGCGGCCTCGAAGAGGGGCCCGTACGAGAGCGGCCAGGTGACGGCCTTTTCGAGGGCTCGTTTGGCCGGTTCGAGCCCGCCGACGTCCGCGAAGGTGGTTTCGGGCGTCTCCGCGACGTACTCGCGCATCGCGCTCGGCTCCACCGCGGTGAGGGCGTCCTCGAAGTCGCCCCGCGTCACCGTTACCTCGGTGAGGTCCGCGCCGGCCTCCCGCGCGCGCCGCAGCGCCGTCATCGCCGCCTCCTGGGTGAGGCTCTCCAGGTCGGCGCCCACGAATCCGTGGGTGCGAGCGGCGATCGTCTCGAGGTCGACGTCCTCGGCAAGCGGGGTGCGCCGGGTGTGAACGTCGAGGATCTGTCGCCGCCCGGCCTCTCCGGGGACGCCGATCTCGATCTCGCGGTCGAATCGACCGCCGCGGCGCAGGGCGGGATCGAGCGCGTCGACGCGGTTCGTCGCGCCGATCACGATCACGTCCCCGCGGGCATCGAGCCCGTCCATCAGCGAGAGCAGCTGACCGACGACCCGGTTCTCGAGATCGCCGCCGTCGTCCCGCTCGCCGGCGATCGAGTCGATCTCGTCGAAGAAGACGATCGCCGGGGATGCCTCCCGCGCACGCTCGAACACCTCACGCAGCCGCTTTTCGCTTTCGCCCTTGTACTTCGAGGTGATCTCGGGGCCGTCCACCGTGATGAAGGTGGCGTCGACCTCGTTGGCGACCGCGCGGGCGATCAGCGTCTTCCCGGTCCCGGGTGGGCCGTACAGCAGAACGCCCTTCGGCGGGTCGACGCCGAGCCGGGTGAACAGCTCCGGCGAGGAGAGCGGCAACTCGATCAGCTCCCGAACCAGATCGAGTTCCTCGTCGAGGCCGCCGATGTCCTCGTAGGTTGCGCCGGCTCGAAGGGGCTCCTCGGTGCGGACGGACTCGGGACCCGACGCTCCGGTGTCGGGTGCTCCGAGATCGGACGCTCCGGTGTCGAGTGTCCCGGGCTCCGACGTCCCGGAGCTGCCCTCCCCGGAATCGGGCGTGGTGTCGACGTCCGTCTCGGCGGTCGATCCGCCCGATCCCTCGGCGGGGACGACCGAGACGTCGGTCCGATCGGTGAGGCGGACGGTTCCCTCGGGATCGGTCGACGTGACGGTGAACCGGAGCCCGCCCAGGCGCTCGACGTGGACGGACTCCCCGGCCGTGAGCGGGCGGTCCCGGAGGTCGCGGGCGATCGACCGCTCGATCGTCTCGCGGTCCACGTCGACGGTCTCCAGGCTTCCCGGGGCCTCGAGGGTCACGGCGGCGGCGTCCGCGACCGCGACCGGCGAGACACGAACCGTCTCGCCCACCTTGACGCCGGCGTTGGCACGGGTGTCCGCATCGATCCGGACCGCGCCGTCGGGGACGTCGTGGCCGCCGGGCCACACCTTCGCGACCGTCGCTCGGTCACCCTCGATCCGAACGGTATCGCCGCTGAGGACGCCGAGGCGTGTACGAGTCGACTCCGAGAGACGTGCGATCCCGCGGCCGGCATCGCGCTTCTCGGCGGCGCGGACCGTCAGGTCGACGTCCGCGGTGTCGTTCATACCCCCCGTTTCGTCCGGGACGCCTTGAGGGTTGCTTGCGGGCCATCCCGCCGGAGGACCGGATCGAACGAACGGAGATGACGGCGTTCCAGTGCTGCAGCTCACGCTCGTGGCGACCGGTGCACAGCAGAATCCTCGTCGTCAGATCTTGCTTTCGGCGTCGTCGGCGAGCTCCTCCATCCGTTTGCCGACGCGGCCCGCCGCCGAGAATTCGTCCTCGCTCATCGCCGTCGCCAGCGCGTTGCCGAGGACGAACACCGCGTGTTTGTGCTCGCTCTTGGACTTATGAACGTGTGACGGATCGATGTCGAGTTCCTCGTAGGGATCGAACAGCACCGATCGGACGTCCTCGCGCTCGCGAAAGTGCTCCATGATCGTTACCATCTGTTCGTGGAGTTCGAGGAGTTCGTCTTTATGCATAGGTATGGGTACGTTCGAGACGCTTTTAAGGGTTTTTGCGATCCGGTCTCCAACATATCCGGTCGCCGCGGTCGTGGGGTCGATCGACGGGATCTTCACTCGGTACGAGGCGTCCCCCCTACGTCGATCCGTCACCCCACGTGGTCTTCTAAAATCGTGTTTAATACATTATATGATATGTAATTATATATGACTGTTCGTCTAGATTTACATCCGGACGACCCGCAGATCTGGTCGATCATCGGACACAGGTTCGTCGACGTCCGGCTCGGCATCCGGGACGGAACCGGGGACGGAATCGAGGGCGGAATCGAGGGCGGAACCGGGGACGGAATCAACGATGGAATCAACGACGGAATCGGGAACGGAATCGGGGACTGAATCGGGGACTGAGTGGCGGTGGGATGGCGAACGGAACGCGACTGGGTTTGCAACGAGCCATCGCCCTCTGGATCGGAACGACCGTGTGAACGTATCGAACGCGGATCCACGATCGGGAGTCAGCCGAGAGGCTCCTGGTGTGGTTATATAATGGATCCGAGAGAGGATCCGGATCGTATCAAATATATTTAGAAATCGTCCGACTCAGCTGCAGCGATCGAACCGGCCGCCAGCCGCGGCGCGCGGCGTCAGGCGACGGCCGTTCGATCGGTGCTAGGCGAGGAGCGTCAACACGGAGTCGGACAGCACCGACACGCCGATCGAGAGGCTCCGCTCGTCGATGTCGAAGGCGGGGGTGTGGTGACCGCTCGGGTTGCTGGCGCCGATGCCCAGGTACGTCGCCGTGCCGCCGTTCTCCGAGACGGCCTGCATCAGGTACGTGGCGTCCTCGCTCGCCGCCAGGGCGTCGCGGCGGACCAGCGAGAGCGAGTCGGGGTGGTCGGTCACTATCCCGCTCACCAGCTCCACGAGCTCCTCGTCACTGTCCTGCCGGATCGACTCGCCGGTGAGCTCGACGGTGGCCTCACACTCGTGCATCTCCGCCGCCGTCTCGACGTACCGATCGACGGCATCGCGCATGTACTCCATCAGCTCGGTGGATTCGCCGCGAACCTCGACCGACGCGGTGACGCGATCGGCGATGACGTTGGCGGCGTTGTCGGCGTGAATCCCGCCGACGTTCACGCGCGTGTTCCCCTCCCGATGGCGCGGGATCGCGTAGATGTTGTCCGCGGCGGCGATGAACGCCTGCACCGCGTTCCGACCCTCGTTCGGCGCCAGGCCGGCGTGGGCTGACTCGCCCTCGAAGGTGACGTCCATCCGGGAGAGGGCCAGCGCCTCGTCGAGCCCGGCCACGACCGTTCCCACCGGCGTGTCCAGGCCGACGTGGGCGCCGAACAGGTGGTCGACGTCGTCGACGTGCGGACCGGCAGCCATCGCCTTGCCGCCGCCCAACAGCTCCTCGGAGGGCTGGAAGAAGACCTTGAACGTCCCCGAGAACTCGCCGTCAAGCACCGTTCGGAGGACCCCGAGCCCGAACGTGATGTGGGCGTCGTGGCCGCAGGCATGCATATACCCCTCGTTCGCCGACCGGAAGCCCTCCGCGGCGGGTCGATGGTCGTCGTCGGTCGACTCGGTGATCGGCAGCGCGTCGATGTCCACACGTAGGCCGACGGTCGGGCCCTCGCCGTTCTCGACGACGGCGACCGCGCCGGTGTGACCGCCTTCGAGCCGTTCGAGAACGTCCGTCCGGTCGGTCTCCGCGGCCGCCTTCTCGAACCACTCCGCGAGGACGTCGTCGTCAGGCACGCCCAGCCGCTCCTCGGAATCGAGGGCGTCAGGGCCGACGTGGATCTCGTCGACGCCCATCCGTTCCAGTTCCTCGACGATCCGCACCGTCGTTCGGAACTCACACCACCCAGGTTCGGGGTAGCGGTGGAACTCGCGTCGCAATTCCGTCAACTCCGCGTCCGATGGGATCGTCGTTTGGGTTGTCATGGGGTGTCGGTCGTTGTTTATAGATTCGCTCGCAACCTCTTGATTCTTGCTGCTTTTCAGGAGTCGTCGGGGGCCTCGATCATCCCCTGTTCCCACATCCATCGGGCGATCAGGATCGTTCCGAAGACGGAGACGATGATCACCACGTACAGCGGGTAGCCCGGGAGGAAGTTGAGCAGGCCCTGCTCCAACAGCAGCGTCATCGCCAGCGCGAGCACGAACCCGACGGCGGCGACCTTCGGGTAATCGCGTCCGAACTGCGCGAAGATCGCCCCGAACACCGCGGGAACGAGGTAAGATTCGAGCGCGTTCTGCCACAGATCGGGCATCGCCTGGAACGCCGACACGAGCGCGAAGGCGCCGACGCCAAGCAACGTCGTGTTCACGACGATCGACGCCCCGATCGCGATCGTCGAGATGATGCTCCCCTGCGGCGTGCCGGTTTGGACGTCCGCGCTCTCCTGGGCCGCGGCGGCACAGGGCAGCCGGAGGTTCGAGATGTTACCGGAGAGGAACGCCATATAGGTGCCCGGGATCCCCAGTACGGGGTAATACGAGATCGGCTCGACGACCCAGAAGATGCCGAACGTCGCCGCCACCGAGACGAACGCGCCGATGACCGCCTGTGACGGCGGCACGATGTCGAAGACCGTGAGGAGGACGACCGCGGGCCCCAACGACAGCAGCACCGCCAGGAGGTTCGTCCGGCGCCCCCACGTGTTGATGTACGGAATGAAGCTGTCCTGGTAGACGTCCGAACCGGCGTCCGATCCGTCGGCTGCGGCTGATTGCTCGGACATCTTACCACCCTCCCCCCACGGTGACCTGCAGCGCGACGCCGACGAAGAGGCCGACGATCATCGCCACGCCGAGCGCCCACTCGCGTATCCACTGGAGGTCACGCTCGTCAGCGATCCGCAACAACACCAACATCACGAGCCCTCCCACGGCGACGGACCCGGCCTCCGGGGAGCCCGTGGTGACCTCGCCGGTCAGGAAGTAGGCGAACGCGCCGAGCATCGCGGCGGAGCTGATGATCGGGATGAGCTTCTCCTTGCCGTTCCCCAACTTCTGTCGCGCCTTCTCCATATGCGGCGTTCCGAGCGCCGAAACGAGCAGCCAGCCGGTGCCGCCCAGCGTCATCGACCAGACCGCCGTGGCGTACGCGGTCTCGGTGATCCCCTCGTCACCCAGCCCGTAGCCGAACTGGCTGACGCCCAGCTCGGCTGCCGGGAGCTCGAACGCGACCGACCCGATGACCGACAGGCGCATCCAGGCGACGGGACCGCCGACGGTCGCGATCAGCGCCAACATCCCGACCAGGACGGCGACGGCGGGGCCGATCGCCGAGATGAATCCGGTCTTGAAGCCGGAACGAAGCTGGTCATCGGAGAGTCCCATCTCCTTCCCGTCGTTCCAGGCCCGCCGGAGGAAGATCGCCGCCTGCAGCAACACGACCGAAACGACGGGCAACGTGGAGAGCCACAACCATCGACTGTTAGCGATATCCATATATGCTGGAACGACTGTTAAACTTTCATACCATACCATGGCTGGTACTCCCTCTCTCATTTCTATATAAAAATCCATCGGTGGCTGATCGGGGATCCATCGGCAGCTGATCGGGGATCTATCGGCGATCGTTCGAGACGTGACTCCACGCGATTGCGGCCGACGGCGTCGACTGGATGACCGGATCGACGGAATGGCCGGATCGGCGCCCAGTCGACGACCGAACCACTCGGACCCCCCGAAACCACAGCGTTCAAGGGTGCTTCCCGCCAAACCGTATCCACAGGTGTACGAGTCGCTTCGAGCCGTCCTGGGTGATCCGTTCGCGATCATGAACTCGATCGGCCTGATCGCGTTCGCCCTCGTCGGGGCCGCGAAGGCGATACGCGAGGAGTTCGACCTGTTCGGGATCACCGTCGTCGGCCTCACCACGGCGTTCGTCGGCGGCGCGACAAGGGACGTGATCGTCGGCCGGATCCCGCTTGCGCTCAGTTCGATGGGTGAGATCTCGCTCGGGATGGTCGGGGTGAGCCTCGCCGTGGGGCTACACCTCGTGTTGGACACCCCGGACGACCACCCGATAACCGTCGTTTCGGACGCGGTCGGGTTGGCGGCGTTCACGACCACCGGCGCCATCGTGGCGACCGAAACCGGAGTGTCGAGCTTCGGCGTCGTCGCCATCGCCACCATCAACGCGGTCGGCGGCGGCGCATTCGCCGACATCCTGCTCGATCGATCGCCGTTCATCCTGGTGACCGACTTCTACGCCAGCTGTGCCGTCCTCGGTGGGACGACCTACTGGCTCCTCGCCGTCGCGCTCGGCGCCGGCAACGTCGCCGCCGCGCTGTGTGCAGCGGTCACCGTCGGAACCCGACTGTATGCCGTCCGGTTCGGGTGGCATCTCCCGACCGCTCAGTCGGTCAATACGGCGGTCGACGATCGGTTTCGCAAGGGCTCGGAGTGACCCACGCTGGCCCGATTGGGAACGTATAAACCACCTCGCGAACCATTGACGATCGGACGATACGGACGATGAGCGTGAGCCCCCACCGAACGGACGGGACTCGCGCGTTCACCTCACGTGGTCGCACCGTCCCTCCCGGAGACGGGTGGGTCGTCGCCGCGATGCCGCGTGATTCACCACCACAATGAGCACCACCGACGCACACATCGACACGGACGTAGCGGTCATCGGCGCCGGACCCGGCGGATACGTCGCCGCGATCCGCGCCGCACAGCACGGTCTCGACGTGACGCTCGTCGAGAGGGACGCCTACGGGGGCGTCTGTCTCAACGCGGGGTGTATTCCCTCGAAGGCGTACATCCACGCGGCCGACCTCGCCCACGACGCGACCCACGCGACCGATCTGGGTCTTCGGGGCGACGTCGAGGTCGATATGCCGACGCTGCAGGAGTGGACCGCCGGCGTCGTCTCCCGGATGAGCCGCTCCGTGGAGAAGCTCTGTAAGGCGAACGGCGTGACCCTCGTCGAGGGAACGGCGACGTTCGCCTCCGAATCCGAGTTGGACGTCGCCGGCGCGGACGCGACGCCCGAGACGATCGCCTTCGAGCACGCGATCGTGGCGACGGGAAGCCGGCCGATCGAGGTTCCGGGCTTCCCGTTCGCCGACGACGCGGTGTGGTCCTCGAGGGACGCGCTCGGCACGGAGACGGTTCCCGACCGGCTCGTGGTCGTCGGCGCCGGCTACATCGGGATGGAGCTCTCCACGACCTTCGCCAAGCTCGGCGCCGACGTCACCGTCGTCGAGATGCTCGACGACATACTCCCGATCTACGAGGACGACGTGAAACGCGTCGTTCGCTCGCGGGCCGAGGAGCTGGGGATCGACTTCTCGTTCGGCGAGGGCGCACGCGATCTGCGCGAGACCGACGACGGGATCGAGATCGTCACCGAGACCGAGGACGGCGAGGAGTCGGTCTATGGGGCCGACCGCGTGCTGGTCGCGGTCGGTCGCGAGCCGGTCACGGACACGCTCGAACTCGAGGCTATCGGCCTCGAGCCCGACGAGAACGGCGTCCTCGAGACGGACGCGCAGGGCCGGACCGACCTCGACCACGTCTTCGCGGTCGGCGATGTCGCCGGCGATCCGATGCTCGCCCACGCCGCCAGCCACGAGGGCATCGTCGCCGCCGAAACCATCGCGGGCGAACCCGCTGGCGACGCCGACGGGCAGGTCGTCCCGAACGCGGTGTTCACCGACCCCGAGATCGCCACGGTCGGACGCACGGAGGCCGAGGCCGCCGAGGAGGGATTCGACCCCGTCGTCGGCGAGATGCCGTTCCGGGCGTCCGGGCGCGCGATGACCGCCGACGCGACCGACGGCTTCGTTCGCATCGTCGCCGACGCCGACGGCCACGCCGTGCTCGGCGGGCAGATCGTGGGACCCGACGCCTCCGAACTGATCGCGGAGATCGGCCTCGCGGTCGAGACGGGTGCGACGCTCGAGGACGTCGCGACGACCGTTCACACCCACCCCACGCTGGCGGAGGCCGTGATGGAGGCCGCCGAGAACGCGATGGGGCAGGCGATTCACACGCTCAACCGGTAGGTCGGTTGGCTACTCCTCGGGTTCCCCGGTCGGAACGACGCGCTTGATCGTGTATCCCGCCGCCTCGATATCTTCGATGATCCGATCGATCGCCGCGGTGCCGGGCGTGGTCATTCTGATGACGAGGTCGGCCTTGCCGACGGGGAGCCCCTCCTCGGACCGGTCGTGGCGAACGCTTCGCACGTTGGTGTCGTGATCGCCGATGATCTCGGCGACCTCCCCGAGTACACCCGGTCGGTCGTCGATCCTGACGGTGAGCGTGACGAACAGTCGTCGATCGACGAGTGCCCGCGTGAGGATGTCCTGGAGGGTCGCGACGTCGATGTTCCCGCCGCCCAACACGGGGACGACGGTCTCGCCGCGGCAGTCGATCGCCCCGCTGAGAAGCGGCGCCACGGCCGCCGCGGCGGCCCCCTCGACGAGCTGTTTCGTCCGTTCGAGCAGGAACAGCGTCGCCTGTGCGATCTCGGTGTCGGTGACCGTCACGACCTCGTCGACGCGCTCGGAGATGATGTCGAAGGTGAGATCCGAGACGCTCCCGGTCGCGATCCCGTCGGCGATCGTGTCCGGCGTCTCGTTCGCGACCGGATACCCCTTGTCGAGGCTTTGGGGCACCGTCGCCGCCGACTCGGCCTGGACGCCGACGATCCGAACGGAGTCGTCGATGGCCGTCACCGCGGTCGCGATCCCGCCGATCAAGCCCCCACCGCCGATCGGGACGGTGAGGAGGCTCATGTCGGGCACCTGCTCGAGCAGCTCCAGGCCGATCGTTCCCTGCCCGGCGACAACGTCGGGATCATCGTAGGCGTGCACGAACTCGGTGTCCGGCTCCGTGGCCGCCGAGCGCGCCGCCGCCATCGCCTCGGCGAAGGTGTCGCCCTCGAGCCGGACCGTCGCGCCGTATCCCTCGGTCGCGTCGACTTTCGCCTGCGGTGCCGTCTCGGGCATCACGATGAGCGACTCGAGACCCAGCTCGGTCGCCGCGTACGCGACGCCCTGGGCGTGGTTGCCCGCGCTCGCCGCGACGACCCGATCGGCGTCGCCCTCGGCGATCCGGTGGATGGCGTTGAACGCGCCGCGTGGTTTGAACGATCCCGTCTTCTGGAGGTGCTCGGCCTTGAGCCGGACGTCCGCGCCGAGCCGGTTGCCGAGCGTCGTGCTCGTTTGCACCGGGGTCCGTCTGATGCCCGCTGCCTGGTCGATCCGCTCTTCGGCCGCCGTGATGTCCTCGATGGTGATGGTCATATGAATGGCTGTGGGAGGTCGGAAGGTCCATCGGTCGATGTGGTCGGTGTCCGTGATTTCGCGGATGCCGTCGGTGTGGCCGCTGTGACTGGTTGCCGCTGTGACCGGTTGCCGCTGTGACCGGTGTAGCCGATGCCGTCGTGACCGGTGTGGTCGACGGCGGGGGACGCCGGTTACTCCGACAGCTGCTGCCAGCTCAGCGTCGGATCCCTCGCGGCCGTCGTCTGGTCGATCCGCTTTGCGGCCGTCGTTTGCGGGGCGTCCGCGATCGTGTCCGCGTCCTCGTCGCTGACCGCGTTGAAGGCCGCAGCCAGCTGCTCCAGGGAGCGTTTGCTCTCCGCCTCCGTCGGTTCGGTCATCAACGCCTCGTCGACGATCTCGGGCCACTTCGTCGTCGGGGGATGGACCCCGTTGTCGAGCATCGCCTTGGCGAAGTCCGCGGCGTCGGTCTCGCCGGCGCTGGCCACGAACTCGTGGTGGAAGGGCTCGAAGGGCACCTCCAGGTCGATCTGTTCGGCCAGGTAGTTCGCGTTCAACACCGCCTTCGCGCTGGTGTCGGTCAGGCCGTCGTCCCCGAGCCGGGAGATGTAGGCGTGCGCCTTGAGCAGGACGAGCCAGTTCCCCATCGACCCGTGCACCTTCCCGATCGATTCGTCGGGCTCGACGAGCGTGTACTCGTCGCCGTCCGCCCGAACCTGGGGTGTGGGCAGGAACTGCTCGAGCCCCTCCCGGACGCCGATCGGTCCGGCACCGGGACCCCCGCCGCCGTGGGGCGTCGCGAACGTCTTGTGGACGTTGAAGTGCATCACGTCGAAGCCCATGTCGCCGGGGCGGGCCCGCCCGAGGAGGGCGTTCAGGTTGGCGCCGTCGTAGTACAGCAGGCCGCCGGCGTCGTGAACGATGTCGGCGATCTCCTCGATGTCACGCTCGAACAGGCCGAGCGTGTTCGGGTTGGTCAACATCAACGCCGCGGTCGTCTCGCCGACCGCCTCCGTGAGGGCGTCGAGATCGACCCGACCGTCGTCGTCGGCCGGCAGCTCGACGATGTCGTAGCCCGCCATCGCGGCGCTGGCGAAGTTGGTTCCGTGGGCGCTTGCGGGCACGAGGATCTCCTCGCGCTCGTCGCCCTCGCCGTTGTGTTCGTGGTAGGCCTTCGCGATCAGGATCCCGGTCAGCTCGCCGGCCGCTCCCGCGGGCGGTTGCAGGGTGACGGCGTCCATCCCGCCGATCCGGGACAGGTAGTCCTGTAGCTCGTGATAGACCTGCAGCGTACCCTGTGACAGCTCCGGGTCGCGGTCGGGGTGGATCGCCGCCGCCGTCGATCCCGCGATGTCCTCGGTGAACTTCGGGTTGTACTTCATCGTACACGACCCGAGCGGATACGGCCCGTCGTCGATCCCGTAGTTCATCTGCGAGAGTCGGGTGTAGTGACGCACCAGTTCCGGCTCCGACAGCGAGGGCAGTTCGATACCGTCACGCGTCAGATCGTCCGGTAGATACGTGTCCTCCGGCTCGTGACGGGTGCTGTCCTTCTCGGACAGCAGCGGTTCGTGGCCCTCGGAGGTCGTCTCGTCCCATTTCGTCTGTCGGTGTCGTTGCATCAGGCCATCACCTCCCGAACCTGCTCCAGGAAGTCGTCGACGTGCGCCTCGTTCGCCTCCGTGACACAGACCTGGATCGCGTCCTCGCCACGCTGATGGACCGCGAACCCGCGGTCGGCCAGCTCCGAGACGACCGCCTCGGCGTCGCCGTCGATCTCGGCGGTGAACTCCCGGAAGTGGTAGGCGTCGTTCGCCGGCGCCGACACGCCCGGAACCTCGTCGAGTTCGGCGGCGAGGCGCGCGGGCAGGCGCGTACAGCGGTCCGCAAGGTCAGTGAGTCCCTCGGGACCGAGGTACGTCGCGTGGATCGCCGTCCGCAGCGCGACCCACGCCTGGTTGCTGCAGATGTTGCTCGTCGCCCGTTCGCGGCGGATGTGCTGTTCGCGCGTCTGGAGCGTGAGCGTGTAGGTTCGGTCGCCGTCGGCGTCCTCGCTCGCGCCCACGAGCCGCCCGGGCACCTGTCGGAGGAACTCCTCGCGGCAGGCGAACAGCCCGATGCCCATCCCGAAGGCGTTCGGCAGCCCCAGCACGCCGGCGTTTCCGACCACGACGTCGGCGCCGACCGTGGCCGGATTTTCGAGCAGCGACAGCGCCAGGAGGTCCGAGCCAAGACAGAACAGCGTCTCCCGGTCCTCGAGGAGCGATCCGACCGCCCCGAGGTGCTCCTCGATGACGCCGTCGGTGGTCGGGGTCTCGACGTACACCAGGAGGACGTCCTCGTCCAGAGCCGTCTCCAGCGCGTCCGGGTCGACCATTCCGTTCTCGGTCGGGAACTCGCGGATCGACAGCCCGGGACCGTCGGTGTAGTTCTCGAGAACCGCCCGTCGCTCCGCCCGCAGGTAGTCCGGCACGAGGATCGTCGATCCGTCCGCGGCTCGCACCCGGTCCGCCAGGGTGGCGGCCTCGCCGAGGGCGGTCGCGGCGTCGTACATCGAGCAGTTCGCGACGTCCATCCCGGTCAACTCAGTCACGAGCGACTGGAACTCGAACAGAACCTGGAGGAATCCCTGTGAGATCTCCGGCTGGTACTGCGTGTAGGACGTGATGAACTCCGAGCGCAGCGAGAGGGAATCGACGACCGACGGCACGTAGTGGGCGTAGTGGCCGCGACCGAGGAACTCTGTGACGTCGGCGTTGGCGGCAAGCGTTCGTTCGAGGCGTCGGCGGACGCCCTGCTCGGACTCGCCCTCGATCCCGAAGGACCCGTCGTAGCGGACCGGATCGGGGATGTCGAACAGCTCCTCGACGTCGTCTGCGTCGATGGCGGCCAGCATCTCCGCCACGTCGTCCGCGTCGTGCGGCGTGAACGGGCTCCCCGATTCGGCCTGCGCCAGGTCGTCTATCTGGGGAATCGGTTCACGCGTGGGGTGGGCTCGTTCCATCGTCATATCTGCTCCTCGTACTCCTCGGCCGTGAGGAGGTGCTCGACGTCGTCATCGGTGCGTATCTCGACGAGCCAGCCGTCGCCGTGTGGGTCCTCGTTGATGAGCTCCGGCTGGTCCGTGATCGCCTCGTTGACCGCCTCGATCGTTCCCGAGACCGGGAGGTAGATGTCCGAGACGGCCTTGATGCTCTCGACGACCGCGAACTGGTCGCCCCGGTCGAACGTCTCGCCCTCCCGCGGCAGCTCCGCGAAGACGATATCGCCGAGCTCGTCCTGCGCGAAGTCGCTGATGCCGATCCGGAGGACGCCCTCCGCATCGGTCTCGTGTACCCATTCGTGCGATTCTGCGTACCGCCGGTCGGTTGGTATCTCGTGGTCCATGGCGTTATTCGTCGGTTTCGTGGGTTTCGTCGTCGGCGTCGTCGGCGTCGTCGGTTTCGTCGGCGTCGACAAGGGAGTCGAGGAACCGCTGGCCGACGATCGTCGCCGGCACCTGCCGCCCGCGTACGTCGACCGCGATCGATGTCCCGGTCGAGGCGTAGTCGGCGTCGACGTATCCGAGCCCGATCGGCTCCGAGAGCGTGGGACTCATCGTCCCGCTCGTGACGTGGCCGATCCGCTCGTCGTCGTGGTGGATCTCGTACCCGCTTCGTGGCACTCCGCGTCCGTTCAGGTGGATGCCCACGAGCAGTTCCTCGGGGCCCGTTTCCGCCTGGATCGAGAGCGCCTCCTTGCCGACGAAGTCGTCCTTCGAGTCGTCAACGACGAACCCGAGTTTCGCTTCGAACGGCGTTCGGGGTTCCGTTTCGGGGTCGAAATCCTGTCCGGACAGCAGGAGGCCGGCTTCCAGCCGCAGCGTGTCCCGGGCGCCGAGGCCGCAGGGCTGGACGTCCTCAAACGCTCCCCAGAGCTCCCGCGATCGGTCGACGTCGACGAACACCTCGACGCCGTCCTCGCCGGTGTATCCCGTCCGTGCGACGAGACACTCGACGCCGTCGATCGTGGTTCGGACCGCGGAGAATCGGCCGACGTCTGCGATCGAGCCGGCCGCGTTCGCGTCGACGGTCTCGATCGCGTCGGGGCCCTGGATCGCGAACAGGCCCAGATCGTCGGTCACGTCCGTGACCGTGACGTCCGCGTCGATCGACGCGGCGTGCGTCCTCCAGCGGTCGGTCATCTGCGCTCCGTGGCCGGCGTTGGGGACGAACAGGTACGCGTCCTCGTCCGGGTCCCGATAGACGACCGTGTCGTCGATGATGTGGCCGTCCTCGTTCAGGATGCACGAGTACTGTGCGTCCCCGGGATCAAGGTCCCGCACGTCGTTGGTCGTGAGATGATTCATAAGCGCCGTCGCGTCGGGACCGCGAACCTCGAGTTCGCTCATGTGACTGACGTCGAAGATCCCGACGGACTCCCGAACTGCGGAGTGTTCCGTGCTGATCCCCGCGTACGAAACGGGCATCTCCCACCCTCCGAAGTCGGTGAACTCCGCCCCGGAGTCGCGGTGTACCTGATACAGTGGTGGTGTACGTAGCGACACACGTATATCTGGCCAGTAGAGCGACAAAAGCCTTTCTGTGCTTGCGACGAGGACGCTCGACGCCGCCGAGAGTTACGCCGTCGAGGGCCATTCCGCCGTTGGGGCGTCATCGTTGGGGCGTCATCGTTGGAGCGCCATCGCTGGAGCGTCATCACTGGGTCGTCATCGTCGACCGAGTACCTTTATCAGCCTCCAACGGCCTTTTCCAATATGGGAAACCAATCGCGAAAGACGTCGAAGACGTCTCTGGAGGCCATCGAGGCGATCCGGGACCTCGAGGGCGCGACGCTGTCGGAGATCGCCGACCACACGGACGTGCCGGTGAGCACGCTGCACACGCATCTGCAGACCCTCCGTGAGATGGAGTACGTGATCCGCGACGACGGCACCTATCGGCTCGGGATGAAGCTCTTTCACTTGGGCGAGCGCGCGAGATGGCGCGATGAACGCTATCATATCGTGAAGGAACACGCGTGGAACCTCTCGAATCGGGTCGGTGAGGAGGTGAGCTTCGCGATCCGGGAGAACGACCGAATGGTCATCCTGCTGGACGAAACCACCGTCCCCTCGGAGGACGGCTTCCAGGTCGGTCGGTACTTCGACCTCCACAGTTCGGCATGTGGAAAAGCGACGCTGGCGAAGCTGTCCGAGTCCTGGGTCGACGACTACGTCGATCGACACGGGCTGCCGGCGTACACCGACACGACGATCACCGATCGCGAGGCCCTCCACGACGAGCTCGAGACGATCCGGAACCGTGGCTATGCGGTGAACGAACAGGAGGAACTGGAGGGATTGCGGGCCGTGGCCCTCGCGATCGAGGACCCGGACGGCGGCGTCTTCGGAACGCTCGACATCTCCGGGCCGCCGTATCGCCTTCCGGAGGCCGACGTCGTCGCTGAACGACTCCGATCGGCAGTGACGGAGATCGAGACTGCACTCGAGGATTACACGCGGTCGTGACGGTCGATCGGCTTCGGTTTCCCAGACTGGGAAACCCAGTCGTCGTCGGTCGCGACGGACGGGGGTGGTGCGTTCGCCGTGACCCGATCTCGGCTGATCCGAGATACAACTGACAAATATATGTGTGTAATGGATCGTCAACTTTCCTCACGGATCGACTCGGCGTCGGCGTCCGCTCCGTCGCGGAGCGCCGACTTCCGCGACCGGGGACTGATCGACCGGGGACTGATCGACCGCGGACCGATCGACCGTGGATCGTTTCACGGAATCCGAACCGACACCGCCACCGCCGATCGGCAGTCACTTCGGCATATTGAAAGATAATATAAACTATGTTACTGGTGTTTATTTGTATATCTGAATGGTTTGGCTCGACGTCTCTCCGATCCACCACCGTCGATCGGCGTCACCGACGTCGTGTCCGAAGACGCCCGGTTTGTGGGATGAATCGATGATCTCGGAGAGACGTTTACCGCCGCCCCTTGATGCTCGGAGCGTCCCCGACCGTGTTTGAGCTGAAACGGCACGATCGGTCGTATGAGGCGACTTGATCGGGCCGTTGTGAAATAACTACTTCATAAATATAAAATAATATATAAATATAATCAATGTATTAATTTTATTTGGTGTTTATCGACCGATCCGGCGTTCGACATCGGGATTTGCCGATGCAGTCTCGCCCGTCCGATGGCGACGACGATACAGGCCCGACGCGCTCCGGTTCCCGTCATCGTGGTCCCGTTCGACCGATGTACCAGACGGCCTATATCGTCGGGTGGCGTTGTGTCATCCGTGTCGCGGATCGATCCGTACGACGATGGCTCGCGTACCGTGGTCCGCCTGGCCTGGCTCACGGTCGCGGCGCTCGTCGTCGTCGCCACGGCTGCGTTCGTCGTCGACGTCGGGACGGCAGCGCCCGACCCGGTCGCGTACGATCGCACCGCGGAGCTCGGCGTCTCGGCCGAAACGGACGCCGTTATGGCCGGTGCGGTCGAGGTACCCACGGCACAGGTGTTTTACTCGCAGTTCCAGTACGTCGTCGGCTATGCAGGGATCGAGACGATGGTCGCCGATATCGACGACCCCCGGACGGAGCGACAGCTCGGCTCCCCGATCGCCGCGTACGTCCGGACGTACGACAACGCGGAACCAACCGTCGACGATCGTGGCCGCCTGACGACGGCCGGATCGCCAGCCTGGACCCCGGCTGCGGAGGCGGTCTACGTCGTCGGGAGCGACGCCCGGACCACCGCAGGGAAGACGGTCGTCCCCTTCGCGACCACGGATGCGGCCGAGTCGTTCGCGTCGGACGAGGGCGGAACCGTCATCGCGTGGTCGTCGCTTCGCGAGCGCCCGTTCGACGTCGCGACGGCGGCGACGGTTCGAGGGCTCGTTCCCGAACGATGGGCCCGTGCGAACGAGCGGATCGATCGGGCGACCGACCGAACGGACCGACCGGTGTCCGTCGTCGTTGAACCGGATATGGATTCGGCCCGGCAGGAGGATACAGCCCGGCAGGAGGATTCGGCCCGGCAGGAGGATTCGGCCCGACAGTCGGATCCGGTTCGACGAGCGGGCTCGATCCAGGCGGCGATCGACGCCGCGCCACCGAACACGACGGTTCGGGTCCCTGAGGGGACCTATGCGGAGCAGATCACCGTCTCGAAACCGATCACCATTGCGGGCCAGGATGCCCGTCTTCGGGGGAACGGAACCGGATCGGTGATCACGGTCGAGTCGGCGAACGTTTCGATCACGGGGGTTCGGATCGCGGGCACCGGGAACCGAACGCGGAACGACGAGGCGATCAGCCAGCCGCCGGGAGCCGACGGGGAGGGGCCCGATGACACGAACGCGGACTGGGACGAACAAATCCGAACCGGCTACGGGTACGGTGACGCCGCCATTCTGGCGGCCGACTCGCCGGGTCTCGTGGTCGCACACACGACGATCGAAACGAACGCCAGCGGCGTCCTGCTTCGGGAGGGATCCGACGCGGTCATACGGGACGTCCGGGTGACCGGGACGGACGGTTGGCAGGCCGGGTTTATGGGAGTCACCGCGTTGAACTCCCGGGTCACGGTCACCGAGAGCACGTTCTCGGGAGGGCGGGACGGGATCTATATCCACCGAGGTGACGGGTCGGTGGTCCGAAACAGCACGTTCCGGAACAACCGATACGGGATCCACCTGATGTACACGAGCGATACGCTGCTCGCCGACAACGTGATCCGCGATCAGGAGTTCGGCGGGATCACGGTGATGACGCGTCCCGAAGGGAACGCGATCGTCGGCAACGACATCCGCCGGACGCCGACCGCGATCCAGCCCTCCGGCATCCGGAGCTATATCGGCTACAACACGCTCGTCGACAACGAACTCGGGCTGTCGACGACTGCCCGCGAATCCGTCTACGAGTACAACGTGATCGCCGACAACGGGATGGGCGCGCGATCGACGACCGTCATCCCCTCGAGCGTGATCGCGCGAAACGACTTCGTCGGGAACGACCGACACGCCTCCGCGGGATCCGGGCCGTTGCGGATCTGGGCGGACGACGACCGCGGGAACTACTGGCAAGGAGCGTACGAGTCGCCGTTCTTCGTGGGCACGGCGTCGACGGATTCGGACGTCATAGACGGTCCGAACGCTACAGACGGCCCGGACGGCTCGGCGTCGAAGCGATCGACGACGTTCGATCGACCCTATCGACCGAGTTCACCGGTCGATGCCGCGCTCCACCGGGACCCGGCCGCCACGACGCTCGCGGAATCACCGGCGCTGCGCGCGCTCACCGCGTTTCGGGGATCGGTCCCCGGCGCTCGCACCGGAAGCGTGATCGACCCCGAACCGGCGCGGGAACCGTATTCGCCGGCGCGGGTCGATCGGGCGACGACGTCCGGCGATCCAGCCCACACGGACTGGCGGCGGGACCTGCTCAACCGCACGCGCGGTTCCCCCGATTCGGCCGACAGCACACTCCTGGAGACCGAAATGACCAACGACACGGCCGACAACGGCGGCACGGACAGCTCCGCCGACACGAACAGCCACGACACGAACAGCACCGCCGACACGGACGACATCGAGGACGGAACCGGCGCGGGTGCGACGCAATGACCGAGACACGGCCACTCATTCGGGTCGACGGTATCACGCGAACGTACGGCGGCGTCCCGGTTCTCGCCGGCATTTCCGCCGACATCCATCCCGGCGTGACGGCCGTGGTGGGCCCGAACGGGTCCGGAAAATCGACCCTGTTGCGCCTCCTCGTCGGCGAGATCTCACCCATCGATGGAACGGTTCAGTACGAGGGACCGAACGCTCCAAAACCGATCGGCTATCTCCCCCAGCGGGCGTCCTTCCGGGAGTCGTTCACCGCTCGGGAAACGCTCGCGTTCTACGCGCGACTGCTCGGCAAGCGCCCGGACGGACATCTCGAGCGTGTCGGCTTGTCCGATGCAGCCGATCGATCTATCGGGGATCTTTCGGGCGGGATGCGTCGATTGTTGGGCATCGCGCAGGCGACGATCGGTGATCCGCCCGTTCTCGTCCTGGATGAACCGACGAGCGGTCTGGACCCCGCAATGCGTGATCGGATATTCCGGTTGGCGGAGGAGTACGCGACCGCCGGCACCGCGGTCGTCGTGAGCACCCACGACCTCGATCTGGTCGACCGCTATGCGGACCGCGTGCTCTGTCTGCGACACGGGTCGGTTGCGGCGTCGGGGTCGCTCTCGGATCTCTACGCCGCTCACGACGTGGAGACCGCAACCGACCTCTACCGATCGATCGTTCACGACTCGAGCATCGAGACGGACCCATCCGAAGAGTCCACCGGGTCGGTCCACGTTACGGGGGTGTCGGACCGATGACCGCGTCACGGTCGCGCGTCTTCGGCGCCGTCCTCCGCCGCGAGCTCGCGACGGTCGTTCGAACCCCCGGTTACTGGCTCACGGTTTTTGGACTCCTCGTCGTGCTTGGCGGGGTTCTCGCCGTCGGTGGCGGTGGCGAAACGGGATTCATACCCACGATCGTCGACCTGCTGATGCCGACCGAGGTAATCGTTCCGGTCGTTGCGGTCGTGCTCGGGTACCGCGCCTTGCTCGCCGACGCCGAGGAGCTGGCGATGATCCGGACGTATCCGGTCTCGATGGCTACGTACGTCTGTGGCGTCTTCGTCGCTCGCGTTGCCGCACTCGTGGGATCGATGGTCCCGTTCGCGCTGATCGGCGGGGTCGTCTGGCTCACCGCGAGTCCGGACACGACCATCTACGCCACCCACACCGGCGTCGATTCGCCGCTGCTTTTCGTCCGGTTTCTCGTCCTCGTCGTCCTGCTCGGGATCCCGTACCTGTCGATGTCGATGGTCGCCGGCGTGGTCGCGAGCAGTCGTCGCGGGGCGATCGCGATCGTCGCCCTCCTCCTCGTGGGCGGCGTGTTGGGCGGCGACCTCGCCGTGGTCGGATCGCTGGGCGGTGACGCCGGCAGCGGGTCGCTTCCGACCCGCGTCGCGATCCCACCCAACGGCGCCTTCCGGGGGCTCGTCTTCGAACACGTCGTCGGGGTCGCGCTGCCCCCCGACTCCGGATTCGTGTCGTCCCGGGCGGCGATCGGGAGCCTCATCGGCTGGACGGTGGTGGGCGTCGGGAGCGCGGTCTGCACCCTGACGGTCGGCGGCGCAGTCGGCGATCGCCTCGAGCGGCTTCGAGTGCGGATCGCGGACGCCCGTGACCGGTGAGTCAGGGCGGGCGGAAGCGATCGTGTGTCACAGGAGTTCGTCCACGCTTCGGAGGAAGCGGTCGACGAGCCGGTCGGACACCGAGGGTGACACGGTGTCGACGAGCTGTGCGGTTCGTGCCGGGCGCGTGAGCGAGACCGTCATCGGCGACGACGGCGATTTCTCGACGATGTCGTGTTCTGCAAGCGTCGAGAGGTGCCACGAGACGGTGCTCTCGGCGAGATCCAGGTCGGCCGCGAGCGTGCCCGGCCGTCGGTCCCCGTCCGCCGCGAGGCGAACGACGATGCCGCGTGCGGTCTCCCGACGGAGGAACGCGATCGTCCGTCGATCCCACGGATCGAACGACGGCGCGAAGTAGTGGGTCTTTCCGCCGACCGGCTCCTTGACGACCGTTCCCTCACGGGTGAGACGACGGAGATGGTACTGGACCTGCCCGGTCGCGAGATCGAGGTCGCGACCGATCCGCCGGAAGTGGAGCCCGGGCGTGGCGTGGACGTGCCGACGGATCCGATCCCTGGTGTCGGACATTGCATACTGGTCGCGTCCCGATCGTGGTTAATCGTGTGCCGGTTTTCAGCGCGTGGGAACGGCGATCGGGACGTGGCTCCGCGTCACTGACCAGCCGTTCGATCCGGGCGAACACTGGGCGGCTGTTCGATCCGGGCGATCGCTCGTCGACCGGTGTCCTTCTTATCCCGGCGCCCGTACGTCCGCCGTGATCCGGACAGTGATGGGGCAGGTGACCTGGGGCGTTGACGCCGCGGTTCCGATCCTCGTGGTTATTCTGTTGGCGTCGGTTGGAACCGGCCTGCTCTTCGTGGTGAGCGTGGTCGCGTACCGCCGCCGTCGACGGCCACAGTACGGGCTGATCGCGGTCGCGATCGGGGCACTGTGGCTTCGGTCGGTGGTCGGCGCCGGGACCGTTCTCGGCGTCGTGCCGATGCCCGCACACCACTTCATCAGCCACTCGCTCGATCTGTTGACCGCCGGCACCGTGCTCTATGCAGTCTATATGTACGCACCGGGATCGGTCGCCGCGTCCGACGATCGGTGACGATCTCGCTTCGGCGGTCGGGATCGACGATCGGCCCCTGCGGCGTGTCGGTCCCTACGGCGTGTCGGCCCCTGCGGCGTGTCGGTCCCTACGGCGTGTCGGTCCCTACCGCGTGCCGGTCCCGACCGTGTCCCCATCCAGTCTGGTGCGTTCGTCGAACGCGCCAGATCGACTATGGCCGGCGTGGTCGTGGCGATCACCATGCGACGACGATCACTGCTGTGTGGGATCGGGGGCGGAACGGCCATCGCGGCGGCCGGCTGTCTCTCGGCCGTTCGCGACGAGACACCCGCGAACGTGGTCCTCGATCCACAGTCGGACCAGCGAGCCGACAGCGCGGACCTGGCGTATCCTGCCTACGGCGAACCGCTTCCGTCCGTCGAACTCCCCGACCCACTGACCGACACCCGGATCGATACCGGTGATCTCGATCGAACCGCGATCGTGACGGCGTTCTTCGCGACCTGTCCCGCCGAGTGTGGGGTCCTGCTCCGTCGACTGGCCGACGTGCAGGCGACGATCGCAGAGCAGGGAGTCACCCGATCCGTCGTGTTCCTGCCGATCACCTTCGACCCGGAGCGTGACGATGCCGACGCGCTTCGGGACCACGCCCGAATGGTCGATGCGGATCTGGACGCCGGCAACTGGCACTATCTCCGTCCCGAGTCGCCCGCTGCCGCCGAGCGCGTCGTCGAGGACCGGCTCGGGATCGGGTTCGAGCGGGACACGACGAGCGATCGCGTCTCGGGATACGACTTCACACACGCCGTCGTGACGCTGCTCGTGAACCCGGACGGGATCGTTGAACGGGCCTATCGCGGCGAGGCGATCGATCGCGATCGCGTCGCCAACGACGTCGAGGCAGTCGTGGTCGGCTCCGAGGGGAGCTCACAGCGCTAGTGAGCCATCCCGGTTCCCGAGAGGGGGTTCCAGAACGGGAACATCGGATGCGGAACGTGGATGCCGACGGCCATTAGTCCGTGCGCGAGAAGCACGTATCCGAGCACGACGAACACGACGCCGAGTATGCGGTGGAGCTGCCGACGTCGTCGAACGCCCAGTCCCTGGATCACCGTTCCGTACGCGAACACGGCCGGAACCGTTCCGACGCCCAGCGCGGCGAGCGCGATCCCGCCCGCAGTCGGTGACCCACTCGCGAACGCGTAGAGGTACGCCGGATAGAGGATCGGGCAGGGCAACAGCCCGTGGAGGCCACCGAGAAGGACGATCCCCGGGCCTCCCGCGAGGCCATCGATCCGGCTCGTCAGGACGCTCGTCACGCGTTCTACGCCGGGAAGGTGGATCCCCGCGGAGACGCGACCCAGAACGTATGACACGCCGATCGCGATGACGAGGCCGCCGATGAGGACGCCGACGATCCCCCGAAGGAGCTGTGCCGCGGCGGTGATCGCGTCGAGGCCGAGAAACACCGTCCCGCCGAGTGCGCCCATCGCGGCGCCGATGAACGTGTAGCTCACGGTTCGCCCGAGGTTGAACAACGCGTGCTGTCGAACTTCGTACACCGAGAGGTGGTCGCGGCGGGATGCCGGCTCAGTCCGCGATCCACGCTCGGCTTGTGGACCGGCTCCCGTGACCGGTTCGCCGCCGTCGGGTTCCGGCGTCGCCGTCATTCGGGTGCCGTAGATTGTGACCAACGGCCCGCACATTCCGATGCAGTGGGCCCCACCGAGGAGTCCGATCGTGAGAAACAGGACGACGTCGACGCCGAGGACTGCCGGGAGCGCCATCGTGCTATTCGCCCTCGCGGAGCCCCTGGACGAGCGCCCGATCGATGTCGTCGAACCCGATCGGTCGCCCGCCGTGGTCGTCGACGAACGCTGCGGCCTCGTCCGCCTCGGAGAAGGGGTGGAGGCCGGGACCCATCCCGCCCCGAACGTCGCTTTCGACCACGTAGGTGAGCGCCGTCGCATCGGCGAACGTCTCCGGCGCGGTCGGGGAGGGCATCGTCGGGCCGGCATCCCGGTCCTCGATCGTCCAGTCGACGGCCGAGAAATCGGTCACGTAGATGACGTCGGCCTCCCAGCCCCGGTCGAGTCGGTCGAAGTGGAACGGAAACAGGCTGAACACGAGCGTGTGGAACCAGAACGGGCCCTCCTCCCGGTCCGGCGGCGTGTGCTCCGCGTAGTAGATCTGTCCGTTCGCGCCGCCGTGGGGACCGATCTCCATCCCGTGATCGTCGTCGAACTTCCCACCGGAGAGATCGACCGGTTCCGGATCCGGACCGCCCGATCCGGGAGCGAGCCGATCGAGACACCCGGCTGTCGATCCGATTCCACCGATCGCCGTAGCCGCCGTGAGAAACTGCCGCCGGTTCATCGTGTCACCCTACACACCGTCGCTACAAGCCGATTCTGGTGCGATCGTCGAACGTCGCGGCACTCGTCCGACACCGTCGATCGATGGCCTCGCTTTCACCGCCCGTTCACAACCGATCGTGGTCGCATCTGCCGCCACACGATCGGGTTTGGATGCCGACGTCGATGACGCCGCGGTGGGCCAAGCTTAAAAGACGTATTCGTCCTCGTGGCCCATCATTCCCTCCTCTTCGAAGCCCGGTCCCTCTTCTTCGTCCATCGGTCCGCTGGTCTTGTACGCCTTGATCCCCGTCGACAGGAGCTCCTCGATCGCCTCCTCCCGGTTGAGGAACTCGCCCTGCTCGACCATCTGAGCGATCTGCATCTCCTGGTGTTCCGGGACCGTGATCTCGACTTTCGGCATTCTCTACCCCGTCGTAATTCGAGGGGATATATAAACCTACTGCCAAACTCTCGGGGATACGAAAAGACGATTCCGTTCGAGAGAACGTTTAGTTGAGTATTCTGAAAGAATAGTTTAAAAATTCCAAGGACCGACCCGACACCCATAGGTGGGTTCGGCTCCGATCGACGGTATGGTCGAGGACGTTACGGATCTGTACCGCGAGTTCGGGGAGAACCGGCTCCCGCCTGGCCAACGGCAAACCGACCGGTTTCCGGTGCTTTCCAAGAGCGGGACTCCCGATTATAACCCTGCCGATTGGCGGTTCGAGGTGTACGGCGCCGTCGACGAGCAGCTCACCTATGATCTCGACTCCTTCGCGGCGCTGCCGCACGTCCGCCAGCGCCAGGACTTCCACTGTGTGACCGGCTGGAGCCGGTTCGACTGTGAGTTCGCCGGCGTCCCGTTCACCGAGATCGCCGACCGGGCTGGCGTCGACGCCGACGCCGAACACGTCCTGTTCCACGCACTCGACGGGTACACGACCGACCTGCCGCTGTCGGCGTGTCGTCGTGAGGAGGTGCTGTTCGCCGACGGACTCGACGGCGAGGATCTTCCCGCGGATCACGGCGGCCCGGTCCGGGTCGTCACGCCGCACAAGTACGCGTATAAAGGTGCGAAGTGGGTAACGGGCGTCGAGTTCCGTACCGAACCGCAGCGCGGCTACTGGGAGAAGCGCGGGTATTCGGAGACGGCGAACCCCTGGAACGAGGAGCGGTATAGTTAGCGTAAAGGGTGTCGCTCACCGATCCCGTGTCAATGGACCCGTTCGCGCTGACCGATTCGTCGCGGCTCGTCAGCCGTGCCCGGCGGATCGACGATCCGTCGTTCCGCGCGGCCTTCGAGGCGATCGAGACGCCGCGCGTCGTGTGGGGTGCCCCCGAGGAGTCGACGGTGATCGGCGGCGGCGCGGCCGCGACCCTGACGGCCAGCGGCCCCGATCGGTTCGCCACGATCCGCGATGGCGCCGACCGGCTGTTCGCGTCCGGCGACGTTCACGCCGGGACCGAGGCCGCCCGTCCGCGACTGTTCGGCGGGTTCGCGTTCCACGAGGCGGCGACGGACGGGGAACCCTGGGCGTCGTTTCCCGAGGCGCGATTCGTCTTTCCGCGCGTTCAGGTCACTGCGGCCGACAACGGGACGTGGGTAACGGTCAACGCGGTGGGTCCCGACGTCACGGCGACCGACGTCGAACGCCGCCTCGACGAGGCGGTGGCGACCTTCGACGGGCTCGGCGCGGCCGACCGGGGAGCCGACGATCACGGCACCGACGCGTCGGACGGAACTGCCGATCCGGATCGGAATCCGGACCGTCCCGGGATCGTCTCCCGCCACCGAACGACGACGCGCGAGGAGTGGCGGACCGGCGTCGAAGCCGCCGTCGATCGCATCCGGCAGGGCGATCTCGAGAAGGTCGTTCTGGCACAGGCGCTTGCGGTCGAACTCCGGGATGATGCGCCACGAGGCGCGATGATCGATCGACTGCGGCACCGGTATCCGAACTGCTACCCGTTCCTCATCGAGACCGATGCGGTCGAAAAACCGGATACGGCCGGAACGCCGGATGAGACCGGCACACCGGATGCGGCTGGCGCGGCCTTCGTCGGCGCGACCCCGGAACGGCTCGTCTCGATGCGCGGACGAACGGTCGAGACCGACGCGCTCGCGGGCACCACGGGACGGGGTGAGACGCCCGAGGAGGACGAGTGGCTCGCCTCGGAGCTGGCCGCCGACCGGAAGAACGGACACGAACACGACCTCGTCGTCGAGGCGATCCGCGACCAACTCGAGCCGTTTACCGCTTCGATCTCGACCGGCGATCGGCGCATCAAGCGGCTGGCGGAGGTCCAACACCTCCACACCCCGATCACGGCGGATCTCGCGGCGACCACCCACGTGTTGGAGCTCGTGGAGGCGCTCCATCCGACGCCGGCGGTCGGCGGGCTCCCGCCCGCGGCCGCGCTCGAGACGATCCGCGAGACGGAGCCGTTCGACCGCGGCTGGTACGCCGCCCCGGTCGGCTGGATCGACGCGGCGGGCAACGGAACCTTTACCGTCGGCATCCGGTCCGCCGTCCTTGAGCGGCGCCAGGCGACGCTGTTCGCCGGCGTCGGGATCGTGGCCGACTCGGACGCCGACGAGGAGTGGGACGAGATCCAGCTCAAGTACCGGCCGATCCTGAACGAACTCGAGGACTAACCGTTCGGACCGAATCCGGATGCCGTTCGATCACTGATACATCCGGAGCGGGCGCGCCTCGGTGCTCTCCTCATCCACGTTCTGCATCCGCATCGCGAGCTGTTCTTTCGCACGCTGGATCTCGTCGGCCCGATCGACGAGCGCGTCCGTCGGGATATCGACGTCCGTGACCGGTTTGAGTCCATGTGTGATGAGTGCCCGCGACGCCTCCGGGTCCGGGAACTGCGGATCGGACTCGACGACCAGTCCGACGGCCGTTCGATCGTTCTCCAGCGCGTGAGACAGGAGGGCGCCCGTCGGGCCGGTGACGAGCCCCATCTCCGAGGGCGCGTCGATGCCGGCCCGGTCGAGATGTGTGTCGCCCTCGCCGGTCGCGATCCCGTATAGCGCGGGCGGGGCCGCCTCCTTCTCCGCCGGGCGGCCGGAGAGATACAGCGGGGTGACGTCCTCCTCCTTGAACCAGCCGGCGACGCAGTCGGCGAACTCGGTCGCCGCGGCCGGCGATATCGGCACGTCGCTTTGCAGAACCAGCAGATCGCGTTCGGCGTCGGCGTAGATCCGCACCGGCGTCGACAGCCGCGAGTCGTCCTCGGGATAGGTCACGACCGGCGGGATCCCCTCACAGTGGACGTTCGCGTAGTGAACCATGTCGAACGCCTCCACGATGTGGTCGGCGGCGATCTTCCCCACGAGCCCGACGCCGGGGAGCCCCTCGATCAGGAACGGGGCATCGAGTTCGACGTCCTCGGCGAGTACCTTGATCTGAGCCATACGCGACGGTTCGACGGCCAGCCACTTATAACGCCGCGCGGCCCCGAGCCGATGGGTGCCGTCGGTTCGCGACCGACGATCGTCGGTTCCGGACGCCGGCGTGGAGTCGAAATCGACAAACCGACCCGCCGCGAACCCGACGTATGAACCCACTCGAGCGGTACCTCCCGCTCGTCGACGACGAGGACGCGTTCCTCGCGGCCTGCGACCGGCCGCTGCCGTCGGTCGTTCGCACGAACCCGATCGCGGCGACGCCCGAGCGTGTGCGTCGGGCCTTCGACGAGGAGGGGATCGACTACGAACCGGTCGATTGGCACGACGGCCTCTTCCGGCTGCCGGCGGGAAGCCCCGGCACGAACTGGCCGTACGTCCACGGCTGGATCCACGGCCAGGAGGAGGTCTCGACGCTGCCCGGACTCGCCCTCGACGCGCAGCCGGGCGAACGCGTGCTCGATACGTGTGCGGCGCCGGGCAGCAAGACGACCCAGATCGCGGCCGACATGGACGATCGCGGCACCCTCGTCGCGAACGACAACAACCTCGGCCGGCTCTCGGCGCTGCGCCACAACGCCGAACGGCTCGGGGTGACGAACGTGGCCGTCACGAACCAGGACGCACGGAACCTCTCGCTGCGGCCGTTCCCGTTCGACGCGTTCGACCGGGCGCTCGTCGACGTCCCCTGCTCGTGTGAGGGGACCTGCCGGAAGAATCCCGACGTCCTCGACGAGTGGACGCTCGACCACGTCCACGCGATCGCCGGCGTGAGCAAGGGGATCCTGACCCGCGCCATCCAGGCGACTCGACCGGGCGGCGTCGTCGTCTTCTCGACGTGCACCTTTGCACCCGAGGAGAACGAGGCCGTCCTCCAGCACGTCCTCGAGTCGGAGCCGTGCGAGCTGGCGACCTTCGACCTCCCGCTCCGGAGCGAGCCCGGGATCACCGAGTGGGATGGAGAGACGTTCGACGACGCGATGAAGCGGGCACACCGGATCTATCCCCACCACAACGACACGGGCGGGTTCTTCTGCGCGAAGCTTCGCGTGACGGCGGAGCAGCAGGACGGGTCCGGAACCGACGGAGTGACTGCCCGATGAGCGACGACGAATCGGACTCCCCGAGCAACGATGGCTCCGACTCCCCGAGCAACGACGGCCAGCGCTTCGATCGACTCCCCGAGACAGCCGCGGACCGTGTCGTCCCGGGCCGGCCGACCCGCGAGGAGGTCCTCACGTGGTGGGAGGACCGCTTCGGCATCGACCGGTCGGTTCTGGAGCCGTACACCTTCCTCGAGAAGGGCGCCGGAAAGGTCTGGATCTATCGCGGGGAGGCGACCGACCCGTGCCGGATCGAGGCGCTTGGAATGACGTTCCTGCGGACGCGCCAGGAGCACTGGAAGCCGACGACGCGGGCCGTCTCCCGGTTCGGCCGGCACGCGACCCGTAACGTGGTCGAGCTCGACCCCGCCGAGGCGGCCCGGTTCGTCGCCGGCGAGGACCAGCCGATCGACCGCTGGAACGGCGACTGGGGGTACCTGATCGCCGCCCACGAACTGGCCGGCGATCGGGAGCCGATCGGCGTCGGGCTCTATCTCCACGGCGAACTCCGATCGCGGGTCCCGAAGGGCAGCCGGACCGACGTCGGACGGCAGGACGGTGAGGAGTAGCGCGGGCGTCGATCGGAGTCGACACCACCACCGAGGCCGACACCACCGCCGAGGCCGACACCACCGACGCCACCGACGCCACCGACGCCACCGACGCCACCGACGTCACCGCCGCCGCCGCCGACACGACCGCCGACACGACCGCCGAGTCCGGCGCTTTATGGGTGATGCCGACCGAGTGTGCGTATGACCGACGAGGGACGGCGGTTCAAGCGCGCGGCCGGGGTGAACGTCCTCGGGAACGCGATCAAGATCCTGGTCGAGGGTGCCGCCGGGATCGCGTTCGGGAGCGTCGCGCTCGTGGCCGACGCCGCCCACTCGGTCGCCGATCTCGTCGCCAGCCTCGTGGTCTTCGTCTGGGGCGGCGCCGCCTACACCGACCCCGACGAGACGCATCCACACGGGCACCAGCGCATCGAGCCGCTGACGGCCCTCTTCGTCGGCGCCGTCATCGTCCTGCTCGGCGCGAACCTGCTCCGGGAGTCCGCGCTCGCGCTGATCGAGGGGCCGGGGGTCGTCTTCGATCCGCTGTTGCTCGGCGCGCTCGGGTTCGCGATGGCGGACATGTATCTGCTGTACTGGTACACGATGCGGGTGAACGCCGATCTGGGTTCGACCGCTCTCGACGCGCTCGCGGTCGACTGCCTCAACGACATCTACACGACGATCGCCGCCATCGTCGGCGTCCTCGGCGTTCTCCTCGGCCATCCGGTCCTCGATGCCGTCGCCGGCGGGTTGGTCAGCCTGCTCGTCGTCTACCAGGGCATCGAGATCGCCCGCGAGAACGTGACCTACCTCGTCGGCGCCGCACCGCCGCCCGAGGAGTACGACCGCGTCCGGACCACTCTGCGTGACCACCCCGACGTCGAGGGGATCCACGACCTGCGGGTCTTCTACGACGGCACCGACATCGAGGTCGAGGTCCACGTCGAGGTCGACGGCGAGATGACGCTCCGGCAGGCTCACGACCTCGAGACCGAACTCATGGACCGACTCCGTGGACTTCCCGCGGTCGGCGACGCCCACGTTCACCTGGATCCCTCGGGCGTGGGCGAGTGGAAGGACGCCCTCGAGTGAGTCGACGGCTGCGACCGACTCACACCGGCTCGATCAGTGAGTCGTCGTCGTTCGACGGGTCGTTCACGCGCTCGGAAACCGGATACGCGTGTAGTCCGTCGGGATCGATCGGGTCAAGCAGCGACGCCGCCGTTTCGGCATCTCCGTGGAGATACCGCTCCTCCTCGTCCGGCTCGAGGATCACGGCCATCCGATGGTGGAGGTCGGCGACGAGGTCGTTCGGCTCGGTGGTGACGATCGAGAACGTCTCCACCGGCTCCGGCTCCCGTGCGTCAGGGCCAACGTCGCTTCCTCCCCCGTCTCCGGCACCACCCGCGAACCGCTCGAGCCCCGTCTGGGTTGGCCCGTCGGGCTCGGGCGGCGTCCAGCGTTCGTAGACGCCGGCCATCGCGAACGGACGATCGTCGTCGAACGCGACGCGATACGGGCGCGTTCCGGACTCCGTCTCGACCCACTCGTAGAAGCCGTCCGCCGGGACCAGACATCGGCGTCGCTCGAACGCCTCCCGAAAGGCGGGTTTCTCCCGAACGGTCTCCGCACGCGCGTTGATCAGGTCCATCCGGTCGTCCGCCCAGGCGGGCGTCAATCCCCATTTCGTCGGCCTCGCCTCGTCCGGGGAGTCGGCAGGGATCACTGGGAGATCCTGGCCGGGTGCGCAGTTGTACCGCGGCGTGAAGTCGGGGAATGCGGTGTCGAAACGCGCCTCGAGGTCCTTGCGCGGGGTCGACAACGAGTACCGGCCACACATATGTCTCGATAGAGCGGCCCCCGCAAAAACGCTCGCGGTCAGCGGTCGGGCACCGACGCATCGCGAGAGGTTCAAGGGGACGGAGCGCCCCGGTGGGGACGTGCGCATCGAGAACAGCTTCATCCCGGTTCGGGGCGTCGGAGAACGGACGGAGCGGCGCCTCTGGGAACACGGGATCACTCAGTGGGACGACTTCGACCGGTCCGTCGACGTGCCGGGAGTCGGATCGACGACCGCCGAACGGATCGACGCGTTCATCGACCGGGCCCGCGACCGACTTCGGGCCGGTGACGCCGCGTTCTTCGACGACGCCTTCCCGAGCGACCAGCGCTGGCGCCTGTACGAGGATTTCCGGGCGGAGACGTGCTTTTTCGACATCGAGACGACCGGCCTCGACGAGCACGCGGACCGTGTGACGACGGTGAGCTTCCACCGCGACGGCGAGACGTCGACGCTCGTCGCCGGCGAGGACCTCACCGCGGAGGCGGTCCGCAACCGGCTGACCGACGCCGCCGTGATCGCCTCGTTCAACGGCGCGCGCTTCGACGTGCCGTTCCTCGAGACCGCCCTCGGAATCGAGATCGACACCCCTCACCTCGATCTGCTGTATCCCTGTCGACGGCTGGGGCTCTCGGGCGGGCTCAAGGCGATCGAGTCCGAGATCGACATCGAGCGTGACCGCCCGGACATCAGCGGACGCGATGCGGTCCGGCTCTGGCGGGAGTACGAACGCGGCGACGAGGACGCCCTTGAGACGCTCGTCTCGTACAACCGGGAGGACGCGCGGAACCTCGAGACGCTGGCCGACGTCGTCTGTGACTCCCTCCACCGCGACGTCTTCGGCGACGTCGCCGGATCGACGGGCGCGGATCGCTGATCCGGTCATACCGGCCACTTCGACCGCGCTTGCCGATCCGACTCGCTCCGACGTCCAACCACCTCGACCGAACCGAAACGTTCCTACGCCGCCGCCGAGACGCCATCGATATGTCGTCTCGTGCGGACGATCGTCGCGTCGACCGTTGGTCCCGGTTTCGCGGTCTCGATCCGCGAATATGGACGCGGGCGGACCGGCGCACGCGCGCCGCCGTCGCGATCATCGTCTGCTGCTCGCTGCTCGTCCGGATCGTCGCGCTGGGCGACCGACCCTTCCACTGGGACGAGGCCCGGGTCGGGTACTGGACGCTGCGGTCGCTCGAGACCGGGCAGTACGAGTATCGGCCTGTCGCCGGCGGACCGGTCGTGTTCCACCTGGCTCGCCTCGCGCTCTCGGTCGCGCCGCCGAGCGACGCCCTCGCCCGGCTCCCGTTCGCGATCGCCGGCGGACTCCTTCCCGTGACGGCGCTCGTCTTTCGCGGCCGGCTGCGTGACGACGAGACGGTCGCCGCCGCGGTCGTGCTCGCCTTCGCGCCCCCGCTCGTCTACTACGGACGGTTCCTCCGTGGCGACGTGATCGCCGCGGGAGCGGCGCTCCTGGCGGTTGGCCTGTGTCTCCGATGGCTGGATGCCGCGACCGGGCCCGAGTCCGACCCGCGTGATCGGGACCTGTACGGGGGCGTCGTCGCCTGGGCGGTGGCGCTCGCCGCGTCCGGGTTCGCCGTCGCGACGCTCGTCATCGTGATCGTCGCCGCCCTCGTCACGCTTGACCACCCGCGCGTTGCAGGGACCCCCACCCGCCTCGGCGAGTCGATTCGGCGGGGCTGCCGCCGGGCGATCGGGCAGGCAACCCCGCTTGCGCGCGCGGCGTTCGTGTTCCTCGGAACCTGGGGCGTGCTGTTCGCGCCGCGAGGACCGGGCCCCGCCGGCGGGCTGAGCGGGCTCGGTGCGGATCCGGTCGGGATGGCTGTGCGGACGTACGTGGATCCGGTCACGGCCTTCACCGGCGTTCGGGTCGAGGGGCGTGCCGGCACGCAGCTGCTCCCGTTCGTGACCGACGCGGTGTCGACCGTCGTCGCGACCGCGGCGCCGATCCTCGCCATCGCCGTTGCCGGGTTCCTCGCCGACCGGTACGGGCTGCTCCGGACTCGGTCGGGGGATACCTCCGTGGGCGGACGGCCGTTCGTGCTGTTCGCGTCCGTGTGGGCCGGGATCGGCCTGGTCGGGTACCCCGTCGTCGCCGAGGTCGTCGCGCCTTGGACGCTCGTGCACGTCCTGGTTCCGCTGGCCGTTCCGGCCGGAGTCGGGATCGCGGCCGTGTACCGATACGGACGGCAAGCCGCCGGAGCGATCGCCGGGTTTGAGGGAGCGTCGGACGGAGCTCGCGAGCGTGTCGGCGACGCGGCGCGGGTGGCGGCGGCGGGGCTCGTCCTGTTCGCGCTCGTCGCACACGGGGGGATCGTCGCCCTCGATGGCGTCGCCACCGATCCGTCCCCCGAGTCGACGCTCGCACAGTACGGCCAACCCGCAGATGATCTCGAGCCGCTCGTCGGGGAGATGGAGGCGGCGCTTTCGGCTGCCGATGGCGGGAACGCGCGCGTCGTCTGGGTCGGCGACCGGTTCCATCTCTCGGCGGAGACGGTCGCTGACCGTCCCCCGATCGCCGCGGAATCCGACCGCGAGGCGTGGGGCGAACGGCTGCCGCTCCCGTGGTATCTCGAGCGGACCGGCGCCGACGTCGAGAGCGTGACTGACCCGGACGCCATCGAGGATGAACCGGCGGTCGTGATCGCGGACCCGAACTACGAGGGGTCGATCGACGCGTTGCTTCCGGCCCACGAGTCGCGAACCCTGCGGCTCGGGCTCTGGAACCGGGAGGTCGTGGTGTTCATCGCGACCTGACGGTCAGGGCGGGAGCGGGTCGGATTCCGATCGGGAGCTCGATGCCGACGACGTCACCGGAAACCCATCGCCTCGATCTGCTCCTGGTAGCGGTTGCGAATGGTGACCTCGGTCACCTGTGCCACCTGGGCGACTTCCCGTTGGGTCTTCTTCTCGTTGCACAAAAGCGAGGCCGCGTAGATCGCCGCCGCCGCGAAGCCGGTTGGCGACTTCCCGGAGAGCAACCCCTGTTCAGCCGAGACGTCGATGATCTCCGTCGCCTTCGTCTGGACCTCCTCGCTGAGGTCGAGCGCGGAGGCGAACCGCGGTACGAACTGCTTGGGATCGACGGGCTTGAGTTCGAGCCCGAGTTCCTGTGAGATGTACCGATAGGTTCGACCGATCTCCTTTTGCGGGACTCTGGAGACCTCGGCGACCTCGTCGAGCGAGCGGGGGATCCCCTCCTGGCGGCAGGCGGCGTACAGCGCCGAGGTGGCGACACCCTCGATCGACCGGCCCCGAATGAGGTCCTCGGCGAGCGCGCGCCGATAGATGACGGAGGCGACCTCCCGGACCGATCGGGGGACGCCCAGCGCGGAGGCCATCCGGTCGATCTCCGAGAGCGCGAACTGCAGGTTGCGCTCACCCGCGTCCTTCGTCCGAATGCGCTCCTGCCACTTGCGCAGCCGATGCATCTGGGAGCGCTTCTCCGAAGAGAGCGATCGTCCGTATGCGTCCTTGTCCTTCCAGTCGATCGTCGTCGTCAGCCCCTTGTCGTGCATCGTCTCGGTGATCGGCGCACCGACCCGGGACTTCGACTGCCGTTCGGAGTGGTTGAACGCCCGCCACTCCGGCCCGCGATCGAGCTGCTGTTCGTCGAGCACCAGCCCGCAGTCGTCACACACCAACTCGTGGTCCCCGTCCGCCACGACGTCCGCGGAACCACACTCCGGACAGGAGACCGTTTCGCCCGCCTCCTGGTCGGCCTCCCGTTCCTGCTCCCGCTGCCGGCTCGGACGTTCCATATAAGGTTTGTGGCTAGTGGTATATTTAAAAGTTGGTGTCAGATCGGGAATAACTTACTCGATCGGCATAGCGAATCGCCTCGCCCGCCCGCGATTTTACTCGAGATCCTCGACGGCGGTCTCGGCGGCGATCCGTCCGTAGACGGCGGCGTTCGTCAGGCCGGTACCGCCGGGATAGTTGTTGTAGAACAGCCCGCCGGTCGCGTTGCCGGCGGCGTAGAGGCCGGGGATCGGATCGTCCCGCGTGTCGAGCACCTCGGCGTCCGGCGTGATGGCGACGCCGCCGAACCCGAACGTCATCCCGCCGGTGACGGGATAGCCGGTGAACGGCGGCTCATCCAGCGGGAGCGCCCAGTTGGACTTCGGCGGGTCGATGCCGGGCGCGTCGTTGCCGTCGAGGACGTTCGGGTCGTACGCCTCGATCCCGTCGCCCTCGACCGTACAGGCCTCGTTGAACCGGTCGACAGTCTCGACGGCCGTCTCCGGGTCCTCGATGTCGAGACGCCGGACGAGCGACTCGATCGAGTCGGCCGTGACCGCCCGTCCGGGGCCCATGTGTGCGACGTCGTCGACGGTCTTCGAGTCGACGATGATGAACGCCTCGTGATAGGGCTGTTCGAAGATCTCCCGGCCGAACTTCGCGTAGGTGTGTGCGCGAGCGTCCTCGCCCTCGTCGACGAACCGCTCGCCGTCGTGGTTGAGAATGAGGCCGTACTGATAGCCGTCGATGCGGGTGATCCCGCCCTCGACGTCCGGGGATTGCACGTCGATGATCGCCATATGGGCGTCACCCCACTCCCCCTCGGATTTGGCGCCGACGTCCATCGCGGCATCCAGCGCCTCGCCGGTGTTGTATCGGCTGCCGCGAACCTTCATGTTCCCGTATCCGGGGCCGTAATACCGGGTTCGGCGCTCCTTGCTCGAGCCGTAGTCACCAGCCGCGAGGATCACGGCGTCGCCCGTAAAGAGCGTCCGGCGTCCTTCGTGGCGGGCTTCGACGCCCGAGACGTCCCCGTCGTCGTCGCGTCGGAGGGATCGGGCCTCGGCCTCGTAGAAGATCTCGACGCCGCGGTCCTCGACGATCTCGACCAGCTCGTCAACCATGTCCTCGCCGTGGAGCCAGACCCGACCCGCGGTGTACCCCGGATGTGGCGCCTGGTACTCCCAGCTGACCCCGTGGTCGGTCAACCACTCGAACGTGTCCGGCGATTCGGAGACCAGCCGATCGACGAGGTTCTCGTCGGCCCGATAGTTCGTCACCTGCATGATGTCCGAGTAGAAGTCGGCCGTCGAGTAGTCCTCCACGTTGAACGTCGCGTCGCTGTCGATGTCCGCGGTCGGGATCCGGAACGACTCGGTAAAGCGGGTGTGACCGCCGCGGTGTTCCTTCGGACTCTTCTCCAGGAGGCAGACGGACTGATCGAGTTCGGCCGCGCGAAGCCCCGCGGCGAGACCGGCGATGCCACAGCCGATGACGACGATGTCGAAGGAGTGTCGGTTCATTGGGTGTCGCGTGTCGGATTTCGGTTGTATGGGTTGGTACTTAACGATTCTCACGGTGGATGTACCCGTCCCTCACGAAATTACTACTAAGCATTTACAAAGATATTTGTATAACCAGGGAATATGTGGTTGTATGAGCACCACCGAGTCCACGAACGTCGACGGCCCGATTTCGGGGTGTCGACCCGCCGACATCGATCCCGTCGTCGTCGACGGCGCCGACCTCGAAAGCACCGCTCCCGAATACCTGCGTGACCTCAAAGCCGAACTGTCGCGGCGGGGCTACCAGCCCGCGGCGCTGGCGGTGACGGCGTGTTTCGCCGAGGACTGCTCGCTTGCCACCCAGGAGGAGGCCGATCGGCTTCGCGGGTTCGTCCGCGCCGCCGCGTTCCTCGGTGCCGGCCGGATCGAGATCGCGGTCGACGACGTCGCCGAACCGGCGAAGGTCGATCCCGCGCTGTCGGCCCTGTCGGAACGAGCCGCTCGTGAGGGCGTGACCCTCCGGATCACCGGCGACGCCGAGATCGCCGGGTGATCGATGGCGTCGCGGCGTTCCCTGGCGACGAAGCTCGGCGTCGTCGCCGGGTTCGAGCAGCCGACCGCGTCCCTCGAACAGTACCCGACGCCTCCGGGACTGGCCGCCCACGTCGTCCACTTTGCCGACTTGCAGGGCGATGTCGAGGGACGAACGATACTCGATCTCGGGACCGGAACCGGTATGCTCGCGCTTGCGGCCGCGCTCCGCGGCCCCGCTCGCGTGGTCGGTCTCGAGGTCGATCCCGGCCCGCTCGGGACCGCCCGCGAGAACGAACGTCGCGTCGGCACGAACGCGCCGGTTCATTGGCTGCGTGCCGACGCGACCCGCCCGCCGATCCGAACCGCCGAGCCCACGACCGTCCTGATGAACCCCCCGTTCGGCGCACAGGACGGAAACCGCCACGCCGACCGCGGATTCCTCGCGGCCGCCGGTACCCTCGCCGACGTCTCCTACTCGGTCCACAACGACGGCAGCGAGGCGTTCGTCCGCTCGTTCGCGGCCGACAACGGCGGCACGGTGACCCACGCGTTCGCGGCCGAGTTCGATCTGGAGAACCGGTTCGATCACCACACCGACGACTCGACGGCGATCGATACCGAGGTGTACCGGATCGAGTGGTCGGATGACGGCTAGGGATCGAGGACTCCTTCGGCGACGGTCCTTCCGGTGGCGACCCCTCCGGCGTCGGTGCTCCCGGTGACGACCATCCTGGAGTCAGCGTCCCCGGTGACGGCCCTCCTGAAGTCGGCCGCACCGAGGTCGATCTCCCGTGCTCGTTCCCGTCCCTCGTACCGCTCGGTCTCGAGGACCCGCACCCGTGTCCCGTTCGTCTCGGCGTATATCCGCCGATCCTCGCGAACGAGCCGGATCCCGGCAAGCTGCACCGACTCGTTCTCGGCCGGGAGCGGAGCGGTCGCGGCGTCGGTGCCGTTCGCGACCGTCACCTCGAAGACGCCCTGCCGAGCGGACACGGTGACGTTCCGTCCGGCGATCGTCGGCCCGGCCGTCGCCGAGTCCGAGACGTGGACGGTCCGCCGGTCGCCGTCGTGCTCGAGATCCACCCGGTAGCTCACTCCCGCCCCGACCGCCCGCCAGCCGGTCCGGTGGGCCGTGACGGTCTCGCGCCAGCCGATGCCGCCGACGGTGACCTCGCGGGAGCCCCAGTAGGCGAGGTTCCCACGGGAGACGGCCGTGATCCAGACGTCGCGCTCCGCGTTTTTGACGATCACCCCGGAGGTCGTGACGTTCGTCGCGCCCTCGAAGGCCTCGACGTCGATCACGTTCACGAGCTGGTTCGGTACGTCCTCGGCGTAGGTCACCTCGTAGCCCTCGATTTCGACCGGATCGCCGGGGAGGGGTTCCTCCGCGGGAACGGTGACGAGGTTCGGGACGACCGAGGGCCCAACGAGGATCCCGAACGCCGCCACCACCAACACGATCCCGACGATCCGCGGCGTGGCGGACCGGAGGGCCTCACGCATCGTCTCCGGGTTCGGAACGGCGTCCGTCGGGCGGAGGGGCCGATCGCTTCCGGCCACCGCGAGCGTCACGATCGCTGCAAGCAGCGCGACGAGCGCGACGCCGGCCGCCCGATAGAGGACGTATCGCTCGTTCCCGAGGTACCAGTAAACGGCCCACAGCGACCGCGAGGACGCGAACAGGAGGACGCCGGCGAAGACGACGACGGCGGAGCGTACGTCCGTCTCACGACGACGCAGCAGCACGATCCCGACCAGGACGCCGAGCAGGAACCCAACCGCATGTCCCTGGATCGAGATGTTTGCCCACCAGGGACCGCCGTAGGAGGGGCTGGCGGCGGCCCGCGTGACGGGGCTCGTGAACGCCGAGTACAGCAGGTTCACGAGCGACGTCCCGGCGAGCGCGACGATAGACCCGAGCGGATAGTGGACGATCGCGACCCCCCAGAGCGCGAAGACGACGCCGGAAAACCCGATGACGGGACCGACAGCGAGCACACTCGAGAGGACCGCGCCGCCGACGATCGCGGCCGGAACGACCAGGAACGCTCGCACGTAGGGGTTCGACCGCCACGAGGCGAAGGAACTGGCGCCGCGAGCGCGTGGATAGTGGCCATAGGCGTACTCCGCGAGCGTCCCCGCGGCGAGCGTCGCCAGGAGGTTCCCCGTGAGGTGGCCGCGGCTCGCGTGTGACAGCCCCGAGAGGAGCAGTCCGTCGAGCGAGAAGTACGACCAGGCACGAAACGGGATCACGACCGGCGAACTCGGGTCGTCGATCCCGCGCTGGACGAAGAGGTAGACGAGGAGGACGATGCCGACGGCGACGAGCGTCCCCCAGGGAACACCCCGGAGCAGCCGGGAGCGGACCCGCCGCCCCCACCGGCCACGCGGGCGGTCGATCGCCCACACGATCACGAACGAGAGGAGGAACGCGACCGGGATACTCAGGCGGTGGAACGGGACCCACTCCGGAAGCATACCTCGGGTTCGATCGTGATCGGTAAAGAACCCGCGGGTCAGAGATCTCGACGACCTCGATCAGTCGTGCTTCCGGTCCCGTCGGCGATCTCGGCCTACTCGACGACTTCGATCGCGCCGCGCATTCCGCTTGCCTGATGCGGGGTGCAAATGTACCGGTAGGTTCCAGACGCCTCGAAGACGTGGGCGAACGACGCTTCGGCCTCCCGATGCAGGTCGCTCTCGAACCGTCCCGCCTCCTCGACGACGTTGTGTTGGCCGCCCTCGCCGGTCCATTCCCAGACGACCTCGGTGCCGGCGCTCACCCGGACCGCCGCGGGTTCGAACGCGAGCCCCTCGGCGGCGCCGACGCCGACCGTCACGGTCGACTCGCCGGTGCGATCGACCACGCCGTCGTAGTTGTTCGCGCTCGCGATCCAGTCGTCGGTGTCGGAGGCGGATCCGTCCTCGTCACCGGTTCCGTCCTTACTGCCGTCCTCGCCGCCCTCGCCGCCGGTGCCGCCCTCACCGCCGCCCACACAGCCGGCTCCGAGCGTCAGCCCGGTCGATCCCACCGCTGCGAGTACGGCACGTCGAGAGGGTCGGTTCCGGTGTCGCGTCATACTCGTCCTCGGGGTGATCGAGCCAAAACGGGATCGATCCAACCCCGGATCGATCCGGCGGGACGGCGGAACAGCACCGAGCACAACGCTCTTTGGAGCGGTCCGCGTAGCCACCGCTATGAGCGATTGGACGGACGCGATCGTCGGCGACAGAATGGCCGTCGATCAGGAGTTCAACGACCGCGTTATGAACTCCCAGTTCAGCAACCAGGAGTGGGGACTGATCATGACCGCAACCGAACTCGAGATCGAGAATCCCGAGGATCCCGACCGGGCGCGGATCGTCGCCGATACCTCCAAGCTCCCGGAGATGATGCCGGAGCTCGACTCGCTACGCGAGCAGATGCCGGGCGCGGCCGGTGGTGGCAGCGGAAGCGGCGGTCGCGGCGGCGGTAGCGGCGGCTTCCTCGGGTCGGTTCGCAGCGCACTCGGTCTCGACGGCGACGACGGCGAGGCCGACGCGGAGCGCCTGGAAGCGGCCGAAACGATGACGCAGGAGTACGCGGAGCAACTCCAGCAGCGCCTCGAGGACAACGGGAAGTTCGAACGCGCCCGGACGTCCTATCTGGAGTAGGTCTCAGGACCCGTTCCAAACGGAATCGGCGTCGAACGTCCGGTTGTGAACCGGTAGGGGAACCATTACTATGGGATTTCGAGCCCGTTTCGTCGATCATGTCCCGTTCCTCACACGGTACGGCCGTCGTCGACGCAGAGCTCCCCCGGACCGAACAGATCCAGCGTGCCGCCGATCGACTCGGTGGCGTCCTGCAATCGCTGGATCTCGAAGAGGATGCGCGGCTCGCCGACGAACTGATCACGGCGATCCGGGCGGTTGACCGGGCGTACGACCTCGAGACGACGGTTCGAGACGCTGACCGAAAAACGGGTCGAGACCGCGATCGGGAAGCCGACGGATTTCGGTTTCCGTCGTCGCTCGCCGACGAGCGTCTCCCCCGCAATCGGTAGGGACGCCGCCTCAGTGGCACCGTCACCGGCGTTGATCGGTGACGCTTTCACTCGGCGTCGCCGCTGTGGAACAGCGTCAGCTCCTCGGCCTCGTAGATGTTGATGAGCTCGTTGATGAGGTCGTCGTACTCTTCATCCTCGATGCGGAGTCCGTCGAGCCGTTCGATCGTCTCCTCGTCGATATGGATCTGTGGCATACTTCCCGGTTTGCCGGCCCGATTCATAAGTTATCGGGAGCGAAACGACGGCGGGTCCTCGTCCGCGGCATCACCAGCCGACGAGCCGACCGGCCAACGCGAAGGTACCGACCGCCATCGCGACGCCGACGACGAGCAGCCCGTAGTTCGCGACGGTGTTGTCCGCCCGCCAGAGTGACAGCGAGTAGGTCCGTCCCGAAAGCGGCCACAACAACGGGACGCCGGCCGGCGTCAACGCGTCGGCGAGCAGATGTGCGCCGACCGTTGCGATGCCGAGCACGAGGCCGAAGGCTCCCAGTCCGACGGCCGCGGTCACGCCGAGCTCGCTCGCCGCCAGCGATCCCGCACCGCCGAAGATGCCGCCCACGGCCAGCGCGAACAGCAGACTGTGTGTCGGCCCGCGGTGGGGAACGATCGGCAGTCGATGGTCGATGTCGGGCAGCATCGTGAACCACAGCATCACGGCGCCCGCGAGGACGGCGAGGGAGTCCGCACCGGCCGCGAACAGTCCCACGCCGAAGGGCGCATAGACCGCGATCGACGCCCCGAGATGACCGGTTCGATACACGGTCTGGCGTCCGCGTTCGGGACGTATGAACCGTTGGGTTTCGGACCGGTAGCGGCCGCCGCTCCACAAAACCTATTCGTGCGACTGCGGTAGACCGGACCGAGAGATGTTCGACCGCCCGTCACGTCGCCGGATCGCGAACGCCGTGGGGCGGTTCGTCCGTGATCGGGCCGCCGTCGATCGGCGCGCGCTTGCCGCCGTTCGGATCGGGCTCGGGCTCGTGATCCTGATCGACCTCCTCCTCCGTAGCCGTCATCTGCGAGCGCTCTATACTGACTCCGGCGTGTTGACGACCGACGCGCTTGCGAGCGCGTACCCGTCGCTTGCCGGCGTCTCGATGCACGCCGTCGCGGAGTCGGTTGCAGGACCCGCGGGCGTCGCCGCCCTGTTCGTGGTCGCCGGCATCGTCGCGGTCGCGCTCGCCGTCGGGTACCACAGCCGGATCGCCGCGGCCGTCTCGCTCGCGTTCGTGCTCTCGTTGCAGGCGCGCAATCCCTTCGTGCTCAACTCCGGCGATCTGCTGTTGTGGCAGCTGTGTCTGTTCGCCACGCTGCTCCCGGTCGGCTCGCGGTGGTCGATCGATGCGGTGCGTGGGACTCCGGCATCGGGTGACAGAGCGCACCCAGGGCGGGCCGACGTGCAGGTCGCGTCGGTCGCGACCGCGGCCCTCCTCGTCCACGTCTCGCTCGTCTACGTCACGAACGCGGTCTTCAAGCTTCGTGGAGACCACTGGATCGCGGGCGATGGCGCCGCGATCGCGTTCAGTATGGACCAGTTCACGGTCCTGTTGGGGCCGTGGGTCGCGGGGTCGCCGACGCTGCTGTGGATCCTGAACTACGCGTGGCTCGGACTGCTCGTCGCCTCGCCGCTGCTCGTGGTCGCACGGGGTCGGATCCGAACCGCGATCGCGGCCGGCATCGCCGGCGGCCACGCGGGGATGGTGCTCACGATGGCGATTTCGGTCTTTCCGCTGGTGTCCATCGTCTCGCTGCTGCCGTTTCTCGGGTCCGGCGTCTGGGACCGGATCGAGGCGGCGACGGCGGGCGTTCGGTATCGCCTCATAGCTGTCGTCGACGGTGACAGTAACGGTAACAGTATGGCGACCGTCGGTGCTGTGATCGGAGGTGGCCTTCACACCGCTGTTCGGGTGGTCGCCGCCGCGTTGCTCGTCGGTACGCTCGTCTGGAACGCGGCCGCGCTCGGCTACGTGGAGGTGGGAGCGGACGACGCCGGGATCGACCCGACCGAGTACGGCTGGGAGATGTTCGCTCCGGACCCCTCCGGGACCGACCACTGGTTCGTGATCGACGCCGAGCTGGCGAGCGGCGAGCACGTCGACGGCCTCGGTCGCGGGTCGGTCACGAGCGAGCCGCCCCCTGACGTGGACGCGACCTACCCCTCCGCACGCTGGCGCAAGTACCTGATCTCGATCACCGTCGCCGACGATCCGGCGGTCTCGCGATCGACTGCGGCGTACGTCTGCCGGACCGTCGCCGACCGGACCGGCGAGTCCGTCGAGTCCGTGGAGATCACCTACCACCAACGGATGGCGTGGCCGGAGCCGAGCGAGGAGATCGGAACCAACCGGCTCGTGACGCACGACTGTCGGGTATGAGATGACGGTCCGATCGCCGTCTGCCCGGAACCGGTCGGACGAACCGGTCGGGTGAAACGGTCGGACGAAACGACTTAGTCGATGACGGGAGACTCCCCGGCAGTGAGCGAACGGTGGCTCCTCGCGTGGGGGACCGGCTACGCGGCGGTGGGGGCGGCATCACTGTTGCTCCCCCTCTACGCGATCGAACTCGGTGCGGGCGCGTTCCTCGTGGGAGCGATGGCCTCGACCGCCGCCTTTGCCGGCGTCCCGGGGGCGATCCTGTGGGGCCAGCTGGCGGCACGAACGCGGCGCCGGCGCCCCTTCGTGCTCGTCGCACTCGCGTCGGTTGCGGGAGTGCTTGGCATCGTCCCGCTTTTGGGATCGCCGTGGTCGCTGCTCGTTGCGAACGCGGCCCTCTGGTTCGTCGTCTCGGCGGCCGCGCCCGTGCTCAACCTGATCGTCGTCGAGGGCGCCGACGCGGCCGAGTGGGACGTGCGGATCGGTCGACTCAACGCCGTTCAGGGATACGGGTGGGTGGCCGGACTCGTCCTCGGGACTGTCTGGACCGCGACCGTCGGCCGGCTGCTCCCCACGGTAGCGGCACAGGAACTCCTGTTCGTCGTGCTCGCCGCCGCGGGCGCGATGGCCACGCTCGCCGCGATTCGGTGGTACCCGGAGCGTCCCACGACGAGTCCCGAGCGATTCGCCCGGGTCTACCATCGGTTGAACCGCTCGGATTGGGGGGCGGGGCGGTACCTGCGTGCGACGCCGTACGGAACCGCCCGGCTCTACTGGAACGTTCGTGAGTGGCTCGACGCCAAGCGCCGCGGGCGACGTCCCGGCGGATCCTTCGACCGGCCGCTTCGGAAATACCTGGTCGCCGTCGGGCTGTTCTCGGTCGGGTTCGCCGTCTTCTGGGGGCCGATGCCGGTCTACCTGACCGAAACGGGCGCCTCGACCGGTGCGGTCTTCGTGTTGTTTCTGCTCGCGAACGCCGGCAGCGCCGTCTGCTATTCGCCCGTTGGGCGGGCCGTCGGACGACGCGGGCCATACACGCTGCAGGCGGTGGCGCTCGGCGGTCGCGCGCTGCTGTTCCCCGGGATCGCGGTCGTCGGGGTCGCCGCGCCCACGGTCGCGACGTCCGCGAACGCGGTCGGATTCACCCTGATCGGCGTGACGTGGGCGTTGATCGCGGTGACGGCGACCGGGATCGTCACGCGGCTGGCCGCCGAGCCGGTCCGCGGCTACGCGCTCGGCGCCTACACGGCGATCGCGGGTATCGGAACCGGCCTCGGGAGCATCGTGGGCGGCGGCGTCGCCGAGGTGGCGGGGTATCCGGCGACGTTCGTCGGGGCCGGGGTCGTCGTGTTGGCGGCACTCGGCCTGTTCGTGTGGTCGGTCGGGTTTGACGGAGCGGGGTCGAGAGCGTCGAGCTGACGCGCCGTGGGACGCGAGCGGAACACACGCCGCGACGCGCACGGTCGTGCCGTTTAACCGCATCCCCGCCGTGTGGTCCCGTATGGAACTGCAGCGACTCGTTCGGGGACGGATCGACTGGCCCCAGATCGAACGAGTCGCGGTCGATCTCGCCGAGCGGTACGGTCGTGAGACGGTGCACGTCCGGTTCCTCGACGCGGACAACTGGCTGTCGACCCCGATGGTCCTCGACGACGACCGCTTCGTGAAGGTGATCACCAAACAGAACACGCTGGTCCACGCCCTGTTCACGACCGGACGCAACCTCGGGGCGTTCTCCTCGGGGACGGAGGGGTTCTTCGAGCGGTTCGAGACGCCCTACGAGATGGCTCGCCACGAGCTCGAGGCGACCCGGAAGCTGCGCGAGCTCGGGATCAACGCGCCAGAGCCCATCGAGGCGCTCGAGATCGACGGGCTCGGCGTGCTCGTCCTGGAGTATCTCCCGGAGTTTCGATCCCTCGACGAGCTCGACACTGACCGCGAGCGCGAACTCGCCCCCGCCCTCTTCGAGACGCTGCGAACGGTCCACGACGCGGGACTCGCCCACGGCGACCTCCGGGCGGAAAACGTGTTGATCCTCGACGGCGAGATCTACGTCATCGACGCGACGAACGTCGCCGACGACGCCAGGGACGACGCCCGCGCGTACGATCTCGCGAGCGCGATCGCCTCGTTGGAGCCGCTCATCGGCCCGCGGGAGACGATCGCGGCCGCGCTCACCGCCTACACGACCACGGAGCTGCTTGATGCCCGTCGATTCCTGGATTTCGTCGCATTGCGCCCCGATCACGACTTCGACGCAACCGGGCTGAAGGGGGAACTCGAGAAGCGTGCCACCCGGTCGCGGGAAGCCGAAAGGGGGAACGCTGTTGGCGGGGAGACCGAGAGCAGGGGCCCCGCCTCGATCGACGAGGAACGATCCCGGTCCTGAGACTCGACCGCGCTCGACTACTCCTTCGGGTCCACGATCTCGGCGTCGTCCGCTGCGGGATCGAACCCGGTGCCGTCGTTTTCCGCCGTGCCGTCACCGCTCGCCTTCCCCGCTTCGTCGGGTGTGGAGAGCACCTCCGCGTCCTCGTCGCGATCCGAGCCGGCAGCGTCGTCTACGTCTCCATCCGCGTCTCCGTCCGCATCTCCGTCCGCATCTCCGTCCGTCTCCGCAGTCGCTTCTGCCCCGGTCCCTCCCACACCGGTTCCTCCCGCCTCGGTCTCTCCCACATCGGCCTCTCCCGCCTCGGAAGCGATCGATCTGGCGGTCTCGGTTAACCCAGGTGTGGCAACCGGAGAGTCGACCGGGGTCCCTGATGCCGGCTCGTTTTCGGCCGACGCGTCGACGTCCATCGGCGGTGCCGCGTCCTCGAGTGCCGCGTCGATCCGGGAGGCGTCGATCCCCGTTTCGGGATCGGTGGCGGGTGCTCCACCGGTGTCTCCGTCCTCATCCGCGAAATCGTGTTCTTGGGACCCGAGGAAGGCGTCCTCGACGGCGGCAACCATCTCGTCGACGGCGTCCCCATCGAGACGGTCGGCGTACGCGTCACGGACGAGCCAGGGGATCCCGTACTCATATCTGCTCCCTGCCACGTGACGGACGAGCCCCGACCGCCGAAGCGGCCGATGTCGTGCGTAGGCGTGTTCGGTGTCGCCGCCGCCGCCGGCGGCGATGTGGGCGGTGACGGGATCGCTGCTCCCCTCACGGCGGTAGTGTCGCAGCATCCCCGTCGACATCTCCGTGAGCGCCTCGACCCGGTCTCGAAGGTTCTCGACCACGGCCTCACGGGTTCCCAGATCGATCGCCTCGTCGAACCGGAGCGCGCTCTCAGCGACGTCCGCAGCGGAGATCGGGTCGACCGCGTCGATCCCGAACGCACCGTCATCGGCGACGCCGTCGGTTGCCACACCGGCGGCGTCACCGGTCGCGTCGGCGGCGTCGAGCGCGTCGGCGAGGTCACCGGCGTCCGCGACCGCCTCCGGGTCCTCGATCCACTCGATCGAGTCCTCCGTGGTTTCGGTATCCTCGCCGTCGTGTTGGTTCCCCACCCCGCGTTCGTCGTCCGACCCACGTTCGTCGTCCACCTCGTCGGTGTCCGACCAACGTTCGTCGTTCGCCTCGCGCTCGTCGTCTTCCCTGGATTCGTCAGCCGCGCCGCGCTCGTGGTCTTCGAGGGTCGACTGGCTCTCACCCGATCCGCCGCGGTGGGGGGCCTCGGCTCGTCCGAGCAGCGCCTGCGAGAACCGGTCGGCCATCCGGGAGAGGTCCTTCGCCTCCTCGAGGTCCTGTTCGAGCTGGGTGATCCGCGCGCGCTTCTTCTCGAGTTCCTGGCGGAGGTCGGCCAGCTCGGACTCCCGCCGTTCCTGCTCGTCCGAGATGGTCTCGAGCTCGGAGACGAGGTCCCCGGAGACGGACTTCAACTCCGGCCGTTCGAAGTCCTCGAGGCCGGGGGTCGCGCCGGCGTCGAAGGTTTGCTTGCGGTGGAACTGGATGCGGCGGATCGACTCGTCCCAGTCGGTCATCAGGAACGCCTCGCCGTCACCCATGTCCTCGATCGCGTCGGCGTACTCGGACCCGAGGATCCGGCTCACGACGTTGGTGTCATTGTCCCACGTCAGGCGGTGCCAGACGAGCCAGTCACACTGGGTGATGAAGTCCTTCTTAACGTCGGCCGGCCGCTGGCTGATGCCGACGATCCCCAGCCCGTGCTTGCGGCCGCGCTTGCCGACCTTGATCAGCATCTTTCCGGTCTCGTCCATCCCGCCACCCTCCGGGATGTACTCGTGACACTCCTCGATCACGAGCAGGAAGGGTCGTTTGAGCTTCTTCTCCTTCGCGAAGAGGTGTTTGACCACGTTGAGGATGAGCTCGGAGGCGACCGACTCCTCGAGATACCCCGAGACGTCGAGGATGATCGGCACGTTCTGGTCGAGCGCGAGCGTGGCGATCTTCTCCGCGTGCTCCGGCGAGACCACGATGTCGCACTCGTCGTCGGCTCCGACGTGGAGGATCTCGTACTCCTCCTTGAGCCCGTAGTACTCCCCGTCGCTGTCGACGATCAACACCGGATAGTTGTCCGCAAGCAGGTTCTCGATCAGCACCGAGGCGGTGTTCGACTTGCCGGACCCGCTTTTGCCCGTGATGAACGACCGCCCGGTCAGCACGTCGACGACGGGCAGTTCGACCGGGTCGCCCGGGTTCGACTCCGCATCCCCCCCGACCCCGTCGCTCACGTCCGCGACGTGGATCGTCTCGGCGTTGTCCTCGCTCATACCCGTAACGACGCCGGCCGGTCCTCAAAGACCTTCGCCCGCGTCCGACGGACGTCTGACGACGATCGGCGTCGATCGGCTCACGTCGTTACCGGCGGCGGGATCACTCGAACTCGGGGAGCGATGCCTGTCCCGTCCGCCGCCGGCGTCCACCGGTCCGATCGCCGTCACCGCGGTTTCGGCCGTCATCACGGCCGTGATCGTCGGAGCTCTTACCGCCGCGATCGCCGCTGGTTCCGTTCTCCGCCTGCGTGTTCTCGAACCCCGACAGGGTCGCCTGGTCGCTGTCGGCGAAGTCGAGCTTGGCGACGCGGACGCCGAGCTTGCGGGCCCGGTCGTCGGCGAACTCCGCGAGGAGGTCGAGTGCCACCGCCTCGACCAGGTCCGGGTCGTCGACGGGACCCGGGAGGCTCCGTGCGCGGGTATGCACCTCGTAGGGCGGCGTCACGACCTTCACGCCGATTGTTCGGTAGAGACACTCGCGTTCGCGGGCGCGCCGGGCCACGTCGGCCGCGAGCGCTCTGACGCGCTCGCGTTTCGTCTCCTCGTCGTCGGTCGGCGGGAGCGAGGACTCCCGCGAGAGGCTCTTCGGGAGCCCGGTCGGAGTCACCTCCCGGTCGTCCTCGCCGCCGGCGCGCTCGTGGAGTTCCCGGCCGCGCTCGCCCAGCTCGGCCTCGAGGGCCGCAGGATCGGCGCTCGCCAGGTCGCCCGCGGTCTCGATCCCCATCTCGGCGAGCGTGCGCGCCGTGACCGGGCCGACGCCGTGAACCGTCTCGGTCGGGAGCGGCGCGAGGAACTCCCGGACGCGGCCGGGCGGGACGACCACCAGCCCCTCCGGCTTGTCGTGGTCGCTGGCGATCTTCGCAGCGGACATGTTCGGCGCGACGCCGACGCTGGCGGTGACACCCGCCTCGCGCTCGATCCGGTCGCGGACGTACCTGGCGTAGCCCTCCGCGAGCGTTCGACGCTCCGCGGGTCCTGCAGCGGCGCTTTCGGGGACGTCGGCGTCACCGTCGTCCACGTCGTTCGCGTCGTCGCCGTTGTTTGGGTCACCCTCGTCGACGCCGGGCTGCCCCGCGAGTCCCCAGGACGTGCGGTCGGTCACGTCCAGGTACGCCTCGTCGATGCTCACCTCGCGGACGACGTCCGCACAGTCGTGCAGGATCGCCTTCACGTCCGCCGCGACCGACGTGTAGAACTCCAGATCGACGGGGCGGTAGTGGGCGGTCCGATCGGGATCCGGCGCGTTCGGATCGTCGGGGTCGGCCTCGGCGCGGCGCGGAAGGCGATCGAGGGCTCGGGAGATCGGGTCCGCGCTGTTCACGCCGAACGCGCGCGCCTCGTAGCTCGCGGTGGCCACCGCGCCGATCGTCTCGCCGGGCTCGTACCCCATTCCGACGACGACGGGCTCATCGCGGAGCGACGGGTCACGCAGGCGTTCACAGGACGCATAAAAGCAGTCCATATCGACGTGGAGGATAACCCGTTCATCCCCCGCCGTGGGCTGCTGTGTACCCGGAAGCGTGTCCCCATCCATCGATCGACCGCTTGGTCGGCGAGCGACTTAAACGCCGGCCGTGAACCGCCTCGGGGTCACGTGGTTCGAGACGCGAAGCGTCTCGTCATCACGGAAATCTGAGATTTCCGTCCGACCCCGGGGCATTCGCCTCGACCGCCTGTAAAGCGAACGTGATGGCGCTGTGGGGATCGGTTTTGTTGATCGAACCGGATTCGATACGAGCGCACATCTTGATTTCATATAGTAAATGTAGAATATTTTATTTAAATGGGGAATGTGGATTCAAGATCCATCGAATGTGGAGAGTGAAAACACAGTAAACGCGATCTATAGGGCTAATGATTCAATATCAAAGAACAGTATATCTGTGTGATTTTATAGTAATATAAATATATGTTATATATTAAATGTAAATGTGTCGGGGGCCGAACGGCGGTGGTGGCAGATGTGATAGCTATTAGAGAACGAAGTCGATATCGAATATCGTGACAGATATATGCGTGTAATAGAAGTCACCGGTTCACCCAATAATTCCCATCAATTCCCGGGAATCTCGACTGGGTCCCGTCAAGTCGACTGATTCAGGTAGTATCGATCCCGTCTGGCTCCGCTATGACCGATCAAGTGGTTCTCTAATAGAGAATATATGATGCTGTCATTCCGGCGTCGAGAACACAAACTATATATTGTATGACTCAAAGATGGTGACGTATGGCATCATCAGTCAAACGGCTGGACGCCGACGCGGAGGTACCGGATCAGGCGTTCGAGGACCATATCATCGATATGGACTTCCACGTCAATCCGGTCGAGGACGAGCTGTTGGCGTACGTCGAGGACGACCGGGCGCTCGACAAGCTGACGACCGAGTTCGGGGCGACGCCGATCGTCGGCAAGTGGGACGCCGCCTACGGCATCAAGGAGGGCCAGGAGGGCCTGTTCACCCAGGGACGCGCGAAGTACGCCGCCGACGTCCGGGAGGCGTGCAAGAACATCGCCGTCGACGACCCGATCGTCAATCCGGGCATCAACAACCTCAACCTCCAGCACCACCCGGTGTTGAAGAACGCCGTCTGCCAGGCGGCAAACGACTACATGCTCGATCAGTTCGTCGACGAGGGCGTCTCCACGTCGATGATGGTTCCCAAGTGGGATCCCGAATACGCCGTCGAGGAGATCGAGCGCGTCGCCGACGAGGACGGCATCGTCGCGGCCTACTCCTGGTTCGATCCGAAGGTCCCGTGGGGCAACGAGCAGTTCGACCCCGTCTTCGAGGCGCTGATCGAACACGACCTGCCGCTGTTGCTCCACGGGTCGTTGACCTACTGGCCACAGCACTCCTACATCGGCGACGACATGTTGACCTGGACGGAGGTGCTCGGGTTCGACTGGCCCCTCCACACGATGGTCAACATCGTGAACATGATCATGCGGGGCGTCTTCGACAAATACCCCGAACTCGACGTCGTCTTCCAGGAGGGCGGCCACTGGTGGGTTCCGTTCCTTCGCTACCGGATGGACGAGTTCTACGAGATGCACCCCGACGACATCAAGATCACGCCCCGGAAGATGGACTCCGGCGAGGAGTACCTCCAGCGGGCGCCCAGCGAGTACCTGCGTGACAACATCTACGTCTGCACGCAGCCGTTCGCGCTCCCGCGCAACGCGGGCCACGCCAGCGACCTGCTGAAGCTGTCGATGGCGGAGGACATGTTCATCTACTCGAGCGACTGGCCCCACCAGACGCTCGACCCGCCGACGTGGTTCTACACGTCGAACGCCTTCGACGACGACACGCGGGAGGCCGTGCTGCACGAAAACGCCGAGGAGATCCTCAGAGGGTACTGATGAGCTCAGACACCACAGCCGACGTCGACGACGAGGAGTTCGACCGTGAGGCGTTCACCAAGGTCGCGACGGTCGACGAGATCCCCGCCGGCGAGGGTGAGGGATACACCGTCAACGGAATCGAGATCGCGGTGTTCAACCTCGACGGCGACTTCTACGCGATCAGCAACCGGTGTGCCCACCAGCGGGCCCCCCTGCACAAGGCCGGCGACCGGAAGATCAACGCCGAAGACACCTGGACCGAGAAACGCGGTGGCGTCAACGTCGAGGACTGTACGGTCTCGTGCCCCTGGCACCTCTGGGAGTGGGACCTCGAGACGGGCGTCCACGAGGCCTCCGGCAAGCGAATCGGAAGCTTCGACTGCACCGTCGACGGCGAGGACGTCCTCGTCCGGATCTGATACTGGCGGGCGAAAATCCTCGTGGATATCCGTCCTCGTGGACGGACGGGGTGACAATACCTGGGAAAATATGTATTCCGCGTTCTGAAATTTCTGCTCGAGTGTTCGTTCGTCGCTGATCGTCCGTCGTCGGGAGATGGCCCGCTCGACCCGATGACCACAAACGGCGGAGAAACGGTTATTGATCCCGAAACACGGCATACCGATCGATCGTCGGACGTTCAGGTGGGGACGGTGGCTGGGTCCGTGACCCGGAACGGAAAATTTGACAGAATTATATCACGATTCGTTATATATAAATTTATTGTCACCCTATCGGCGTCACTTCAGCCGCTCCTGGAGGAAGGAGGGATGCGCCGCCGTGACGCCGTCGATCGCCAGCAGCTTTTCGGAGATCACATCGCCGAGCTCGTCGCCGTCGCCGGCGCGAACCTCGGCCATCAGCATGTGGTCACCCGAGGACGTGTACAGCGCCTCGACCTCCGGAAGGTCCTTGATCGCTCGGGTCGCCTCCACGTATCGGCCGCTATCGACGTCCATTCCGACCAGGGCGATGCTCTGTCCCGAGAGTTTCTTGGGATCGACGTCGGCCGAGTAGCCCACGATGACGCCCTCCTCCTCCAGTTGTTGAATGTACTTGCGAACCGTCGGCTTCGACACGTCAGCCCGGTCCGCGATCTCCGCGTAGGAGGCCTGCGCGTCCTCCTCCAACACGGAGAGGATGCGTTCCTCCGTCGAGACGGTGCTCATACCGGTTCTTTCGTATGACGGGAAAAATACCTTGCGAACCAACAAACAGTCTTTATTGCGGCGAAGCCGGCGTCGACGTCGTCGTCTCCGGACGTCGTGGAAGCCGGCCCGGTCGGATCCGTCAGGGACCGGGCCCGATCCGGCGTGTCAGGCGTGTTTGTCGAGGAAGTGGTCGTAGGACCGTTCCCACTCGTAGTCGTCGTCCCAGTACCGTTCGGCGAGCGGCTCATCGGGCATCTCGCCGATCGCCTGCTTCTCCTGTTGGTAGGAGGGTCGCTCCTCGTCGACGTAGAACCGGCCGGTGAGGACCTCGCCCTCGTAGAGCGCCTCCTCGGTCGTTCGCATCATCTCGGCTGCCTCGACGCGGTCGGTGACGTCGAACTCGTAGTCGTCGGAGTCGTTGACGTCGATGTAGGGGACGTACTGGCGCGCGTCCTTGTTCCAGGTGGGACACTGGGTCAGGAAGTCCACGTGCGCGAAGCCGTCGTGTTCCATCGCCTCGATCAGGATCTCCTTGGCCTGGTTGGGGTTGACGGCGGCCGTCCGTGCGACGTAGGAGGCGCCCGCGTTGAGCGACAGCGAGAGCGGTTTCACCGGCTCCTTGGCGCTGCCGTGGGGCTGCGTCTTCGATTTGTGACCCTTCGGGCTCGTCGGGGAGGTCTGACCCTTCGTCAGCCCGAAGATCTCGTTGTTGAACACGATGTAGGTCATGTCGTGGTTCTCACGGGCCGTGTGAGTGAAGTGGTTCCCGCCGATCCCGTAGCCGTCGCCGTCGCCGCCGGCGGCGATGACCTCGAGGCCGGGATTCGCGAGTTTCGCCGCCCGCGCGACCGGCAGCGATCGGCCGTGGAGCGTGTGGAACCCGTAGGAGTCGAGGTAGCTGTTCAGTTTGCCCGAACAGCCGATCCCGGTGCACAAAAGCGTCTCCTCGGGGGTGCGGCCGACCTCCGGCAACGCCTGTTTGAGCGCCTTCAGGACGCCGAAGTCGCCACAGCCCGGACACCACGTCGGTTGGGGCTCGACGCCCGGCGTGTACTCGTCGCGGTCGATCTCCCGTTCCTCGCCGATGGCTGAGAATGCGCTCATGTCTAATCACCCGCCGCAGGTACGAAGGTGGTCGTGGAACTGTCCAGGTCGTCCCCCTCGACGACGACCGACTCGAATCCGTCGACGATCTCGGCGGGCTCGAAGGGGTTGCCGTTGTACTTCAACAGGCTCGAGAGCTTCTCGCCGTGGCGACCGAGGTTCTTCTGGATGAGCCCGCGGAACTGTCCGGAGGCAGTCATCTCGACGACGAGCGCCGCGTCGACGCTCTCGATGAACGCCTCGACCTCCGCGGTCGGGAACGGCAGCATGTCCGAGACGCCGAGCGCCTTCACGGAGTGGCCGTTCGCGTTCAACACGTCGACGGCCTCCGCGACGGTGCCCTGCTGGCTCCCGAAGGTGAGGATGCCGTACTCGGCCTCCTCGGGGCCCATATACGTCTGGGTGTCGACGGTGTCGAGGTGCTCCCGGATCACCTCGAGCTTCTCGAGGCGCCGGTCGATCTGTGCGGTCCGGTTGTCGGGGTCCTCGTTGATGTGGCCGCTCGGGCCGTGCTCGTTGCCCGTTGCGAGGTACCGGCCGCCCTTCTGGCCGGGGATCGACCGCGGCGAGACGCCGTCGTCGGCCTCGTGCTGGAACCGGTGGAACTTCCCGTCGGGGGTGTGCGGCTGTTCAGTCAGCTGGGCCTCCGAGAGCGTCTTCCCGAGGTCCGCGTTGGGCTCGCGGTCGAAGTGGCTCTTCGGGACGTTCAGCATCTCGCCGCCGAGCTTCTGGTCGTACAGCAGGATCGCCGGAATCTGGTACTCGTAGGCGATCTCGAACGCGAGCCGGCTCTGCTCGTAGGCCTCCTCGACGGTGCCCGGCGCCAACACGACGCGCTGGGAGTCGCCCTGGGAGGTGTAAAGGACGTGTTCGAGGTCGGACTGTTCGGGTTTCGTCGGCATCCCGGTCGAGGGCCCGGCGCGCATCGCCTCGATGAGCACGACCGGGGTTTCGGTCATTTCGGCCAGTCCGAGCGGCTCGGACATCAACGCGAAGCCGCCGCCGGAGGATCCGGACATCGCCTTCACGCCGGCGTGTGAGGCACCGACCGCCATCGCGGCAGCGGCGATCTCGTCCTCGACCTGCTCTGAGATCCCCCCCAGCTCGGGCAGGTTCTTGGTCATGATCGTGAACACCTCGGTCCACGGCGTCATCGGGTAGCCGGCGATGAACCGACAGCCCTCGTCGATCGCCCCGTAGGAGATGGCGTCCGACCCGGACAGCAACACCTGCTGTTCGTCGTGCTCGCCCGAGGGGACGGTGACGTCGTGGGCGTCGGCGTCGTAGTTCTCGAGGACCGACTCGTAGGCGGTCTCGAGGATCTCGAGGTTCGGTTCGAAGATCTTCTCCGGCATCGCATCGCGCATCAGGTCCTCGACGTGCTCGCGGTTCATCCCGATGAGCGCGCACGTCGCGCCGACGCCGGCGGTGTTGCGCATAACCTCGCGGCCCTGCTCGCGGGCGAGCCCGCGAAGGTCGAGCGGATAGACGTGCCAGTCGTTCTCCTCGACGCGCTCGTCGAAGTCGGGGATATCGCTCGGATCGAGCAACCCCTCGTCGTAGACGATGACGCCGCCCTCCCGAAGTTCGTCCAGGTTCTCGGAGAGCGGCTTGACCTCCTCGTTGCCGTAGACGGCGTCCTCCTGGGGATTCCGGGCGAAGGAATCGCCAAGCGCCAACAGGAAGTTGTAGCCGTCGCCGCGCGAGCGGACGGGCTCCGCCGACGCGCGGATCTCGGTGTAGGTGTGGCCGCCGCGGATCCGGGACGGGTAATGTCGATGCGTGAACACGTGTAGCCCCGATCGCATCAGGGCCTTTGCGAAGTTCTGGCTCGTCGAGGCGATCCCGTCGCCGGATCCCCCGGAGATACGCCAGATGAGTTCGTTGTCAGTCATAGTTTGTCGGCCCGCTGTGGGCGCGTGGTCGAACGTTGTGAGGGGCACCTATTATGGCTTGCTATGGATTCACAATGAACGATCCTTGCAGATCCTTAGTTTATAAGTAATGATGATGATCGATCGCCGGGCGGAATCGATATCTCGTGGTCGATCACCGGCGCCGACGGACACCGCTTGTGGACCGCCCCAGTCGCGACGGACACCGCTTGTGGATCACCCGATCGATATGTCCTCGAACCGGCGACGGATTTACCCGTCTGGATGTCCTTTTAATAGGTATGCAAAAGACGGAACTCATCCACCTCCACGACCTGCTCGGGACGGTCTCGACGGACCTGTACGAGGAGGGGACGCTGGCGACGGACGACCTGTCTACGTACCGTGATCTCGGGACGTCGCCGATGTCGATCCGGGGATCACGAGCCGACCACGAGGCGGCCGTCATCGAACTGGCCGACGCGCTGGCCGGCGCGATCGAATCGGAACACGGTGCGGCCTCGACGGCGGAACGCGGCGAGGCCTCGACGGCCGAGCACGATGAGGCCTCGACGTCGGAGGGTGCCCACGAGGACGCCGAATCTCCGGTCACCGCTTAGCGACGGCGGATCCGTTCATCGCTCCGGTGCTTCCGGCGGCGCGAGCAGTTCGATCGGGTGCCGTGCGGGACGGTCGAGCAGGGCGTCGAGTTGCTCGCCACAGGACGTTCCCGAAGCGACGAGCGTCCGGTCGGTTCCGCCGAAGTCCTCAACGAGGGGTTCGCCGACGTCGATGCTCAGTTCGTAGTACTCCGTTTTATACCCGAACGATCCGGCCATTCCGCAACACTCGGTATCGGAGGTGCGGACGTCGTAGCCGGCGCGCTCGAGCACCGCGAGCGTGTACTCCTCGAGATCGAGCGTGCGGGCCTGGCAGTGCGGGTGGTACGCCAGGTCGCTGGTCCGGGTCGCATCGTCGCCGCCGACGAGCGCGTCGATCGACGCTCCGTTCTCGAGCAGGCCGTAGACGTACTCCAGGATCTCGTAGCTCGCGCCGGCGAGCCGGTCGAACGCGGCGGGTTCGAGGAACCGTTCGTACTCCGAGCGGATCATCGCGAGGTCGCTCGGCTCCACGACCACCACGTCGCGCCCGGCGTCGACGTGTTCCGCGAGCGCGGCATACAGGTCGTGGGCACGCTCCTCGGCGGTCGCGACCATCCCCTGTGAGAGCGGCGGCCGGCCGCTCGGCGGGAGGGACGGTACCCGCACGTGGACGCCGAGTGCCTCGAGCGCCCGGACCGCCGCCTTGCCGCGCTCGACGTCGACGTAGTTGGTGTAGGTGTCGGGGTAGAGGATCGCGTCGCGGTCGGCGTCGGCGAGTGGAATCCGGGCACCCCCGCGGCGGTCGAACCACTCGACGAGGCTCTCGCTCGCGAACGTGGGGAGGTCCCGCCGCCGATCGATCCCGACGACGCGTTCGAGGGCCGCCCGGACCGGTCCGGCGTCCGCGAGCTGGTTGGCAAGCGGCGCGGTTCGGTGGCCCCACTTCGCCAGCGTCGCGAAGTCGCCGACGAACCGCTTGCCGAGATCGAGCCCTGCGGGCTCGGCGTCGGGAGCCAGCCCGTCGGGGAGGAACGCGAAGTCACTCGCGTCCGCCTTGCGGCGGTTGATGCGGTCCCGAACGACCGTGTTAATCCACGGGATGTCGATCTTCACCGGACAGGCCGGAACGCACCGGGAGCAGCCGGTACAGAGGTCGTTGAACTCGCCGGCGACGTCGAGTCCCTCGATCCCCGCCTCCCACCCGCCCGCGATTCCACCGGTGTAGGTCTCGCCCCCGAAGACGTGCCCGCCGACGCTCTGGAAGTTGCCACAGGAGTTGGCGCAGGCGCCACAGCGGACGCAGTACAGCGTCTCACGGAGGTCCTCGTCCTCGCGCATCGCCAGCCGGCCGTTGTCGATCAACACGAGGTGGAACTCGCGGTCGGGGTTCGCGGTCGTCCCCTCATCATCGATCGCCGATAGCGGTTCGTCGGGCGCGTCGAAATCCGGCACCGGCGAGGCGACGGGCGGGGTAAACAACGAGGTGTACGCCGACAGCTCCTGGCCCGCTCCCGCCCGCGACAGCAGGTTCACAAACGGCTCCAGGTCCTCGACCGTCGGGACGATCTTCTCGACGCCCGAGACCGCGATGTGGGTGTCCGGGGTCGACGCCACCTTCCGCGCGTTCCCCTCGTTGGTGACGAGGGCGATCGACCCCGACTCGGCCACCACGAAGTTCGCGCCGGTCAGTCCGACGTCGGCCTCGCGGATCCGCTCGCCGAGCGTCTCGCGGGCGAACGCCGTGAGTTCGGTGGCCGTTTCCGGCGGATCCGCGGGGTCGAAGACCTCGGCGAACAGGGCGGCTATCTCCGCCCGATCCTTGTGCATCGCCGGACCGATGAGGTGGGAGGGGGACTCCTCGGCGAGCTGTATCACCCACTCGCCGAGGTCGGTCTCGACCGGTTCGACGCCGGCGGTCTCGAGCGCGTCGTTGAGGTCGATCTCCTCGGTCGTCATCGATTTCGACTTCACGACGGTTTCGGCGTCGCCGACGGTCTCGACGATGTAGCGGTTGGCGTCCGCCGCGTCGTCGGCGACGTACAGGTGCCCGCCGTTCGCCTCCACGCTCTCCCGGAGCCGATCCACGAGGTCGGGGAGGTTCTCGATCGCGTCCTCCTTCACCGCGCGGGCGCGCTCCCTGAGGGTTTCGTACTCGGGGAAGTCCTCGGTGACTGCCTTCCGGCCCGCGTTGTGCTCACGAGTGTGCTCGGCGATCGCGTCGCCCTCCTCGCGCATCGCCTCGCGGATGCGCGCAGCGCGGTCTGCCCGTTCGTCCTGTTCCGTTCGGTCGTTCCGTTCGTCCCGTCCCGTTCGGTCGCCTCGGCCCGCCCGACTCATCGTCCCGCCTCCACGAGAACGACGTGGACCTCGCCCGGCCCGTGTGCGCCCACGACCAGGCTCCCCATATCGGCGGTCGCGCTCGGGCCGGTCGCGATCACCCCGGATCCGCCCCCACGGAGATCCGGACCGAGGCGGTCGATCGCCGTCGCGACGTCCGGAACGATGTCCTCAGTGCGCAGGACCGCGACGTGGCGTTGTGGGTAGAGGCTCACGAGCTCGGTTCCGGCCCGATCGCTTTCGAGGTGGACGCTCCCGGTTTCGGCGATGCCGAGAGTTGCCGGCGTCACGCCGGTCTCGGCCGTCTCGAGATCGCCGTTCGTGGGGCGGTCGATCACGTCGGGCGGGAGCGTGAGCCCCTCCGGAAGCGGCACCCCGATCGTCTTCCCGTCGGTCGCGTCCGCGATCGCGTCCGCACACGATCCGGGAGTCGTCCGCGTGACGGCGACGTCGTGTTCGGACAGCGACTCGCGGAACGTCGTTTCGATCGACATACGGAACCTTGGCGGGAGGGTGTGTTAAATGGTCACGGTCGGGTCGGCGCGTCGTGTTAAGTTAAGCATGAGGCGTCTGATTTCAGATTCCTGTGGCCGAAACCAACCGCCTCAGCGATTCTACTGAGTGGATCGACTTGGGTTTTGTGGAGCGAGAGCGGACACTCCGCGAGATCATTGAAACGGGTATTCGCCACCACCTTGCAGGGCTCTCACTTTCGAATACAGTTATTCTTCTTGAGATTTGGGTGTCGATCGGAGCCGAACGGCGGTTCATAACTGGGTTCAAAAACCCGATCTACAGCCAGCTGGCGGTGAAAGTTCGGATCGCGTTGCTGTCGATCAGAAGGCGATCCGGATCAATTCCGAACAGTACTGGCTGTACGCTGCTGTCGATCCGGAAACCAACAGAATACTCCATTCTCGACTGTTTCCAACGTATACGATTCCGATCGGTCGAGAATTTCTGATTGAATTAGCTGAGAAACACGACGTTGAAGATGCGCTGTTTCTCGTCGATGACGCCGACGATCTCAACGGAGCGCTTCGGCGTGAAAATCTCAGCTTCCGCGTCGAAACCCACGGCTTCAGAAACGTAGTTGAAAGTGTCTTTCGTGAAATACAATAGAGAAAATTTTTATTTTCAAACTGTTTTAGTCACGTCGACCCACCGACCGCAGAAACGTGGTTACAAGCCCACGCCGTCTGGTGGAATTATGCTTAAGTTAACACCGCGGAACGACACGGTCCGACGGCTATACGATGACCCAACCGGACGTTTCAAGCTGCCACATCGACGGCCGGTCACGTCAGTCGTGGCTCATCACTTAGGATCCGTCGTCGCTGTGTTCTACCTCCAGTTCGATCGTGTTTCGTGTCTTTGAAAGGAGATACGGGTAATCTTCGGTGAGCGTCGATCCCTGAAATCGATTGGCCGGGCCGGCTATGCTCACTGCCCCGAGCACGTTTTCATCGGCATCGAGGATGGGCACGGCGACGCCGTTGATCCCTTCAATATGCTCTTCGCGGTTGAACGCGATTCCCTCCTTCCGCACCCGCTGCAGCTCCACATATAATTGTTCCCTGGTAGTGATCGTCTGGTCCGTCGTTTCCGGAAGCCCGTGCCGCTCGATTATTTCGTCGACCCGTTCTTTGGGAAAGTACGCCAACATCGCTTTCCCGAGGGCGCGATTATGGAGCGTGGCGGTGCGGCCGATCGGTGCGTCAATGTCGAGTGCACTCCCGTTGCTCGATTTATGCAAATAAACCCCGAGTCCCCGTTCCTCAATGGACAGTATCACTAACTCGTTCGTTTTGCTGCCCAGCTTACTGATCTCCTCCTTCGCAGCTCTGAAAAGTGGAATGCGCCGTCGGGCTTGAATACCGATTCCCAGAAGTTCCGTACCTAGCTTGTACTTCATATCCTCTTTTATGACGAAATCGTTCCGTAACAGCGTGTTCAGGTGGTAATGGGCGGTGCTCTTTGCGATATCAATGTGATCGGCGACCTCGGTGACGCCGACGGTGCCGTGTTTATCCAGTAGTGAGATGATCTCGAGAAGGGTAGAGTCCGAACCACGTTGGTCGGTGTCTTCACTCATTTGTGTACTGATGAATGAGTGGTATTAACTTAAGTGTAATTCCACCGGACGGCGTAGGGGTGAAGCGACGCTTCCGCGGTCTGTGGGTCGACGTGACTAAAACAGTTTGAAAACAAAGAACTGCAGTGTTATATATCTCAAAGGATGTTTTAATATAGGGTTCGATCGCCGTTGCTATCGACGCGGAAATCAGGCTTTTTCCCGGAGTGATCCGTCGAAATCGTCGGCGTCATCAACGAGGAACACGGCGTTGACGAAAGCGATGCTCCCGTTCATCCAGCAGAAATCAAGCACTTCTCACGGCGCTTTCGACGTCGCGATTTTCGGCTACTTCGGCGAGGATTCCCTGTAAATCGGGGTCATATACGTCGGAAAAACGCCGTGAATGAAGGATTGAAGCCTTGATCGACGGCAACGCACGTCCAGTATGTTCGTTATTGATTGGGACGTCCGTTGATCAACGGAACCACGGTCGGAGTGTTCGTCACCAGCTAGCTGTCGATCAGTTTTCTGAACTATAGTAACCATTAGAACTTTCCGCTCAGAAACTAATATGGTATCTAATGGATCATCTCGACGAGATCTCCGTCAAAGAACTCCAAGATGCACTTGACAACGTCGACGGGAACAAGCCAACACAACGGTTGTTAGCCGCGATCGCGTACAAAAACGGCGTCACGCAAACTGAACTTGCCGAGTGGCACGACACCGGTCGACGGACGATCTACAGCTGGTTCCAACGACTCGATACTGACGACTCACTTGAACAAGCTGTTACTGATGCTCACCGATCTGGTCGAAATCGAAAACTCTCAAAAACACAGCAACAAGAGTTTGAGCAAACAGTCCACGACTCACCCCACGAGATCGGCATTGACGCGCCGGCGTGGACGCCGGCGCTCGCGCAAGAATATCTTGAAGACACCTACGGCGTCGGATACTCAATCCCGAGCTGTCGACGGTTGCTGAAAGAGGCGGGATTGAGTTATCAAAAACCACGCCGATCAGCCGCTGAATCCGACGAAGACGACCAAGAAGAGTTTTACGACGAGATCAAAAAAAGCGGCGGGAAATGGACGCCACAGTAGTGTGTATCGATCAGACGAAGAAATCAGTCCAGGTCGAGCCGCGTGCCGCGTGGTTTCCGCGCGGCACGCGGCCCTCCGTCGAATTGTCCGGGCAGCGGGACTGGACGTGCTTGCTCGGCGCGATCACCGAGGATGGTGATCGGTTCTTCTCCCGATGTACAGAGTACATCACCGCCGACCACGCAAAAAATTTCATTTTAGCACTATGTAAAGAATTTGAAGATGATCTGATCGTCGTTCTTGGTGGAGCACCGTATTTCCAGGCGTCGGCCGTCACGGACCTGGTGGCCCGTGACGACCTCGCCTTCGTGACGCTTCCGTCATATTCGCCAGAGCTGAACCCAGTCGAGGAATGCTGGAGACAGCTTCAAGCAGCGCTCAGCAACCGCTTCTTCGACTCACTCGACGAACTGACAACAGCGATCGACACCGCTCTTGATCAAATCTCTATCCCAGAAGTGGGCAATTATTTCTAACAACTACTATAGTTATGAACGATCGGTGACTCCGATTGATGCCAAAATAGTCCGTAATATGAGTGTGTGTAGAAGTGACATTTCAGTAAGTAAAACAACGGTGGCATCCCCTACGTTCGAATATATAGAACCCCCCCTCCCCCATTGCGAGCGGCTAACTCCGGATGGAGAACCACGGTATGGTTTTCTGTCTCCTCCCGGTCGCGTTACGTTTGGCGAGCACTGTGGTAGACGGCGAAGGATTCGAGCCAGTTTTGAGCTGTCTCTAACGCGACATTGCTAAAACTATTTGCAAACGATGATGTCCGATATTCTATTTCTCAAAAGATACGTTCGATAGCGTTTCGATTTCTATGGCGAATCACTCGAAATCGATAGCCGTCTTCAGCTAAAACTGGGCCGAGATAATCGGCATTGTCAACAAGAAATTCGACATCATCGAGCTGATAGCGGTGGTGAGGCTCGGTGAGGAACCACCGCGTTATCTATTTCGTTGTGGTTGAATGACTGTGTTGAATCGCCATACAGCGGCAGGGTAGGTCGCTAAATCAAAGGAGTTGAAGCGGGAAGCTGCGGTTGTCTATGACGCAGATCTCCCGCTTCATCGGGGAAGTTGTGCCGGTTGCTCAAAGAGTTACTGGCGATGGAGGCGAATCCGCCGCCCCAGACGGTGGCGGCGGATTCGCCGACTACGCACTCGTTTCCCTCCACTGTCTGCGAATTTACCTCGACACATCCTATCGGATGACAATCGACCTACTCAAAGAGATGCCACAAATAATCGGGGATATCGGCCGCTTCAAGGCCGATCTCCCCGTGCCGTCCACGTTGTGTAAGGCGTTCGACCGGATCAGTATGAGTGTCTATCGAGTGCTGCTGCGCCAGTCGGCGCAGCTGCACGAGCTCTCCGAACACGCCGCGATCGATGCCACACTCTACGACCGCTCAGCAGCGAGCCGCCACTACTGTCAGCGAATCAGCTACCGCGTTCAGAATCTGAAAGTCACGAAACTCGTCTATACAGCGTCTCAAGCTGTTCTTGACGTTCACTGTTCAACCAACCGGGAAGGAAGTGACGCTGACCTCGCTGAGCAGATCGCCCGCCGGAACGCGGGCGATCTGCGGTCTCTCGCCGCCGATAAGGGCTATGACAAGCAATCGCTCCGCGAAGGATTACGCGATCTCGGGATCAGACCGCTGATCAAGCACCGCATTTTCGCACCGTACGACCACGCACACAACGCCAGAATCGACGATAACCGCTACAATCAGCGCTCTATGACCGAAACCGTGAACTCGGCTGTGAAGCGCTCGCTCGGCTTCGCCGTGCGAGCGCGGTCGTGGTTCCGCGAGTTCCGTGAGATCGCCTTGATGTGTATGGTCTACAATATCAAGCGCTTCGTCAAACAGTGAATCTCTACGCCTTACAGCGATTCAACAGAGCCGGTTGAATAGAGGCTAATATGGTGGATCTTGTTGGTATAGGGATCAACTGCACCATACAGCCAGAATTGCTGACCGTGGAGGCGGATCATCTTTTCGTCAACCGCAAGTTGATCCGCGGAGACCGTCGAGATTGGCTGTAGATCGGCTTTATCAACCCAGTTGTGAATAGCGACGTTGCTCCGATCGACTCCAAACTATTCGAGATATTACTCACTTCGCGTAGTGATATATAGGGTGAGTGATATTGGATCCCTACTTCAATTGCCCATCGCGGAGTTCGATCTCGTTTCACAAACGACAGGTCGATCCACGCGATACGTTCTCTGAGGCGGTCGATCTCTGGCATAGACACTCAGACATCGTCCGCCTCATCCTCTAACTTAACGCGACCCTCCTCCCGTGGAAAGAGATTAAGTAAGCGTAACTTCAATCCGGTTTCATAGTCATAATCAGTTATGTCTCCACAGATAACGCGGATCGAACTTACTGCATTCACGTATCCAATAGCGGACGTTCGGATCGATCACACGTCACAAAAGCTCGTCTACGCTCCCGGTGAGACACACGAACGTCAAATTCACGCCATCAGAATCCACACCGACACCGAATTCACGGGTGAGTATATTGGCGGGGGGAAACCGGCAGCCACCCAGGTCGGGCTCTGCGCGGAGTACCTACTGGGAGCGGACCCGCTGCAACGCGAGAAACACTGGAACGCGATGCGTGAGATGCTCCGAAAGTACGACCAGATGGGACTCGGAATCATCGACATCGCGCTCTGGGATTTCGCCGGGAAGTACGCCGGGCTTCCGATTCACGAACTGCTCGGCACGCATCGAACGAGGCTCCCGGCGTACGCGTCCACGTACTTCGCTCAGCTCGATTCCGGGCTCAGTTCGACGGAGGACTTCGCGGACTTCGCCGAGACGTGTTGTGAATACGGGTACCAAGGATTCAAAACGCACACGTGGTGTGAAACGGACGCATACGATCTCGAGGCTGAAATCGAACTGATCGAGGCCGTCGGCGAGCGGGTCGGCGACCGGATGGCGTTGATGCACGACCCGGTCGGGAAATACGAGACGCGCGCGGACGCGCTCAGGGTCGGGCGGGCGTGTGACGACTACGGATATTTCTGGTACGAGGACCCGTACAAGGATATGGGACGATCACAGCACGGTCACCGGAACCTTCGGCAGTCGATGGACACGCCGATTCTCCAGACGGAACTCGTTCGGGGAGTGGAACCGACGATCGACTTCGTCGCGAACGACGCGACGGACTTCGCCCGTGCGGATCCGGAGTGGGATGGCGGGATCACGGGAGCAATGAAGATCGCCAGAGCGGCGGAGGGCCTCGGCGTCGACATCGAGTATCATCTGGCTGGACCCGCCCAACGACACTGTATGGCGGCGACCCGCAACTCCAACTTTTATGAGATCGGGTTGGTCCATCCGACGTCCAAGGATCCACACTCGGAATATCCGGTGTATCAGGACGGATATACGGACCGGATAGACAGCATCGACACGGACGGGACGGTGGGCGTCCCGGACGGACCGGGTCTTGGCGTCGACTACGACTGGGACTACGTGAACGAAAACCGGGTTGAAAGGACCGTCTACGAGTAATCGACACCGGATGCGTTCTATTCGGTGCCGTTCTCGGACTCGCGGGACTGACGGCACGCTCGGGAATCCAGAGTGAATCGAACTTTGTTTCGTCGATCCGGCATTCGTTCGATTAAATAGAACGATTTGGTAAGAGAAATCACCGAGAGAGTTATCTGAAACGGCTACAATCCTATATGATCCATACGACGTGACCCAGTGAAGATCGTTGCCGATTGGTGTTCACTTTGTTTATATTTATTTATATATTTTACATTCACTTGATTGGGGGCGATTGGTCGTCAAGCCGTTCACGCCGATAGCGCGCCCTCCCCCATTAACTTACAAACCTACATCTGTTATTGTATCGGATGCCATCCGTGACTATCATTCGCCCTATTCGAACGAATCGACATAATTCATTTTTATTTATTCTAATTTACCGCATTATGCCGTTCCACTCCGAGATCGCTTGTCTCAGGGTCGGGAATCGCCCTGATAACGATCCCCACAACACTTATTAACCCGGTTGCTCTTAGCCGATGTGGCTACGATGAAAACGACCGCTATCGTTATGAACGAACCCGGTGAGCTCGAGATCCAAGAGATAACGATTCCCGACGTGGGTCCGAATGACGTGTTGTTGCGCGTCGAGGTGACCGGAATCTGTGGCACGGACGTGCATATGTATAATGGCGGGATGGATCTCGATTTCCCGGTCGTTCCGGGACACGAGTTTACCGGGGTGATCGAGGAGGTCGGGGAAAACGTGGAGCGGGACTCCAAGGGCACCGAGATACGGGAGGGTGATACCCTGTCGGTCGTCCCGGCGATGGACAACGACGGGACCGATTGGTACTCTCGAAACATGCCGGGGCGTCCCCGGTTGAGCGAGAACGCCGATCGGTTCGGCTTCGATAACGTCGCGGACCAATACGCCGGCGGGATGAGCAAATACGTCGTGTTGCCGTCCAAATCATACTACTACAAGCTTCCCGAGGACGTCCCCTCCGAGTTGGGCGCGCTCGTGGAACCGATCTCGGTCGGGATGCACGCCTTCGAGCGGTCGATGCAGCCCGGACATCCCCACATCCGTGAGGGGTTCGGCGTGGGGCAAAGCGTCGCGGTACAGGGTGCGGGACCGATCGGCCTCTTCGCCATCGCGTCGGCGAAGGCCGCAGGCGCGGGACAGATCATCGCGATCGACGCTCTCGACGAACGACTGCAATTGGCAGCGCAGTTCGGAGCGACCGATCTGGTCAACCTAACCGAGTACGGGGAAGACGAACTCATAACGACGGTAAAGGAGCTCACCGCAGGTAACGTCGGGCCGGACATCGTTATCGAAGCAGCTGGCGTCCCCACGGCGGTCGAACAGGGGATCGAACTCCCCCACGACGGCGGCACCTTCGTTGAGGTTGGTCATTTCGCCTACAACGGCGAGGCCGAGATCAACCCGACGCGAATCGTCCAGAAGGAGCTCGACGTCCTCGGGAGCCTCGCCTACCCGCCGACACAGTTCGAGTCGGCGATCGCTCTCATCGACCAGTTGCAAGACGAGGTTCCCTTCGGGGATCTGTTCAACTTCAAAACGACGTTCGAGGACGCCGAGAACGCATATGAAGCACAGGAAAGCGGTGAGGCCTATCGAGCCACGATTCATCCCCATGGGCTGGAGTGACCACGGGTGGTACCCTCGATGACGCGTCCGTGACCGACCGTATTGACGGATGGCACAGGCGGCCCCAGTAGCACGATCGGGATTCCCAGCAACGCTACCTGGAAGTACGCGTGTACCGCCACTTTGGGTTCGTGGGTCGTGCCTCCAAGTTATGCTTCCTCCGGGTCGTGCTTCCACCCGGTTCGGCGGGAGGTCGTGCGCCGGGGCGTGTGCCCCGTTTGATTCCGTGCGTCCCAAATGTTAATATACGAGCGACGAGTTCCGACGGACGCATGTCGCTAGACCAATCAGAACGGACGGACAAGGATATGCTCAGTAACGGCACGTGGATCGAGGGCGACGAGCGAACGGACGTGATCAATCCGTATGATGGGACGACCGTCGGTACGATTCCGGTGGCGAGTCGCGAGCAGGTAACGGATGCCATTGAATCGGCCAGGGACGCCGCCGAGCAAACGTCGCTCTCGGCGTACGAGCGGTATGAGCTCCTTTCGATCGCTGCGGATCGCCTCGAGGAGCGGATCGAGGAGGTCGCGGAGATAATCACGAGCGAACAGGGCAAACCGATAACGGAGGCGAGAACTGAAGCCGACCGGACAGTACAAACGCTTCGGCTCTCAGCAGAGGAAGCAAAGCGTCAGTTCGGGGAGTACGTTCCGATGGATCCCCAGAAGGGGATGAGACGGGATCACTGCTTCACACAGCCGGAACCTGTGGGAGTCGTGGCCGGAATCACCCCGTTCAATTTCCCCCTTATGCTGATGGCACACAAGGTCGGGCCGGCAGTTGCTGCGGGGAACGCGTTCGTCGGAAAGCCGGCGACCACCACTCCGCTTTCCGCGCTCGTGCTGTTCGAATGCCTCGACGCCGCGGTTACGGAAGTGGACGCACCGGATGGCCTCGTGAACGTCGTTACCGGAAGCGGGTCCGTGATCGGCGAGGAAATCGTCAATCACGAGGCGGTCGACTCGATCTCCTTTACCGGTTCGACCGCGGTCGGCAAATACCTCGCGAACAACAGCGGAATGACTGACGTGACGCTCGAACTCGGCGGAAACGACCCGACCATTCTGTGGTCGGATACCGACATCGAACGGGCTGCCGTCGAGATCGTGCAAGGGGCGTGCTCCAACGCGGGGCAAGTCTGTAACAGCGTCGAGCGGGTTATCGTTGACGAGACGGTCGAGGATGAGGCGCTTGCGGCACTATCCGACGCTGCAAGCCGGCTGAACATCGGCGACCCCTTCGACGACGAGACGGACGTCTCGGCGATGGTCAGCGACGAGGAGTTCAACGGGACCGTGGAGCTGTTCGAGGAGACGGTCGAGCAGGGAGCGACCGTCGAATACGGCGGGCGGTACGGTCGCGATCTCGGCGATCGGGTCTTTGAACCGACCGTTCTCGGAGGCGTTACGCCGGATATGCCCGCAGCCAGCGAGGAGACGTTCGGGCCGCTGATCCCCGTCATCCCGGTTAGTGGCTTCGGTGAGGCGCTGGCGGAAGCGAACGATACGGAGTACGGCCTCGAGGCCGGGATTTTCACGCAAGACATCGACCGCGCGAAGCGAGCGGCGGATACGATCGACGCCGGTGGAGTGAACGTCAATACTGTCAGCGGATTCCGGACGGACCATATGCCCTACGGCGGATTCAAGGATAGCGGCACGGGCAAGGAGGGGATCAAATACGCCGTTGAGCACTTCAGCAGGACGAAACTGGTCGGGTTCCACGACGGGATGAACGGCTAACCGGACCCATTCGAGAGACGGCGTTCAGCATTTGTCGAGTGCTTGTCGACTCGCTCCTTGAACCGGGTATGATCGACCGAACCGTTCGTTTTTCGCCGCTTCGGATGCGGTTGCGGTCATCACAATATAATACCTATTAAACCTATTATCTTGGGAAAAGGTTTATATTATGTGTGTGTGTATAGTCGTCTCGTGACACGTAATAGCACACGGCCATCCCGGCGCAGAGTTCTCAAAGGAGCTGCTGGTTCCGCCGGTCTTCTCACACTAGCGGGGTGTGTTGAAGATAGTGGCGGAAACGGTGGCAACGGCGGGAGCAACGGCGGCGGAAACGGCAACGGTGGCGGCAATGGCAACGGCAGCGGAAACGGCAACGGTGGTAGTGCCGAATTGGAGTTCACCATCGGCGGAGTGATGTCACCTCCCGGCAGTGAATGGGAAGGTGCACAACCCTCCGGACACTGGGAGTTCGAACGGCGGGTGGAAGAACAGAGCGACGGGCGCATCCAAGTGGACAACGTCGCCGAAGGGCAGATCTGTGGCGAGCTGGACTGTCCGGAGAGCGTTCGTAACCAGTCCGTCGAGATCGGGAGCGCCTCGATCGGTAACTCGAGCGCGAGTTTCCCGATGAACGACATCTGGATGATTCCGTACACGTTCCCGAGCGAGATATCGCTCGCATACACGCTCACGCAGGCGGAAACGTACGAGCAGTTCTGGGTGCCGTTCGCCCAGGAGTACGGTGTTATCCCGCTTTGGTACCACGCGCCGGCATTACGGGCGATACACATCGGCGTCGATAGGGCGGACAGTACGGATTACACCCATCAAGTGCCCAGCGACGTAGAGGGGATGGACTGCCGGAGAACGGCGAGTCAGGTCTCCGGAATCGCGCTGAATGAACTCGGTATGAATCCGGTCTCGCTCTCCTGGGCGGACGCCCTGCAGGGGCTCCGATCGGGGACCGTCGACGGGGCGGAAGCGGCTGCCTCGCCCATCTGTGCGTACGGCGGGAACAACGCCGAGGCGCTTGCTTCAAGCATCATCAACAAATGGACCATCCACAACGACACGAAGTGGGCCAACGTCGAGTGGCTCAAAAGTCTCTCGGACGAGAACCTGTCGCTGCTCGCGGACGTGTCGAAGTCCGTCTACGAGGATCTCGTGCAGAAGAATATGGACGAGATCCATCAACAACGGCTCGGAATGTATACCGACGATCCCCCGGAGTCCTCGTGTACGATCGAACACGATCTGGAGTACAACTACCTAGACGACGATCAGATGCAGGAGTGGGAAGCCGCCATCGGCTATGAGGACAATCTGGATCTGTACTCGGATATAATCGGTTCGGCAGGTCAGATCGGCGTCGATGGTGAAGCGTTCCACGAATACCTCGTCGATACAGCTCGGGAGGACTCCGTCCCATCCAGCCACAGCGACTTCACCGTTGACGCGTGGTGGGACGAATACCTCTCCGAAATGTAACGCGAGGTTTTATTTTATTTGGAGGAAATATGTCAGATACTAACAAATATGGTACGGCGTTGGGGAAGGTAGAGGAGAACTTCGAAGGGTACATCGCGATCGTTCTGATAAGTCTCTATACACTGTTGATCTTCTACACGGTGATCCAGCGGGTTACGTTCGAGAACCCACCTTCGTTTACGCTAAACGGAACGCTCCTTCTGTTTACCTGGATGGTTTGGGTAGCGGCGGCGTGGGCGATCCGCCACGAATCGCACTTCCGGTTTTCGCTGGCCAGATCGAGGCTGTCGAACAGGGCGAACTACGTGTTACGGTACGTCGATTTCGTAACATGGGTCTCGTTCGCTGGTATCGTCGGGTACTATTCGATAGAACTCGTTCAAAGACGGCTTGCCACCGGCAGACCCATCCTCGGCACGCCGATTCCGCTGTGGGTGGCTTATTTGGCGATCCCCGTCGGAATGGCGCTCATCATACTACGGGCGACCCAGCAAATAATTATGATCAAACGGAAGTACGATAGCGGTGAAGACGTTACGCCGACATCGGATATCTCAAAATGAATGCTCCAGTACTATTAGCAGTCTCCTCGACCGAATTCCTGATCGGCATTACGGTACTGACTGTCGTCGCATTTATTCTTGGTATTCCGATATATTTGGTGTTCGGATTGTGGGCTCTCGGATACCACGTCGGGTTCGATAGCTTCCCGCTGATCAATATGTCTCAGAGCCATTACGGGGTTCTCCAGAGCTTCTCGTTCACCGCGATTCCGCTGTTCATTCTTGTCGGAGACCTGATACGTGAGGCGGGGATCGCCGAAAACCTCGTCGCGTTTACCCGAGAGTTCATCGGATGGATCCCTGGGGTAACGGGTAATACGGCGATCGGTACAGCCGCGATCTTCTCGGCGATCACGGGCTCGAACGCGGCAACGACGGCATCCGTCGGCTCCGCGCTGTATTCGCCGCTCTGTGAGGAAGGGTATGAAAACGATTACGCCGCAGCCACCATCGCCTCCGGCGGCGTGTTGGGAGCGATCATCCCCCCGAGCCTCCTGCTGATCATCTACGGGGCAGCCTTCGGCGTCTCGATCGTCGATCTGTTTCTCGCGGGCGTCATCCCCGGATTGGCGATGTTGTTCGCCCTTCTAGCGACGAATACCGTTATCGCGTATCGCAACGATTACGGGGTCACGGACGAGTTCGGAATCGACCTCAAGCAGCTCCTGGTCAAAACGTGGCACGCAAAGGTCGGTCTCGGTACGATCGTGGTCCTGCTCGGCGGTATCTTCCTCGGGATCTTCACGCCAAGCGAATCGGCCTCCGTCGCCGTCGTGTACATCCTGGTTGCGGCGATCGGCTCCCGTCAAATAACGTCGATCGATTCGATCGTTCGTGCCTGCTACTCCTCGATCCTCCTGATCGGGATTATCCTGCCGATGGTCGTCACGTCGATCCTGATCCAACAGAGCCTCTCCGATCTCGGTCTCCAGGAGGCGATCTCCAACGCGATCATCTCGCTGGGTAACCCCGTGTTGATCGCGTTGGTTATGACCGTGATTATGTTGTTGGCGGGATCGGTCCTCGACGGGACCCCGAACATGCTCCTTACCGCACCGATGCTGTCCGGGGCAGCGGCTTCGCTCGGCTGGTCGCCCGTTGCCTGGGGTATCATCTTTATGATGGGTGCCTCCATCGGATACATCACTCCTCCATACGGGCTGAATCTGTACGTCATTAGCGGCATCGCGGATATCGATTATATCAAGGTCGCGAAGGCCGCGAAATGGCACTGGGCCGGATTTGTCGTCGTCTGGATCGGCGTGATGATCTGGTATACGGGGGTCGGTGGGATGTAGGGGGTCGTCTCATCCGGGACAACGCCGGTTTGCAACCACGTTTCAGCCGTTCGTGGATCAGCGTTGATGAAACATACAAAAACGTAGATTTTTGTTGCTCTACTTCTTTGAATATATGATCGGGTTTTCCTCGATCGATCCGCGGTTCATCCCTCACATCGAGGCCATCGCCGTCGGAGTCTTTGGAACACGTCATCGGAGTCGACGAGACACACGGCACGTTTGCCGTCGTACATATCAGACATTCTAGAGGATTTTCGCCAGATCGGGGTCTGATCCGCCGAAAAAGACGGTATATTGGGGCGTCACCGGAACTCGGATCGACAACAGCGTGTCGCCGGTACTGCTCAGTGTTGATAGGGCACCTTCGTGCAACGACGATATGATCGGAACGTTCGATCCCGGGTGATCGATCGGCGCTCCGAGTCGAAGTGATAAGCGGCGGTTCCGGTCTCGTCAACGCCATATCAATCAATTATCAAGTATATATTCAAAAGCGATACTTCTGCACGATAGTGGCGGTTTCCCGGTTCACTGAGCGTTTGCGTTCCACGAACGCCACGTCGCTTCGCCGGGGAAGCCCGACGGATGCACTCGGGCGATGAATCCCCTCAGCCTGCTCCGTCTGCAGAGTTCGAAATATCAACCACCTTCCCGTACACCGCGGGCCTCCCCGTACGCCGCGAGCGCGAGTCAACTATCATTTATACGCGGGGCGTCCCACGGGGAGGTATGAGCAAACGCGCGAGTGCGATCACACCGAATGACACGGATCCTCTCGTCGACGCCGACTTCGACTACCAAGGCGGAGACGTCGAGCGGCCGGAACTACTGGCGGCGCTCTCCGAACGCGTCGACGGCGAAGTGCGCTTTGACACCTACACCCGCCAGCTGTACGCCACCGATGCGTCGGCCTACGAGGTCATCCCGATCGGCGTCGTCTTCCCGCGGTCAACCGACGACGTCTCGCGCGTGGCCGCCTACTGCTTCCGGGAGGGGATCCCGGTGCTCCCTCGCGGCGGCGGTACCTCCCTGGCGGGCCAGACGGTCAACGAGGCGGTCGTCCTCGATTTCTCGCGGTATATGGACGAGATCCGGGACGTCGAACCGGACGCGTCGACCGCGACCGTCGACGCCGGCGCGTACGTCGGCGACCTCAACCGGGCGCTCGAGCCCCACGGCCTGAAGTTCGCCCCGGATCCGGCCTGGCGCGACAAGTCGGCCGTCGGCGGCGCGATCGGCAACAACTCGACCGGGTCACACTCGCTCGTCTACGGCAAGACCGACCACTACGTCGAGGAGCTCGAAGTGGTGTTGGCGGACGGCACCGTGACGACGTTCGGCGAGGTGGACGTCGAGACCCTCCGCGAACGCGCCGCGGGAGTGGACCTCGAGACGGAACTCGACCTCGAGGCGTCGCTCGAGGGGAAGCCCCCGGAGACGGCAACCGGATCGGCCGCGGGGGCGGCCGACGATGACGTCGATCTCGAGGCCCGGATCGCCGCGGCCGTCATCCGGATACTCGACTCGGAGGCCGACGCGATCGACGACCGGTTCCCCGAGCTGAAGCGGAACGTCTCCGGGTACAATCTGGACCGCCTGCTCGCGGAGTATCGCGGTGAGTACGGCGAGGCGGGGACCATCAACCTCGGGCGGCTACTGGCGGGCAGCGAGGGAACGCTCGCGGTCGTGACGCGGGCCACCATCTCGCTGGAGGAGATCCCGGAGACGAAGGCGGTCGCGTTGTTGACCTACGGCGACCTGGTCGACGCGATGGAGGACGTCGACCCGATCCTCGAACACGACCCGGCAGCCGTCGAGGTGATGGACGACGTCTTCCTGGATCTTGCCGGCGACACCGAGGATTTCGGCGAGGTCGTCGAGATGTTGCCCGAGGGGACCAACGCCGCGCTGCTCGTGGAGTTTTACGCCGATGACGACGACCAGGGCCGACGAAAGGTCGCCGACCTGATCGCCGACCGCGTTCCGGACGGCGACTCGGAGGCCGACCCGAGCGAGGGCGCTGCGGGCGTTACCGACGCGCCGCGACACGCGCTGACGGCGATGGAGGCCCACGATCAGGAAACGCGCGACCGGTTCTGGAAGATGCGCAAGGCCGGCCTGCCGATTCTCCTGGGTCGGACATCGGACGCCAAGCACATCTCGTTCATCGAGGACTGCGCGATCCCGCCGGAGCACCTCCCCGAATACACTCGCGGGTTCCAGGAGATCCTCGAGGACCACGATACCTTCGCGGCCTTCTACGCCCACGCCGGCCCGGGCGTGCTTCACGTCCGCCCGCTCGTGAACACCAAGACCGTCGAGGGAATCGGGACGATGGAGTCGCTCGCCGACGACGTCTCCGACCTCGTCGTGAGCCTCGGCGGGTCCATCTCGGGCGAACACGGCGACGGACGCGCCCGGACCCAGTGGAACCGGAAGCTGTACGGCGAGGACCTCTGGCGGTCCTTCCGGGAGCTCAAGACCGCCTTTGACCCCGACTGGCTGTTGAACCCCGGCCAGGTCTGTGGCGACGTCTCGATGACCGAGAACCTCCGCTTCGGCCCCGACTACGAGTACGACGCCGGCTTCGATCCGGCCCTCGAGTGGACCAACGAGAACGGGATGCAGGGGATGGTCGAGCTCTGTCACGGCTGTGGCGGCTGTCGCGGCCCTCAGGAGACCACCGGCGGCGTGATGTGTCCGACCTATCGGGCTGCCGAGGAGGAGATCCAGGCCACCCGCGGCCGGGCCAACATGCTGCGGCAGGCGATGTCCGGCGATCTCCCCGAGGACCCGACCGACGACGAGTTCGCGACCGAGGTGCTCGATCTGTGTGTCGGCTGTAAGGGCTGTTCGAAGGACTGCCCGAGCGAGGTGGATATGGCCAAGCTGAAGGCCGAGGTGACCCACGCTCGCCACCAGGAACACGGCGCGAGCCTCCGCGACAAGCTGTTCGCGAGCATCGAGTCGCTCGCGCCGATCGGGTCGACGTTCGCGCCGATCGCGAACGCGCTCCCGAAGCTGCCGGGCGCCGGCTGGGCGATGGAGAAGACGGTCGGGATCGCGGCCGAGCGCGACCTCCCGCAGTTCCGGTCGGAGAGCCTGATCGACTGGTTCGAGGCCCGCGGCGGAGCCGCCGTGCCGGCCGCGGAAGCCACCGAGCGTGTCCTCCTGCTCCCCGACGTCTACACCACGTATATGCACCCTGCGGCCGGCAAGGCCGCGATCCACGTGCTCGAGGCCGCCGACTGTCACGTCGCGATCCCGGACGTCGACGGCAGCGGCCGGCCCGCGTACTCGAAGGGATTCATCGACCGCGCCCGCGAGACCGCCCGTGGGACGGTCGCGGAGGTCGCCCCGAAGGTGGCCGAGGGATGGCACGTCGTGAGCGTCGAACCCTCCGACGCCGTGATGCTCCAGTCGGACTACCTCGACATCCTCGGCAGCGACGACGAGGACGTCGTCCGCGTCGCCGAGAACGCCTACGGGGTCTGTGAGTTCATCGACGCGTTCCGGCTCGACGACGATCTCGCGTTCGACGCGCCCGCCGAGTCGCTGGCGTATCACGGCCACTGTCACCAGAAGTCGACGACGAAGGACCACCACGCGGTCGGCGTCCTCCGGCGAGCCGGCTACGCGGTCGACCCCCTCGATTCGACCTGCTGTGGGATGGCCGGCTCGTTCGGCTACGAGGCTGAGCACCTCTCGATGAGCGAGTCGATCGGCGCGATCCTCGCCGACCAGGTCGGCGACAGCACCGGCGAGACCGTCGTCGCGCCCGGCGCCTCCTGCCGGTCGCAGCTCGATCACCTCGAGGTCGAGACCGACGGCGAACCGCCGCACCCGATCGAGAAGGTCGCGGCGGCGCTGGCGTAGATCGTCGAACGACTACCCGATCACGGACGACTCACGTCACCGCCGAAGCGTTCGGTACCGGGCCCGATCGCGCCGTCGTTCCAAGAGGCTGGTGAGCCCCTTACCGGGACCCCCCTCGATCGGCCACCCCTGCGTGCGCCAGGCGGGCGGCTCCGGCGAGAATGAGGCGCAGGACCCCGAACACTCGCGTGCGGTCGGACACCGTCCCTTCGCGGCGCAGTCGGGGCGCATCGCCTCGCCCGAGTGCGCCAGCCGGAAGTGGCGACAGTCGGGCCGCATCGTGTCGTGGAACGAGCGCCAGCCCCGACCGTAGACGCGCTCGGCGAGGACGAGCCGGCGGGTCTCGCGGTCGGGATCGGCGGAGCCGTGATCGACGGGATCACCACCACTTCCACCACCAGCCGCCCGCAGGTCGCTCGGAAGCCACGCGACCGTCCCCGAGTCGGGATCGACGCCCGTCTCGAAGTCGGTCAGGACGATGCCGGCCTCGATCGGGATCTCGCGTCTGAGAGCCGGCTCGAGCCGCGACCCGGTCGCCTCGGTCGCGAGCCAGGTCTCGTCGAGGAGCCCGGCGTCGACGTCGTACGCCAGCTGGTCGGCGAGCGCCGCGGCGGCGCTCGCGTCGAGGTCCGGCTTGTTCTCGATCGCGACGACGCGGCGGACCCAGTCGGGGTACGGTCGCCTCCGCCGGATCTCGATCCGGCCGCCGCCGGCGCTCCCGCTCGTGCGCTCGTCGATCAGTCCTCGGTCGGCCGCCCGGTGGACCGCCTCGCGGACGTAGCGCCAGGGATACTCGGGCTCCGGGAGCGCGTCCCGGTACCACTCCCAGTCGGCCGGCGCCTTGCGGACGATCTCGAGCAGTTCGCGATCGATCTCCCGGTCGCCGAAGGCCCGGCGCCGGCGGAGGGCGTCCGGATCCACCTCGACGACGACGGTGTCCCAGCGGCGCTTCCGGGTGCCGATCTGCCGGCCGACGATCACGGGCGTCGGATCCCCCGCCGGGCGCCAGGCCAGCTCGGCCCACCGGCAGACGAGCAGCTCGTAGCCGAACTCGGCGTCTGGAACCACGTCTCGAGGGAGAGCCCGCACCGACAAAACGGTACGGTCGTGGCCGGACGTCGTCGTTGCCGGACATCGTCGCACCGGACGTCACGTGCCGCCGGCGAGGCGTTTATGGTTGCGGCCCGAGGAGTACCCCGGGAACACGAATGGCGAAGCCTGTGTTGAAGTGGGCCGGCGGGAAGCGGCAACTCCTCGAGGCGATCTACCGGCGGTTCCCGATCGACTACGACCGGTATCACGAGCCCTTCTTCGGCGGCGGCGCGGTCTTTTTCGATCTCGAGCCCGCGGACGCGACGATCAACGATACGAATCCGCGGCTCGTCAACTTCTACGAACACGTTCGGGACGAGCCAGAGGCGCTGATCGATCGTCTGGAGTCGTTCGAGGATCCGGAGTCGGATCCGGATCCGGATCTGGCGTTCACCGAGGAGACGTCGACGGGACGGGACGTCGAGAACTACTACTACCAGCAGCGCGCCCGGTTCAACAGGCGTCCGTACGGCCACGACGTCGACGAACTCGAGGAGGCGGCGCTGTTGGCCTACCTCAACCGGACCTGCTACAACGGGCTCTATCGCGAGAACGCCGACGGCGGATTCAACGTGCCGATCGGCCGGTACGCCGACCCCGACTGGGTACAGGCCGACCGCATCCGTGCGGCCAGCCGTGCCCTGCAGAGAGCGACGATCCACAACCGCGACTTCGAGTACGTCCGGGAGGTCGCGGCCGCGGGCGATCTGGTCTACGTTGATCCCCCCTACGAGCCGATGAGCCCGACCGCGAACTTCACCGACTACAGCGCTGACGGGTTCGACCGCGAGGACCAGGAACGGCTGGTGGACCTCGTCACGGAGCTGGACGACGCCGGCGTCTCGGTCGTCGTCTCCAACAGCGGCGTGACCGCCGACCGATACCTCGAGGCGGGCCTCGACGTCGATCTCGAGGGCGCGACCCGAGCGATCAACAGCGATGCGAGCAACCGTGACGAGGTCGACGAGATCGTCGCGACGACCGTCCCCGACGAGAAGCGACGCGGAACGACCCAGACCGGACTGGGCGAGTTCTCGGGGTGACCGGCCCAACCCGGACCGACCCAGCCTCGGACCAGCCCGGACCGACCCAGTCTCGGACCGACCCAGCCCCGGACCGACGACGCCGCGATCGCGTCGCCGGAACGCCTAAGTCCGTGTCACCGTACCGTCACGTATGGCCCTCCATGCCCTCCAGGACGTCGATGACGCCCTCGAGGCGACCCGATCGTTCCTGTTCCCGCTTCGACTCGGCCGCTGGCTCAAACTCGCCCTGATCGCCTTTTTCGTTGGCGGGGGCACGAGTATGCCGACGGTACAGATCCCGGGCGGCACGAGCAGCCCCTCGGACCCCGGAACGTCGCCGCCGACCGGCGACGTCCCGATGTCGATTCCGGACGACGTCCTCCCGTTGCTCGTCGCAGGCCTCGCCGCGGTGATCGTGCTCTGGCTCGTGCTCGGCGCCGTGAGCGCGACGATGGAGTTCCTTCTCGTCGAGTCGCTCCGCCAGCGACGCGTCGCGCTGCGGGAGTACTGGGGCGCGCGATGGCGACAGGGGCTCCGTCTGTTCGGGTTTCGGATCCTGATCGGCCTGCCGATCGTCGCGCTGTTCCTCGGCTGGGTCGCGCTCTTCGTCGCCCCCCTGATGGGACTTGCCGACCCGATGATCGCGTTTCCGGTGTTCCTGATCGGGCTCGCCCTCCTGGCCGTTATCGGGGTTCTGTTCACCGTCGTTGACACCCTGACGACCGTCTTCGTGGTTCCGATCATGGTGATCCAGGATGCGGGCGTGCTGGCGGCCTGGCGGCGCCTGTGGACATCGATCCGGGTCGCCTGGAAGCAGTACCTCGCCTACCTCCTGGTGGCCGGCCTGCTCGGGATCGCGGCCAGCCTGCTCGCGACGATCGGCGTCGGGGTCGTCGCGCTCGCGTTCCTGATTCCGGTCGCCGTCCTCGCGTTCGCGGTCCAGGCGACCCTCACGTTCGCCTCCACGGTCGGCGGCGCGATTCTGGCCGTCCTCGTCGTCGTCTACCTCGCGGCGGTGTTCGTGGTCTGGCTGCTCGCACAGGCCGCGATCGTGACGTACCTCCGGTACTACGCGCTGTTCGTGCTCGGCGACGTCGAGCCGTCGCTGGACCTCATCCCGAACCAGCGTGCGGCAGTTCGGAATCCGCCGGCCGCGTAGCCGATCGACTCGCGTCGGTCCGGTCCGCCGGCATGACACCGGAGTTACCGATCGCCGGCCGAGATCTTTGCTGTGCGCGACTGATAGGGTTCAACCCCCTTGGCGCGTTCTCCCACACGGACTCACTCGTCGCTGTCGCTCATCGTTCGTAGTTGTGGGAGGATGCGCCGGCCGGGATTTGAACCCGGGTCGTTGGCTTGGAAGGCCAAAGTCATACCAGCTAGACCACCGGCGCGCATCTATGCGAAATCACCGGTGGAATAAGGACCTTACTCTTTCGAGGCGCTCCCGGCCCCGGGACGCACCGTCACGTAGCAGTTCCCGCTCGAGACCTCGAACGACTCGATCGACAGGTCGCTTGCCGCCAGATCGGTTCGGAATCCCGCCGGCGTATAAATGTGGTAAAACCGCGGCACCCGCTCCCCGCCTGGCAGCGTCCAGTCGACGGTCGTGTCGAACCCGATCGGGGTCCCCTCCACGTCGGTGACGGCTTGCACGTCCGCGTCGGCGACCGGATCGACGTCGGCGAAGCGGTCGTGGGCGGCGCTCCAGGTGCTCACGAGCGCGACACCCGCGGGGTCGAGCACACGCGCGAGTTCGTTCAGGCTCCGAATGCGCCGGCGGCGAGGCCGCAGATGGTGGATCGTCGCCACGTAGATCCCGAGGCCCGCGGTGCCCGTCGTGACCGGCAGCGCCGCGGCGTCACCCTGCAGGAACGACGCGTCGATCCCGCGATCCTCAGCGCGCGTGCAAGCCTCCCGAAGGAGCCCCCGACTCGCGTCGACGCCGAGGGCCGTCTCGGCGCGGTCGGCGAGGAGTTCGGTATGCCGACCGTTTCCACAGCCGATGTCGATCGCCCGGGTCGCGTCCCGGTCCGCGAGGAAGGATTCGACCTCCGGCCAGGCGTACTCGCGCGTCTTCGAGAAGTGGGTCGCGATCCGGTCGTAGGTTGCGATCGGGTCGTGATCGGTGAGCGCCGGGTGGGCCCTCCCTCCGGCGTCGTCGGCCGTCTCATCGCCCATCGCCATCACGTCCGAGTCGAACGAGCATACCGGCGCTCCGGGCGTTGACTTCAAATCCCCTCCGGGATGGAGACGGATCGGGACTGCCGACCCACCGGATGGCCCGGGCGATCACGCCATATCTCACGATCCGAGGACGGCCCGGAGCGCGTTCAGGTACGCTGAGGGGGCACGCCGCCGTGCGCCGGCGAGCGCGCCGGCGAGGCGGTCGCCCGCGTGTTCGTAGATCCCCTCGCCGTGGCCGACGAGGATGCGGTCCGGATCGAGCCCGCGGAGGGGCTTCCGCGGCGGGAACGGACGGAGGGCCGGGTGGACGCCGAGGCCTTCGCCCGCCGCGAGAAAGAGGCCGTTCGTGCCGACCGCCTCGGGGACGATCAACGTCGATCCGTCGAAGAGGGCGACCTCCTGCCAGGGCGGGATCGAGGTGTTCTTCACGCGGATCGCCTCGAAGCCGGTGTCCGCGAGTCGGGGGCCGAAGCGTTCGACCGGCGCGTCCAGCTCTGCGGCGACGCCGGTCATCCACTCCGGGATCCAGACGGCGACGTCGTGGCGCGTCGCGACCGCGGCGGCGTCGCGTTTGTGCCGGTCGAGACAACACACGACGCCGGCCACGTCGCCGAGGTCAGCGAGGAGGGCATCCAGCCGATCGGCGCCGTCCTCCCCCGGCGGATCGACCGGGTCGATCACCCAGACGTCGGGGACGCCACCGGTCCCACCGTCATCTCGGGCCTCCTCGTTCGGGATCGCGATCGCGTGGCTCGCGCGCTGCATCGGCTCGTCCGGATACGCGACCCACCCGATCCCGTCGGCGAACCGATCGATCACGTGGAGGCCGTGGCTGGCGTCGTCGTCGGTGCTGTTGTCGTCAGTGGCATCATCGTCAGTGGCATCGTCGTTTGTGGCGTCGCCGTCGGAGTCACTCATCGTTCCGGATACGGCTCCGAGACGCTTAAAAGCCGGTTCGAACGACGCGGTCGAACGATCCCGGCCGTCCGACTGGACCCGACTTCCCCGACTGGACCCGACTGCCCCGACTGGACTCGATCGCCCGACTGGGCTCGACCGCTTCGACCGCTCCGGTCGGCTACTCCCGGTAGGCGATCTGCCAGCCCGTGACCCCCATCACGATCAGCACGAGCGGCGAGAGGAAGCCGAAGAAGTAGAACGGGGCGTACTCGAGCGTCGCGACGCCGAGCGTTCCCGCCATGAACAGGCCCCCGCTGCTCCAGGGAATCAGCGCGCTGGTGGTGGTTCCCGAGGCCTCGATCGCCCGCGAGAGGTTCGTCGTCTTCAGCCCCTGCTCGGCGTAGAGGTTCTCGAGGGTCATTCCGGGCACGACGATGCTCACGTACTGCTCGGCCGCCAGCGCGTTCATCGAGATCGCGGAGAGGGCGGTGACGCCGGTCAGGCTTCCCACGCCGCGAACGAGCCGACCCAGGTGGTGTGCCAGAACCGCGAGGACGCCGGCCCGTTCGAGCATCCCGCCCAGCGAGAGGGCGGCGATCGCGATCGTGACGATCCACGCGCCGCCGATCAGCCCCCCGCTTGCGAGCAGTTCGTTCACGAGCGCCAGCCCCGTCTCGGGAGCCGTCCCGGACTGGGCGGTCGCCCACGCCGCGCCGAATCCGGTCCCCTGCACGGCCATCGACGTGAACACGCCCGCGAAGACGCCTGTCCCCAGGGTCGGCAACGCGGGGATTCCGTATATCGCGAGCCCGAAGGTGACGACGAGCGGGAGGAACACGACCGGGGAGACGACGTACGTGCTCTCGATCGCCGTCTGGATCTCGGCGATGCGGCCGGCGGGAATGTCCCCGCCAGCACGCAGTCCGAGGACGACGTACAGCAGCACCGACAGGCCGAACGCGACCAGCGTTCCCGCGCGCATCGCGTTGATGTGGTCGTAGAGATCGGTGTTGGTGACCGCGGCGGCGAGGTTGGTCGTGTCCGACAGCGGCGACTGCTTGTCGCCGGTGTAGGCCCCAGTGAGGATGGCGCCTGCGGTCATCGGCGTCGGGATCCCGAGCCCGGACCCGATCCCGATGAGCGCAACGCCGAGCGTGCCGGCGGTCGTCCACGAGGAGCCGACGGCGAAGGAGACGACGGCGGCAAGGACGGCCGAAACCGGGAGGAAGATCGTCGGGGTGAACAGATCCAGACCGTAGTACATCAGGCTCGGAATCGTCCCGGCGTCGATCCACGACGCGATGAGCGCGTAGACGGTGAACATGATGAGAATCACCTTCATCCCCATCAGGAGGCTGCTCGAGACCCCCTCATAGAGGTCGGCCCACGAGAGCCCGAGGTGATAGCGGGCGAACAGGCCGGTGAAGGCGATCCCCCAGAACAGCGGGAACTGCGGGTCGAGTTCGAACGCGACGATGCCGACGCTGAGAAAAAGGATCATCCCGGCGATCGGGACGAGCGCCGCCGCGAGCGACGGGCGCTCCTCCGGCGCGAGATCCTCGTAGAGACGGGGCTCGAAGTCTACCATCGGTTCACGTCGTCGTCAGCGCGCTCCGGTACAATTACCTTTTCAGTCGCGCCCGGTTCGAGAGGGAGTCACACTCAGTGAGACAGGTGGCGCGACCGTATCGGATCACCCGCGGACGGGGAACTATTAAGACGATCAGTCCTGTACGGACGTGTAGAACGATGTCGGCTGACAAGCGCATCCCGGTGACTGAGGAAACGCGGAAGGAACTCCACGAGTTGAAGGAGCCCGGACAGACGTATGACGACCTCCTGAAGGCCCTTGCCAAGCAGCGACGACGGCAGGACTTGGAACAGCGTTTCCAGAAGTTGGAGGAGGCGGACGGCGACGAATTGACGGCCCTTTCGGATGTCTGAGTACGACGTCCTGCTCGGCGACGACGCCCGTGAATTTCTCGATATCGCTGACGAGAAGACCGAACGGATCTGCAGGGATAACCTGAGCTACCTCGCCGAGAACCCGTACCCGGGACGAGGTCGTGGCGACACGGAGAAGCTTCCCATCGACGGACGACGTGACCGGTATCGAATGCATATCTCCCGGACCTACACGGCACTGTACACCGTCCTGGAGGACGAGAAGGAAGTACGCGTGCTGGAGATCACGGACATCGACGACGCCCACAAGCGATACGGATTCTGATCATCCAGCCGATCGTCCCCCGTTTCTCGGATGGTTTATGATCCGGTGTCGGTACTCTCCCTACTCTCGGTCCCTGTATTGGAAGGACGAACGGAACGCTTCGCCCGTTTATTGCGGAGAAACGATCACTCGTTCAGCCGGTCGGAGTCGATCGCGACGTCGGGCGGGGTGACGACGAGGAAGCCGCGGAAGTGCATCAGCTCGCCGTCCATATCCCGGATCTCGCGGGCGAAGCCGGCGGCGAGTTCGTTCAGATCGCCCTCGATCGACAACACCAGCGTGTTGCCGTATTCGACGTGGCGGACCCACTCGGCTGGGTCGGTTGACCCGTCGAGTACCCCGAGGACCACGTCGCCGCGGGCGTCGATCTCCTCGAGTTGGTCCTCCGCGTGTCTGAGGTCGAGATCCCAATCGCTCATACCCGGACGTCCACGCGTGACTTAAAAAGGATTCCCCCATCGCGACGGCCGACGGGGATCACGCTCGGAAACCATCGTTCGATGTTCGACGAACGGTCACTTGATATTTAACCATCGTTCCGTTTCGGCGTTCTCCGAGGCAGATCTCGAGTCGGTCATCGGTGGAATACCCGTCATCGGTGTCCAGTCGGTCGGTTGTCGACGCCGGGTTCGGACGCGCATCGGGTCGCGGATCTGGGGATCGCGGCCGTCGCGAAAAGCTTTAATAGGGTGACGGCCTCAAGTCGAAATGCGATGACACAACATACGGAGGCTTCGTCGGACACCCCGGCGGATCGAGTTCTTCCAGGGCACGATAGCTTCTAATATCGATATCGGTCCTGTTCGAATTTTCGACACGACGTTACGAGACGGTGAACAGTCACCACGCACGTCCTTCAGTTACGACGAGAAACGACGCATAGCGTCCACGCTGGACGCGATGGGGACCCACGTCATCGAGGCTGGCTTCCCGGTCAACTCCGAGGCGGAGTTCGAGGCCGTCAGCGACATCGCGGCCGCGACCGACGCCACGGTCTGTGGGCTGGCACGCGTCGTCGACAAGGACGTGGAAGCAGCGATCGACTCGGGTGCGGAGATGGTCCACGTGTTCGTCTCCACGAGCGACGTCCAGCTCGAGGACTCGATGCACGCGACCCGCGAGGACGCGGTCGAGCGCGCCGTCAACAGCGTTCGCCGCGTCAAGGAGGCGGGCGTGGAGTGTATGTTCTCGCCGATGGACGCCACGCGCACCGACCCCGAGTTCCTGATCGAGATCGTCGAGGCGGTCTCGGAGGCCGGCGTCGACTGGATCAACATCCCGGACACCTGCGGGGTCGGCACGCCGACCGCGTTCGGGAAGACGGTGAAGGCGGTCGTCGAGGCCACCGACGCGCGCGTCGACGTCCACACCCACGACGACTTCGGGCTGGCGACGGCCAACGCGCTGGCCGGCTTCGAGAACGGCGCCCACCAGGCGCAGGTCTCGGTCAACGGCATCGGCGAGCGCGCCGGCAACGCCGCCTACGAGGAGGTCGTGATGGCCGCAGAGTCGGTCTACGGCGTCGACACCGGGATCGACACGACCAAGATCATCGAGCTGGCCCGGATCGTCGAGGACGCCTCGGACATCCCGGTGCCGGCGAACAAGCCCGTGGTCGGACGCAACGCGTTCTCCCACGAATCCGGAATCCACGCCGCCGGCGTCATCGAGAACGCCGACACCTTCGAACCCGGCGTGATGACCCCGGAGATGGTCGGAGCCGAACGCGAGTTCGTGCTCGGGAAACACACGGGAACCCACGCGGTGCGGAAACACCTGAACGAGGCCGGCTTCGACCCGACGGACGCCGAGGTCCGGACGGTCACGAAGCGGATCAAAAAGCAGGGCGCGAACAAGCGGCGCGTCACGGCTGGCGACGTCGAGCGGTTCGCGGAGGAGGAGGGCATCGAACGGCACGAGGAGGTCACGGTCTGATGACCCCCGCCGTGTCGGCGTTCGCTCGGCAGCGACAGCCTCGCTCGAACCGCCATCGAGACAGATTTATGGTGGTTCGGCGACATCGCTCAAGTGATGCGCCGACACGGCACCCGACCACTGCGGCTTCGCGACCTCGAGACGCTCGCGAGCCGCCGGCTCGGAACGTTCCGTGTCACGCCGATCGTAGGGGCATAAGCCCCGTCTATCCCATCCTTCTTCCGACTCGACGCACCGTTTCGACGACCGGATCGACCGGCCCGACCGAACCGGTCGGACCGACTGAACCGGTCGAACCGATCGACCACGCCGATCCGATCCGGTCACCCGATTCCGACCACCACACGGCACCACCGACACGACACCAGCAATGACCACTCGAGACGAACCGACCGACGGCGAGGAGACGGCCGCAGCCGCCGGCTCGGCCGACGCAGGCGAACCGACACACGAACCACCGTCCGATGCCGCGACCGACGGCGGCACCGCTGCCGCTGAGACCGACGCCGGCGCCGAGGAGACCACGGAGGCAGCCGCGACGCGCACCCCAACGACCGGCGCCGAGTCGGTCATCGCCGCCCTCGAAGCGGCCGGCGCCGAGACGGCCTTCGGCGTGCAAGGCGGGGCGATCATGCCCGTCTACGACGCGCTGTACGCCTCCTCGGTCCATCACGTGACGATGGCCCACGAGCAGGGCGCCGCCCACGCCGCCGACGCCTACGGCGTCGTCTCCGGCGAGACCGGCGTCTGCCTGGCCACGTCCGGCCCGGGCGCGACGAACCTGGTCACCGGGATCGCCGACGCCTCGATGGACTCGGACGCGCTGCTGGCGCTGACCGGCCAGGTCACCACGGACCTCGTCGGCAACGACGCGTTCCAGGAGACCGACACCATCGGCGTCACCGCACCGGTGACGAAACACAACTACTTCGCGAGCGGGACCGACACCGTCGGCGATACCGTCGGCGAGGCGTTCGCCTACGCCGAGACCGGCCGACCGGGGCCGACGCTCGTCGACCTGCCGAAGGACGTCACCCTCGGGGAGACCGACCGCACCCCGAAACCCCCGGAACCGCCGGCCGGTGCAGAGGTCGACCCCGAGGCGAACCCTGAGGCGGTCGAGCGTGCCGCACGCGTGATCGAGGCCGCCGACCGACCCCTCTGCCTGTTCGGCGGCGGCGTCATCAAGAGCGACGCCAGCGACCAGGCACGCCGGTTCGCCCGCGACCACGGCATCCCCGTGACGACCACGATGCCCGGGATCGGGTCGTTCCCCGAGGACGACCCGCTCGCGCTGTCGTGGGCGGGGATGCACGGCACCGGCTACGCGAACATGGCGATCACCCACACCGACTGCCTGATCGCGGTCGGGACGCGTTTCGACGACCGGCTGACCGGCGGGATCGAGACGTTTGCGCCGGAGGCCGAGGTCATCCACATCGACATCGACCCGGCCGAGATCTCGAAGAACGTCCACGCCGACCACCCGCTGATCGGCGATGCGGGGTCGGTCCTCGAACAGCTGATCGCCGCGATCGACGATGACCCCGACGCCGAGGCGTGGCGCGAGCAGTGTGCCGACTGGACGGAGGCGTACCCGATGACCTACGCGATGCCCGAGGACGAGCCGCTCAAGCCGCAGTTCGTCGTCGAGGCGTTCGACGAGGCGACCGACGACGACACGATCGTCACCACGGGCGTCGGGCAACACCAGATGTGGGCCGCCCAGTTCTGGACGTACACGGAGCCACGCACGTGGGTCTCCTCACACGGGCTGGGAACGATGGGCTACGGCGTTCCCGCTGCGGTCGGCGCACGTCTCGCGGCCGATACCGCCGGTGAGACCGACCGCGACGTGGTCTGTTTCGACGGCGACGGCTCCTTTTTGATGACGATCCAGGAGCTGTCGGTCGCGGTGCGTGAGGACCTGAACATCACGTTCGCGGTCCTCAACAACGAGTACATCGGGATGGTTCGCCAGTGGCAGGACGCCTTCTTCGAGGGGCGCCATATGGCCTCCGAATACGGGTGGATGCCCGAGTTCGACAAGCTCGCCGAGGCGTTCGGCGCGAAGGGCTGGGCCGTCTCCGAGTACGACGCCGTCGCCGACACGATCGAGTCGGCGCTGGCCTACGACGGGCCGTCGGTCATCGACTTCCGCATTGACCCTGCCGAGAACGTCTACCCAATGGTGCCGAGCGGCGGCGCGAACGGGAAGTTCGCCCTCTCGGAGGAGCAACTATGAGCGGCGCCGACGACCCGACGCCGAACAAGCCGGACCCCGGATCGACCCATCGGGACACCCGCGGGAAGAACGCGGACAGGCCCGGAATGCCCGGACCAGCACCGGAGGAGCGGCCCCATCCGGAGGGTCGACGAAACAGCCAGGGGATCCGCATCGACCCCGCCGTCGAGGCGGAACACGAGCCGCGGCGGGCGACGATCTCCGCGCTGGTCGAAGACGAGCCCGGCGTGCTCTCACGCGTTTCCGGGCTCGTCTCGCGGCGCCAGTTCAACATCGAGAGCCTGACCGTCGGTCCGACCACGGTCGAGGGCCACTCCCGGATCACGATGGTCGTCGAGGAATCGGATCCCGGAATCGACCAGATCGAGAAACAGCTGGCGAAGCTAAAACCCGTCATCTCCGTGGGTGAACTCCACGATGACGCGGTCTCGGCCGAGCTTGTCCTGTTGAAGGTTCGTGGTGAGGAGCCGGACAAGGTCCACGCGATCACGGAGATGTACGGCGGCCAGACGCTCGATGCCGGCCCGCGGACGATCACCGTCCAGCTGACCGGCGACGAGCGGAAGATCGACGACGCGATCGATGCCTTCGAGCAGTTCGGCATCATCGAGATCGCCCGGACGGGCCAGACGGCCCTCTCACGCGGCGACACGCAGACGGTGCCGGGCGAGGAGCCCGGCACCTCGGGTGAACCGACCAGCCACGCGACGGACGTGGGTGAAACCACACAGCAACCCTATCACGATCCGTGACGAGCGGGTCGCGACACGATCCGTAACCATAACCACACGCGACGACAGCGATCAACACACAATGACGAACGACACACCCTTCGACTCGAACGTATATTACGAGGACGACGCCGACACGGCCCAGATCCTCGAGAAGACCGTCGCCGTGCTCGGCTACGGCTCCCAGGGCCACGCACACGCACAGAACCTCGCTGAAAGCGGCGTTGACGTCGTGGTCGGCCTGCGTGAGGATTCCTCCTCGCGATCCGCTGCCGAGGCGGACGGACTCGACGTCGAGACGCCGGCCGAGGCGGTCGCGCAGGCCGATGTCGTCTCCGTGCTGGTCCCGGATACGGTCCAGCCTGACGTCTACGAGAACGCGATCGAGCCTAACCTCGACCCCGGCGACACGCTCCAGTTCGCTCACGGGTTCAACATCCACTACAACCAGATCCGACCGCCCGAGGACGTCGACGTGACGATGGTCGCGCCGAAGTCACCGGGCCACCTGGTCCGCCGGAACTACGAGAACGACGAGGGAACGCCCGGCCTGCTGGCGGTCTATCAGGACACGACCGGAACGGCCACCGAGGAGGCGCTCGCGTACGCGGCCGCGATCGGCTGTGCGCGCGCCGGCGTCGTCGAGACGACGTTCCGCGAGGAGACCGAGACCGACCTCTTCGGCGAGCAAGCCGTCCTCTGTGGCGGCGTCACCTCGCTGGTGAAACAGGCCTACGAGACGCTCGTGGAGGCGGGCTACTCCCCGGAGATGGCCTACTTCGAGTGTCTCAACGAGCTGAAGCTCATCGTCGATCTGATGTACGAGGGCGGACTCGGCGAGATGTGGGACTCCGTCTCCGACACCGCCGAATACGGCGGGCTCACGCAGGGCGACGTCGTCGTCGACGAGCACGCCCGCGAGAACATGGAGCAGGTCCTCGAGCAGGTCCAGGACGGCACCTTCGCCCGCGAGTGGATCGCGGAGAACCAGGCCGGTCGACCCTCCTACACCCAGCTGCGCGAGGCCGAGCGCACCCACGAGATCGAACAGGTCGGCGAGGAGCTGCGGGCGCTGTTCGCGTGGGCCGAAGAGGAGGCCGACGAGGAGACGGAGGCAGTGACCGCTGATGACTGAGCGGACGACCGACCCCCGACGGACCGAGGTGACTGCCGTATGAGCGACGGAACGCTCTACGACAAGGTGTGGGACCGCCACAAGGTGACGGAGCTGCCGACCGGACAGGACCAGCTGTTCGTCGGCCTCCACCTCGTCCACGAGGTCACGAGCCCGCAGGCGTTCGGGATGTTGCGCGAGCGGGACACGCCGGTCGCGTTCCCCGAACGCACGCACGCGACCGTCGACCACATCGTCCCGACCGGCAACCGCGATCGGCCCTTCGCCGACGACGCGGCGGAGACCATGATGGCGGAACTCGAGGAGAACGTCCGCGAGGCGGGCATCGAGTTCTCCGATCCGGACTCGGGGAACCAGGGGATCGTCCACGTCATCGGCCCCGAGCAGGGACTCACCCAGCCCGGAATGACGATCGTCTGCGGCGACTCCCACACCTCGACGCACGGCGCCTTCGGCGCGCTGGCGTTCGGGATCGGCACCTCCCAGATCCGCGACGTCCTCGCGACCGGCTGCGTCGCGATGGAGAAACAGAAGGTCCGGAAGATCGAGGTCACCGGCGAGCTCGGCGACCACGTCACCGCAAAGGACGTCATCCTGACGATCATCCGGAAACTGGGCACCGACGGCGGCGTCGGCTACGTCTACGAGTACGCCGGCGAAGCCATCGAGGACCTCGGGATGGAGGGTCGGATGTCGATCTGCAACATGTCGATCGAGGGCGGCGCCCGCGCGGGCTACGTCAATCCCGACGAGACCACCTACGAGTGGCTGCGCGAGACGGACGCCTTCGCCGACGACCCCGAGCGATTCGCGGCGCTCAGATCCTACTGGGAGTCGATCGCCAGCGACGATGACGCCGAATACGACGACGTCGTCACGATCGACGGCTCCGAGATCGAACCGACCGTCACGTGGGGAACCACTCCCGGGCAGGGCGTCGGCGTCACCGAGCCGATCCCGGCCCCGGAGGACCTGCCGGCCGACAAGCAGGACACCGCGCGGCGCGCCCAGAAGCACATGGGCGTCGAGCCCGGCGAGACGATGAAGGGCTACGAGATCGACGTCGCCTTCCTCGGGTCGTGTACGAACGCCCGGCTGAAGGACCTGCGGGAGGCGGCCGCGTTCGTGAAGGGCCGCGAGGTCGACGACGACGTGCGCGCGATGGTCGTTCCCGGCAGCCAGCGCGTCCAGCGGGCCGCCGAGGCGGAGGGCCTCGATGAGGTCTTCACCGAGGCCGGATTCGAGTGGCGCGAGCCCGGCTGTTCGATGTGTCTCGGGATGAACGACGACCAGCTGCAGGGCGACGAGGCCAGCGCGTCCTCCTCGAACCGCAACTTCGTCGGCCGACAGGGCTCGAAGGACGGTCGGACCGTCCTGATGAGCCCGACGATGGTCGCAGCGGCGGCGGTGACCGGCGAGGTCACCGACGTCCGCGAGATGGAGGAGGTGGTGTCGGTATGAGCGGATCCGACGCCGACGTCGACCACGAGAGCTTCGCCGAGGGCGAGGCACCCGCCGAGAAGGTGACGGACGTGTCCGGAACCGGCATCCCGGTTCGGGGCAACGACATCGATACCGACCAGATAATCCCGGCCCGGTTCATGAAGGTCGTCACCTTCGATGGGCTGGGGCAGTTCGCCTTCTTCGACCAGCGGTTCGACGACGAGGACAACGAGAAGGACCACCCGTTCAACGAGGAGCAGTACCAGGGCGCGAACGTCCTGGTGGTCAACGCCAACTTCGGCTGCGGCTCCTCGCGTGAACACGCCCCCCAGGCGCTGATGCGCTGGGGGATCGACGCGATCGTCGGCGAGTCGTTCGCCGAGATCTTCGCGGGCAACTGCCTGGCGCTCGGCATTCCGACGGTGACCGCCGACACCGAGTCGATCGAGGCGCTACAGGACTACGTCGCGGCCAACCCCGACGCGGAGCTGCACGTCGACGTCGAGAACGAGCGCGTCGCGTACGACGACGAGGCGATCGACGCCACCGTCAACGACGCCCAGCGGAAGGCGCTCGTCGAGGGTGTCTGGGACACGACGGCGCTGATGGGCGCCAACGCGAGCGCGGTTCGTGAGACCGCACGATCGCTGCCGTACGTGCCCGAGGAGGACGTTCCCGCCGCCGATGGCGGACACGACCGCCCGACGGGGGACGACTGAATGAGCGAGGAGATCGTCGTCATCGAAGGCGACGGGATCGGCCAGGAAGTGATCCCTGCCGCCGTCGAGGTGCTCGACGTGGTCGCGGAGACGTCGGACGCCGTCGATCCGTTCGAGTACGTCGAGGCCGGCGCGGGCGACGCCGTGGCGGCGGAGACCGGCGAGGCGCTCCCCGAGGAGACCTACGAGCTGGCGGCGAACGCGGACGCGACGCTGTTCGGCGCGGCGGGCGAGACGGCGGCCGACGTCATCCTCCCGCTTCGGGAGGCCGTCGGCTCGTTCGTGAACGTGCGACCGGCACGCGCATACCCGGGCGTCGACGCGGTGCGGCCGGAGACGGACGTCGTCTTCCTCCGTGAGAACACCGAGGGCGTCTACGCCGGCCACGAGGACCGGCTCTCGGAGGACCTCTCGACGCTCACGCGCGTGGTCACGGGGTCCGCCTCGCGGCGATTGGCGGAGTACGCCTGCGAGTTCGTCGCCGACGGGCGCGGTCCGAACCACCGGGACGGGTTCACCGTCGCGCACAAGGCGAACGTGATGCGCGAGACCGACGGCCGGTTCCGCGAGGAAGTCCTCGCGGTCGCCGAGGAACACGGGGTCGAGGCCGACGAGGAGCTGATGGACGCCTTCGCGACCAAGCTCCCGCTCGACCCGAGTCAGTACGGGGTCGTCGTCTGTCCGAACCTGGCGGGCGACGTGCTCTCGGATCTGGCCGCCGGGCTGGTCGGCGGGCTGGGGCTCCTCCCGTCGGCGAACGTCGGAGCCGACAACGGCCTCTTCGAGCCGGTTCACGGCAGCGCGCCCGACATCGCCGGCGAGGGTGTCGCGAACCCGACGGCCGCGATCCTGTCGGCCGCGATGCTGCTGGAACACCTCGGCTACACGGCGGACGCCGACCGCGTCCGCGCGAGCGTCGAATCGGTGCTCGCGGACGGCCCGCGGACCGGCGATCTCGGCGGTGCCGCGAGCACGACCGAGATGACCGACGCGATCGTCGACCGGTTGTAGTCGGTCACGCAGGCTCGTTTTCTCACGTCGTCGGCGCCTTCCATCCGGACTGTCGTCCCATCAGTCGTCGGCGCGCCCCGATTCCGGCGTGAACGTGACGCCGTCGATCTCGATCGATTCGGGAACCCCGCTTGCGTCGTGGGATCCGACCGGCGGCAGGTTCGTCGTCGCGGCCTCCGAGGCGGTCAGGTCGGGACCGGTCGAGCCAGCCGGGTCGTCCGCCTCCGAAGCGTCGTCGCCGATCGGGGTCATCTCGCCGTCCTCGCTGGCGGCGCGGGCATCCTGGTCGATGCGCATCGAGCAGAACTCGGCGCCACACATCGAGCAGAACCGGGCCTCCGTGTAGTTGTCACCGGGCAGGGACTGGTCGTGGAACGATCGGGCACGATCCGGGTCGAGCGCGAGCTCGAACTGGCGGGTCCAGTCGAAGTCGTAGCGTGCTGCCGACAGCGCGTCGTCCCAGTCGCGTGCGCCGGGCTGTCCGGTCGCCACGTCGGCGGCGTGGGCGGCGATCCGGTAGGCCGCAAGCCCCTCGCGGACGTCCTCGCTCGTCGGCAATCCGAGGTGCTCCTTCGGCGTCACGTAACAGAGCATCGCCGCGCCGGCGCGGGCGGCCTCCGTCGCGCCGATCGCGCTCGTGATGTGGTCGTAGCCCGGCGCAATGTCGGTGACGAGCGGTCCAAGCACGTAGAAGGGTGCCCCGTCACAGACGGCCTGTTGGCGCTCGACGTTGGCGGCGATCTCGTCCATCGGGACGTGGCCGGGCCCCTCGACCATCACCTGCACGCCGTGGCTCCAGGCCGTCCGCGTCAGCTCCCCCAGCGTGTCGAGCTCGGCGAACTGCGCCTCGTCGCTCGCGTCCGCCAGACATCCCGGCCGGAGGCCGTCCCCCAGCGAGACGGTGACGTCGTGTTCGTTGAGGATCGAACAGATATCCTCGAAGGAGGTATACAGCGGGTTCTGTGCGCGGTTCGTTTCGATCCACTGGGCCAGGATCGATCCGCCACGCGAGACGATCCCGGTCGTCCGGCCGTCCGTCAGCGGCAGGTGCTCCAGGAGGACGCCGGCGTGGATCGTCATATAGTCGACGCCCTGTTCGGCCTGCTTCTCGATGACGTCCAGCAGCAGGTCTCGGGTGATCGATTCCGGATCGCCGGCCCGTTTGACCGCCTCGTAGATCGGAACGGTTCCGACCGGCACGGGCGAGTGAGCGACGTTCGCCTCACGGACCGCGTCCAACCTCGATCCCGTCGAGAGGTCCATCACCGTGTCGGCGCCGTGGTGGACCGCCGTGTGGAGTTTCTCCAGTTCCCCCTCGAGGTCGCTGGTCGTCTCGCTGGTGCCGATGTTGGCGTTGACCTTCGTCGAGAACTCCCGACCGATGATCATCGGGTCGAGTGCGTCGTGGGCGTGATTCGACGGGATCACCGCCTCCCCGTCGGCGATCCGCGATCGGACGAACTCCGGGTCACGGTTCTCGCGCTCGGCGACGCGTTTCATCTCCGGAGTGATCGTCTCCGACCGCGCAGCTTCCAGTTGCGTCTTGGGCATATATAACCCAGTAATATTACTTGATAATAACTTCTGGGATCCCGGATTCACGGACCGTTTTGCCGATCGAGTCGACGAACGCTTCCCCACCAACGAGCAGGAAAGGACTGGAACGGGAAAAGAGAGGACTGGAACGGGGCAGGAAAGGACTGGACGGGATGGTTCCGTCGGGAGACGCCGAGCCGGAATTGAGCATCACCGAACCACACCGAACCGCACCGAACCACACCGAACCAGTTAGCCGTTCGTCGCGATGACGGGAGCAGCCGACTCCGCCCGGGAGTTTCGGGCACGTTCGGTCTCCGGCGTTTCCTTCAGGCCCACCTCGTTCCACTCGAGGTCGGTGCCGTAGTGGAACGCGCGGTGGTCCCGTGTCGGGTCGACGACCGTCAGCGAGAGCCAGTCGTTGTCCAGCAGTTCGGCCACGTCCTCGTTTTCGGCCAGGACGGCGGTGACGCGGTCGACCGGCGCGTGAACGACCGTCGAGAGGCGGAGCGGCTGGTGGTGCGGCTCGTCGTCGGCAGCCAGCAGCGACTGCAGCGGGAGGCCGGTCATCAGGTCGCCCCCGTTGCCCTGGTAGACGCCGATGTTTCCGACGGGGTTCTGGGTGATCTTCGACCCGCCGCCGTAGACGGCGTTGTCGACCGTCGAGAAGTAGTACTGGGCGTTGATCCACTGGGTGACGACCAGCGGACCGGTGACGATCGCTTCGAGCGCCTCCCCGTCGGGGTCGGTCGACCAGTCGTACGAGTGGAGGAACGCGCGGCCATCGAGGTCGACGTCGCTCGTCAGGTCACGGGGTCCGATGACGAAGCCCGCGTTGCCGGCCAGCCCCCACTCCGGACGCGTCTCGGCCCAGTCGGCGGCGCGGCGTTCGGTCTCACTCACCGCCGTCGCGGCATCATCGTCGGCGCCCATCGACGCGACGCGCTCGGCGGCCGCGTTCTCGCGTGCGACCGCGAGGTCATCGCGCAATCGCTCGAGGTCGTCGGCGTGACTCTCGGGGACGTCACCGTCGTACAGCTCGATCTCGTCGGTCGTCGTGTTGTGTTGCCCGGCGAGGAAGACGGTATCGTCCGGGACGTCGTGGCCACGGTCGCGAAGCGCGGCCCTGACGTCGTCATCGTTGCAGATCATCGCGAGGACGCGGGCGTTCGGCCCGCCGGGATTGCCGGCACAGGCGCCACAGTCGAGGCTCGCCTCGTAGGGGTTGTTGGCGGTCTCGCTGGCGTGGCCCGTGAAGACGACGAGGCGACCGAACCGGTCCCAGCCCATCAACTCGAAGGCGGCGGCCGCGTACTCGACCTTCTCCTCGGTCGTCATTCCTACCGGGAGATCGCTGCTGTGGTCGTCGGCGCCGGCGGTGGTGTGGTCGTTGGTGCCGGCGGTGGCGTCGCCGGCCGCGCCGACGCCGGTGTCCCCGGTGTCGACGAGCGGCTCACAGAACTCGTGATCGTCCGGGACGGTTTCGTCGGCCGTCTCGAACAGGTCCCGAACGCGCCCGGGGACGAGCGTCCGGGCCGCAAGCGAGAGACCGTAGCCGCTGCCGGCGGTCTCGACGTAGCCGTAGGCGGTGGCGGCGTTGGCCTCCAGAGTTTCGATCACCTCGTCGGCAGCCGCACGGATGCTCGACCGGCGGTCGTGCCGTTCCCGGGTGGCGTCGTCGGCCGGCAGATCGGCGACGTGGTGCTGTGGATCGACGATCGGCGGGCAGGAGTCGATCGAGACGTCGGCGTCGTAGGCCCGGTACTCCATCGGAATCCCGAAGAAGCCGGCGTAGCCGTGGGTCTCGTAGTCGCCCGTCGCCTCGATGTGGCGACGGATGATCTCCGAGCGGGTGTCGATGCAGAAGACCAGCTGTGCGTCCGGGCGGTCCGCTGTGTCCGGGCGGTCCGTGGTTCCGTCGTCGGTCGTCGATCGGTCCTCTTCGCCGATGGTCGCCGATCGACTCTCCCCGTCGTCGGCCATCGACCGACTCCCCTCGGCGACCGTCTCGACGAGCTCGCCGCGGTAGGTCGCCTCCCAGGCACGGAGGAACGCCCCGGCGAGTTCCTCCGCCGGATGTCGCTCGTCCACGTCGGTCGAGGGCTCGATGTCGGCGTCGACGGCATCAAGCAGCGCCAGACGCGCGGCGAGGTATTCTGCAAGCGAGATCGGATATGCCGATTGCCAGGCGCCATCGTCCGCGGCGCGTTGCTTGATGAGGCCGGTCCATCCCGGCAACGCAGCCAGCTGCTCCTCGAAGATGGCTTCCCACTGCCGTTGCGGGTACGGCTCAAGGACCGTCTCGATGGTCTCGATCGGCGTCTCGGGGAGGTCGGTTACGATCCCCGCGTCGGGGACGTTGCCGTCGTGAGGGAACGTTTCACGGACGGCGACGTAGAACCCCGCTTCGCGGTTCGGCATCGACCAGTGGGCGACACCCTCCTCGAGGAAGGCCGACAGCCACTTCGTCAGCACCCGATCGACGTGGTCCGTGGCGGCATCCCCGTCCGCCGTCTCGGCGTCGACTGCATCGGTGGCACCATCACCGTCACCGACGTCGCCGGCGGTCGCGCCACTGCCGGTCGCCGTGTCGCCATCAGTGGCGTCAGCCATCCGGTCGAGCAGCGTCTCGGGGTCGTCCTCGTAGCCCGCCTCGGCGAGTTCGGCGTCGAGTTTCTCCGGGTCTATCTGGCCGCGGTTCAGCGCCGTTCTAAACGTCTCGGCGCTGGGGTAGCCGCGACCCCCGAACAGGGCGGCTGCCCGCCCGACCGCCTCGCCGAACGGCCGGTCCTCGAGCCCGGAAAGCGGGTTGGCCGTCACGAACGAGTGGATCGGCCAGCGGGAGCCGACGACGGTCGCTGCCTCGTCGATCGCGTTGTGGATCGTGTCGTTAGTACTCATTGTAGTCCTCCGTGGACGTCAGGACGGTGTCCGCCGACGGTTGGGTCGCGTTCAGGAGCGCCACGTAAAGCCGGCGGCTACGTTCGTGGATGCCGGTCTCGATGGCGACGTAGATGCCGATGAACCCGACGGTGATGACTCCGTGGATGGGGGTCAACGCGGTCGTCGCCGTCGGAACCGTCAGAAGCCCCGTGACGCCCTTATAGACCACGGCGTAGACGACGATCGCCGGGAAGAAGACCGCGGGGACGGCGACGTAGCGGGCCATCGCCGACAGCGAGGTGTGCTGGATGGCGCTGCGAGCCGCGTGGAGCGTCGTGAACACCACGAAGACGGTCAAGAGGAGGCCGCTGTCGACGCTCGTCCCCTTCCCCGTCAACACCGCGAACACCGCCCCGCCGGCGAAGCCGGTGAGCACCGCCACGATGGCGCCGACGGCGCTCGTGGTGCCCCCGACCGTATGCTCGGTGGTCCCGGTCGGGCGGGTGCGTTCGACCTGCTCGCCCGAGCTGAGGAACTGGTAGGCCTTGTAGAACCCGTGGAGGATGAGATGGGTGATCGCGGCCCCGAAGAACCCGAGGCCGACCTGCATGATCATGAATCCCATCTGGCCGACCGTCGAACAGCCGAGCTTGCTCTTGACGTCCGTCTGGACGGACTTCAGGAGTTTCCCGCCGATGGCGCTGGCTCCGCCGATGGCGACCACCGCGAGTAGAAACGTCGGGTCGACCGTGATGACCGGAGCGAAACGAGTCAACAGGATCCCGCCCGCGTTGACGAACCCGGCGTGCATCAGCGCCGACGCCGGCGTCGGCGCGGTCATCGAGGAGAGCATCCAGGTGTGGAACGGGACGAGCGCTGACTGGATCATCGCCGCGAGCACGAGCGCGCCGGCGGCGAGTAGCCACACGGGGCCACCGAGCGTGTCGGCAGCCGTACCGATCCCGGAGACCGTCGTCTCACCGGTCGCCCACCACAGCGTCACCAGAGCGATCCCGAGGATCGCGCTGCTGGCGAGGAAGTACCTGCGGGCGACCGCCGCCGCCGCCCGTGCCTGCTTCCAGCCGCGGATGGTCCCGATGAGCGCCGCCATCAGCATCCCCATCGCCAGCCAGAGCAGTCCGAACAGGGCGATGTGGTCGGCCGCGACCAACCCCAGTACGGCGACCGTGAAGCCGAACGTCGTGAGGAAAAACGTCGTTTCGTGGACGCTCCCGGCCAGATAGCGGCGCGAGTAGCTGTGGACGATCCCGCTGAAGAAGGTGACGACGACCCACATCAGGGTGGTCAGTCCGTCGATGGCGATCACGCCGGCGATCTCCCAGACGCCACCGAACCGGATCCGGATACCGAGTACGGTGATGCTTGCCACGAACAGCGTCCATACGACCCACGTTACGACGGCGGGAGCGGGCAACGATCCCGGCGTCGTGTCCGGAAGCGCGCCGATCGTCGGTTTCGAATCGTTTCCTGACATCGTTCGGTCCATCACACGACCATCCCGGCAACCGTACCGATCCCGGCGTCCGTTTCTGGTCGTCTCTACCCGACAGTAAGAACAGAATGTGCATTAAACCTGTCTATATTCACAGATAGTTCGTGAGTTATGGATTATAGAACATTATGTTTATCCTTCCCCTCGGCTCGTCTCGGGTCCCTGACCCGTCGGATTCGGATCCGGTCGGATCCTCGATCGTCACCGATCAGCACTTCGATCGTCACTCGTCCGATTTTTCGGGGTCGAACCGGCCGAACGGGGTCGTCTCGTGGGTCCGCACGAGGACCTCGTCGGCGACGGTGAGCCCCATATCCAGCAGTTCCTGCGCGACGGGCGTGATGTCGTCGTCGGATTCGCCGACGACCGTCACGAGGAGGTTCTGTTCGCCGGTGACCAACTCCTGGACCGAGACGACGCCGTCGATCGCCAGCACATCCGCGATGAGGTCGCCGCGGTCGGGTATCGACGCGGTACAGTAGAGCAACATCCGGAGCGGATATCCGGATTTCTGGTAGTCGACGCTGGCGCTGTATCCCTTGATCACGTCCTCCGACTCGAGCCGCTGAATGCGCTTGCGGACGGTGCTGTCCGAGGTGTCGGTCCGTTCCGCGATGTCTCCGGACGACATGTTTCGGGCATCCTCCTGTAGCGCGTACAGGATCGCCCTGTCGACGTCGTCGATGTCCCCGTCAGTCATACCCACGTATCGACGACACAGCCACTTTACCTTTGTACGTTGCTCGGGGGGCGACCGCCACCACCGACCCACCACCGACTGGCCGCCATTACCGACCGCCACCAGTCTCATATACACTTCTGACGCTGCCGACTGTGCCCATAG